>CAZAKX010000139.1:0-7637 GCA_964485915.1 uncultured Nitrospira sp. | reverse complement strand
GAGACTCACCAGAAGCTGTAGCCAACTTTCCATCAAGCGTCATCCCTGCTTTGAGCGTCACATAGGGACGGCCTGTCTTCATCCAATGGCAATAGGCGTTGTTGAGTTTTTCCGCCTCTCGCAGAGCAACCCCAATCGTGACTGAGAGTCCGGCCCGCCTAAGCGCAGCGGCTCCTTTTCCCTTTACGGATGGATTTGGATCCCGCATCGCAATCACGACACGGCGGACACCGGAGCGAAGGATTTCAGGGACACAAGGAGGAGTCCGCTTCATGAAATGGCAGCATGGCTCAAGCGTCACATAGAGCGTGCCGCCTCGAGCTTGCTCGCTCGCCTGCTGGAGCGCGAGAATTTCTGCATGAGGGGTTCCGGGTCTGAGGTGGAACCCTTGGCCCACGATTCGACCTTGGCGAACCACCAAGGCACCGACCATCGGATTCGGGCTTGCCGTTCCCTGGCCCTTCGCCGCAAGACGAAGCGCCAGGATCATATAGTGGAGATCTCGTGTGCGGTCCGTCACCGTTTCTTGCGGCTACCTGAAGGCCGCTTGGGCGCCGGCTTGGCTTTCTTCACAGACTGCGATGTCTTCTTGGTTTTCACCCTCTTGGCACGCGCCGTCACGATTTGCTTGGATGTTGCCGGCTTGGCGTCTGCTGCGGTGATCGCTGCCTGTGCCGCCGCCAACCGCGCGATGGCCACACGGAAGGGCGAACAGCTCACATAGTCCAACCCGAGCTGATGGCAAAACTCGACGGAACTCGGATCGCCGCCGTGTTCGCCGCAGATGCCAAGCTTGATCCCAGGCCGTGACGTACGCCCTCCTGCGATGGCTGTCTTCATCAATAACCCCACGCCTTCTCGGTCGAGCGTGGCGAAGGGATCCGCATCCATGATCTTCACCGTTCGATAGTGGTCGATGAACTTCGCCGCGTCATCGCGAGAGAATCCGAAGGTCGTCTGGGTTAGGTCATTCGTCCCGAACGAAAAGAACTCGGCCTCTTCGGCAATCCGTTCGGCAGTCACGGCGGCGCGCGGCAACTCGATCATCGTCCCGACAAGATACGAGAGTTTCACATTGTAGCGCTTCATAGTCTCTTGCGCGACTTCGCGGATGAGATCCTTCTGCGACTTCATTTCCGCTACCATGCCCACCAGCGGGATCATGATCTCCGGAACGATTCTCTTGCCTTCTTTGGCCAGCTCACAGGCCGCCTCGATAATGGCGCGCGCCTGCATACGCGTGATCTCGGGCATCGTAATGCCCAGCCGGCATCCGCGCAGCCCCAGCATCGGATTGAATTCATGCAGCTCTTCAACACGCGCGAGCAAACGACGCTGCTCTTCCAACTTGGCCCCGTCCTTGCCGGTCAACTCGAGCTGGGCGATCTCCACCATCAGTTCTTCGCGCTTCGGCAAAAACTCGTGCAACGGCGGATCGAGCAAGCGAATGGTAACCGGGAACCCCTCCATCTCACGATACAGCCCGATAAAGTCCTGCTTCTGCAGCGGCAACAACTGCTCCAGATACTTTTCCCGATCCTCTTTCGTCCTGGCCAGAATCATTTTCTGCATGATCGGAATTCGGTCTTCGGCGAAGAACATATGCTCCGTGCGGCAAAGCCCGATCCCTTCGGCACCGAACCCTCGGGCGATCTTGGCCTGGTCCGGCACATCGGCATTCGCCCGCACCTTCATCGTCCGCACACTGTCCGCCCATGAGAGGAGGGTCGAGAAGAGCTGATATTTTTGCGACTTTTTCGCATCCAGCTTCCCCTGCACCACCTGAATGATCTCGGATTCCATGACAGGAATGTCGCCGTCATACACGTTCCCGGTCGACCCGTTCACGGACAGGTAGTCGCCTTCACGGAACACTTTCGACCCGATGCGCACCGATTGGGTATCGATGACTTCGACTGCTTCGCAGCCGGCCACGCAGACTTTACCCATCTGTCGCGCCACAACCGCAGCATGAGACGTCATTCCGCCTCGCGCCGTCACAAACCCAGACGCGGCGTTCATGCCATGAATATCGTCGGGGCTGGTTTCATCACGAACCAGCACCACCCGGTGCCCAGCTGCCTTCATGTCGACCGCACGATCCGGCGTCAAGGCAATCTTTCCTGCCGCCGCTCCAGGTCCGGCCGGCAATCCCTTCCCCAATGGGGTCGAACCCGCTTCAGATCGGGTATCGAAGATCGGATAGAGATACTGCGCGAGCTGATCCGGACCAACCCGTTGCACCGCTTCGCGCTTCGTGATCAATCCTTCTTTCACCATTTCAACGGCGATACGCACCGCCGAGATCCCGGTCCGCTTTCCGACACGGGTTTGCAGCATATAGAGTTTGCCCTCCTGGATCGTAAATTCCAGGTCGAGCATGTCTCGGTAATGTTTCTCAAGCTTCTTATAGGTGTGTTCGAGTTCCTTGTATGCAGCTGGGACATTCTTGGCCAGCGCATTGACCGGCAAGGGCGTTCTGATACCGGCCACGACGTCTTCGCCCTGCGCATTCATCAGGCATTCGCCGAAGAATGTATGCTCACCGGTATTCGGATCACGGGTGAACGCCACACCGGTCCCGCTGGTATCGCCCATGTTGCCGAACACCATCGCGACCACGTTGATGGCGGTTCCCCAATGGTCCGGAATGCCGTTCAACCGCCGATAGGTGATGGCGCGCGCACCGTTCCACGACGAGAAGACCGCGTTGATTGCCATCCTCAGCTGCTCGTGTGGATCGTCCGGAAATTCCTTCCCGGTTTCCTCCTTGATCAAGGACTTGAATCGCCCGACGAGATCCCGCAAGGCCCGCCCGTCCAATTGCGTCTCGTGGGAGACGCTCATCTCTTCTTTCTTATGGTTCAGAATCGCTTCGAAATGTTCGCGAGGCACTCCCATGACGATGCTGCCGAACATCGTCACAAAACGACGATAGCTGTCCTGGGCGAACCGCTCGTTTTTCGTCTTGGCAGCAAGCCCTTCAACCGTCTTCAGCGTGAGGCCTACGTTGAGCACCGTGTCCATCATGCCCGGCATCGATGCGCGGGCACCGGATCGCACGGACACCAGTAACGGCTTCTCCGGATTGCCGAACCCCATGCCCATCGACCGCTCCACGCGCTTGAGCGCGGCCAACGTGGCCTCCCACATTCCAGGAGGATATTTCTTCCCCTGCTTGTAGTACTCGATGCAGGCCTCAGTCGTGATCGTGAAGCCAGGCGGGACGGAAATACCAAGATTCGTCATCTCAGCCAGCCCCGCGCCTTTTCCACCGAGCAGCTCCTTCATGTTGGACGTGCCCTCGGCTTTCCCATCGCCGAAATAGTAGACGTATTTCTTTGCCACGTAACTTCTCCTTCCAGGAAGAGTGCGTATCAATGAACGGGCGATGCGCGACGACCGTCCATCGATTCCAAACGGAGCCGATAGCGATTCACCAAGAACCACTTCGCCCGTACGCCCCCGATGATAATAGCAGTGACAAACAGCATCAGCAGCAAGAGCCGATAGTCAGCCTGAACACCTTGATCGACATAGTACTGGCCGTCAAGCCCCTTCTTCAGCTTCGTATCAGGCTGGAGGTAGTGTGGTTTCCCACTAGGGTCGGAAAGATTAAGCCATTCTGAACAGAGCCGAACTGGCTCATTCGCACCCGGTAACGACTGCCAGGTCAACCGAAGGCACACATCATGCTTGGCATTGAACAGATCCGGGGTCTTCACCAAGTCATCCAAATTGATGCCACTCAGTCTGAACCCACCCCAGAGAATGGCATTGCAGACCACGATCAGCGCCAGCGAGATGGCGAAAGAAAATCGTCGGATCTTGTCCGCTCGACGGGATTCCTCCGTCACCGGCTGATCCATGACCACTCCCGTTCCGTCCGATCCTCGCGAGAGCCGATCTGTTTCCGTCCAACTCGACCTACCGCCCTTGTACCATAATCTGGGAAAAGTCCGCGAATGACATGAATAACTCATCAACCTCTTTCAGCAACGACAGTCGATTGCTGCGAATAGCCTGCTCTTCTGCATTGACCATCACAGCTGCGAAAAAGTCATCGATGACCGTTTTGAGCCTGACCAACGACTCCAGCACCTTGCCATAGTCACCACTCTCTAAGGCCGAACCCATCTTCCCTCGCTCTTCCACGACTGCCTTGTGAAGCGCCGATTCAGACGGGTGTTGAAACTTCGCCGTCTCGACTTGCTGACGTTCCCACTGTTCTTTCTCCACAAGCCGATGCGCCCGCTTGAAACCGACGATCAAGGGATCGAACTCCGGCTTCCTCGTTACCGTCTGCACGGCCTTCATTTTCTGCACAAGATCGACAAGATCCACCGGCGTGTCACAGGCTGACTTCAGCACCGAGTCGATGATGTCGTCACGTAGACCATGCACGATCCGGACATAGTGCCGAACGCGTTCAAATATGAAGTCCGTGATTCGCTGCCGGCCTAGTTTTTCCGAATCTTGAACTCCCTTAATGCCGTCATCAGAAACCAAGTTTTTCGCATGATCAATGTATTTCCGCAGATCTAATCGAAGATTCCCTTCAAGCAAGATACGCACAATCGCCGTCGCATGCCGCCGAAGCGCAAAGGGATCCTCTGATCCTGTGGGCACAATGCCAACGTGGAAGAATGCCGCGATGGAATCCAGCCGATCGGCCAGAGAGAGAATCTGTCCAGGCATTGTTTTCGGCAACTCCCCTTCAATCGCCTTGGGAAGATACTGTTCTCGAATGGCCTGGGCCACTGCAGTCGACTCTCCATCATGCAGAGCATACTCGCCACCCATAATGCCTTGCAGCTCTGGAAACTCGCCCACGATGCCGGTCAGGAGATCCGTCTTGGACAACGATGCCGCCCGCTCACAAATTTGTCGTAATTCATCTTGTCCGGAAGCCACGTGCGCGGCGATGAAGCCAGCCAATTTTTTCACCCGCTCCTGTTTTTGCGCCATCGTGCCGAGCTTCTGGTGGAACATCACTCCACCTAACTTCTTCGTCCGCTCTTCGAGCCGCACCTTCCGATCTTCGTCGAAAAAGAATTTGGCATCGGCCAATCGCGCCGCCAGCACCCGCTCGTTACCTTCTCGAATGAGGGAAATATCCTTGACACGGTTGTTCACAACGGCAATGAAATGAGCCCCCAGCTTGCCGGACTTCTTGTCCTTTACTGAGAAGAACCCTTGGTGTTCTTTCATCGATGTCATGAGAACTTCTGGTGGAACCGCCAAATAGTCAGGTTTGAAATTTCCGAGAACGACACAGGGCCACTCCGTGGTATACACCGCCTGGTCAAGCAAGGCCTCGTCGTCGTTGAGCTGAAATCCGGTCTTGTGGCACATGGCGGCAATTTGTTCTTCGATCAAGTTGCGGCGGCGCTGTGGGTCAACGATGACGCCTTGGCGCTCCAATGTGCTGATATAGGAGGCAGCATCCCGAACAGCGACCCACTTCCCTCCGCCCAAGACTCGATGGCCTCTCGTCTGATTCGATGCTTTGATGCCGGCCACTTCGATAGGAAGCACCGAGCCTCCATAGCACGCCGTGACCCACCGGATCGGACGGGCAAAGCGCACGCCGGCGTCGTTCCATTTCATCGCTTTGGGAAAGGCGAGGCCCGATACCAATTGCGGAAGTGTCTCAAGCAGCATGGCGGCAGTCGCACGGCCTTCTTCATGTTTCACCGCAAACAGGTACTCGCCCTTCGGAGTCTGACGAACCTGAAGATCTTGAACGGCGACACTCTGCCCTGCGGCAAATCCCAAGGCGGCTTTAGTCGGCTGTCCAGTCTGGTCGAACGCGACGGCCTTCGACGGCCCCATCGCCTCTTTCGTTATGGAGGTTTGTTTCGTCGCCAGACCATCGATTACTACTGTCAGTCTGCGTGGCGTGCCCATGGTTCGAACAGTCTGAAAAGTGAGTCGCTGATTATTGAATAGACATTCGGCTGATTCCTTGAGTGAGGTCAGTGCGGGAACGATGAACTGATACGGCAGTTCTTCGACACCGATTTCCAGCAACAGTTCGGCCACGGAAGGTGTGGAGGTCCCCCTGTTGTGTTTCGGCGGGGCGTTCCGGCGTCCTGGTTTCTTTTGAGTCCCCATAACCTGTTAGGTTCGGTTGGCTCCGGCCTTCGAACGAGACCTACCCGCCTTCATGATTCTACTTTCAAGATTCGATAGTGGATGTCCCATTGCGGCTCGCTCGTCGAGATAACGCTCGGCACATTGTCTGGCCAACGCCCGCACCCTGGCAATGTAGCCCGTGCGTTCAGCGACGCTGATCGCCCCGCGGGCATCGAGTAGGTTGAACAGATGCGACGACTTGATGCAGTAGTCATACGCCGGCAATGTCACACGCTGGTCGGCCTGCGCAAGCAACCGTTTGCATTCCGCTTCATTCGCCTGAAACGCGTGCATGAGCATCGGCACGTCCGCTTGTTCAAAATTGTATCGAGAACCTTGCACTTCGGTTTCGTGATGAATGTCTCGATACGTGACGCTCTCGGTCCAAGCCAGATCGAAGACGTTATTCACTTCCTGCAAGTACATCGCAATGCGCTCAGTGCCATAGGTGATCTCGCCCGTGATCGGACTGAGTTCAACTCCACCAATCTCCTGAAAGTAGGTAAACTGGGTAATCTCCATCCCATCAAGCCGTACTTCCCACCCCAGCCCCCACGCCCCCAACGTCGGGGATTCCCAATCATCCTGGATAAAGCGAATGTCGTGATGCTTGGGATTGATCCCCAGCTGAGCGAGACTGTCGAGATACAACTCCTGAATGTTGGCGGGAGCAGGCTTCAAGACGACTTGATATTGGTAGTAGTGCTGAAGACGGTTGGGGTTTTCACCATAGCGGCCGTCCGTTGGGCGGCGGCATGGTTGCACATAGGCCGCCCGCCATGGCTCCGGCCCGAGCGATCGCAGAAATGTGGCCGGATGAAATGTCCCAGCACCCATTTCCATGTCATATGGTTGATGGATGACACAATTCTGATCGGCCCAGAATCGATGAAGGCCGAGAATAAGGTCTTGAAAATTCACAGAACCTACTGTTTGGTCGGGAGAGATGACTGGATGTTTACATTAGAGAATCGCAGGCTAGCAAGAATGCTTTTCCACTGTCAAGGAAACAGATCACTCACTCTTTATGGTTGTATATGAAGAACCAACAGATACTCATCGAACAGAGCAACAGATGTGAAGCTCCCTGGTTCCTTTCAGCTTGACGAATCGCTTCTCTTTCCTCTATTGTTACACTTGTTGACTAAGTTAGTTATGTATTAAACCATTCATGAAACTGTCAAAAAAAAGCGAATACGGCCTCAGGGCTTTACTTGAACTCACGGTCGCACATGGGAAAACTACCTTACAGCGCCATGAAATTGCGGATCACCAACACATCCCGATCGAATTCTTGGAGCAGATTCTCCTCACTCTTAAACGAGCTGGGCTCGTCGCAAGCCGGCGGGGTATCAAAGGTGGCTATACGCTGATCAAACAGCCCAGGGAGATCACGCTTGGTCACGTCATACGTCTCCTTGATGGCCCGCTCGCACCAATTGGCTGTGTCAGCAAGACCGCCTATCAGAAATGCAATGAATGCCCTTATGCAAACAAAA
>CAZAKX010000138.1:0-7641 GCA_964485915.1 uncultured Nitrospira sp. | reverse complement strand
GCGGTAACGGATTAGGTTGGTTCTCTGCTCCAAATCTTCTTATGGGAAGCAAGAATGGCTGACTATCTGGCCCATGTCCGCCGGAATGACGATGGATCGTTCGCCATCCATGATCTGGAAGCGCATATGCCGGAGTCGTATGACCTTGCGGTGCCCTTTGCATGATTGGAGGGGAACGGCTGGCGAAAATAGAAAATGCACTCATTGGCCTCATAACTCAGTTGCTTTCTTATGTGGAAAGGCGTATCCGTCTGCGGAACGCGGGCTGACTATTTCTGCCATGGCGCGAGAGGGCGTCAGGTTCCCTCGCCCGGGCGGCCGTTGCGCGGCCTAATGCAATGGGACATGGAGAGGGTTTGGATGAGGGGGTGCGCTCAGGGGATTGGGAGAGAGTGCGGGAGCGGGCTTGAGGCCCAGATGCGGAAAGATAATGAAAGATGCGGCAGGCTCAAAGAGTTAGAGTGTGGATAATCTGTTGCGGATTGATGTGACAGAATTTCGCCTTTGTCTTGAGAAGGACCTTCGATCGAGTCAAACGCCTCTACTCCGGGGATTTTTCGGAAGGGCATTTACCGAAGAAGTGTCACTCCATCAACATCGCCCTGACGGGTCGGTGGTCTACGACTATCCTCGAGTCCAGTACAAAATCTTAGATCACGCCCCGCTGTTATTGGGCCTTGCTGAGGGCAGCGAGTTACTGACAAGGCTATGGTTAGAGGTGGACCGGACCAAAATCGGAATGGACGAGTTGCTTGTGCTGGAGTCGTCCATTGTCCGACGTACGGATCGGTTAGGAGAAACGACCGAACCGGTGAAGTATCACTTTCTGACGCCTTGGTTGGCGTTAAATCAGGAGAACGAACGACGACACAGGAAAGCACAATCGCAGACAGAACGCGTAGCTCTGTTGGAAAGCATCCTCGTGGGAAATTGCCTGTCGCTCGCGAAGGCATTTGGGCATCGAGTCGCCGTGCGGTTACAAGCGGACTGTCGTCGCCTACAGCCAGTCTGCACTTCGCTGAAAGGAGTGCCTATGACGGGTTTCGTCGGCGCTTTTCAGGTGAATTTCTTGCTTCCAGATAGAATTGGGATCGGCAAATCGGTCTCGCGTGGATTTGGAACGGCAGAACGGTTTAACGGGCCATCTTTTCGGTGAGGTAACTGGTGATCATCGAGGACTTGATTCGACTTGGCCGGCCGTTATTGGATGGCGGTCTGAGTGCAGGGGAAATTCTTGAACTGATATCCGACGTTAATGATGCCAAGGTAAAGAACTTTTTCCGGCACGTGTTTGTCGTGGAACTGCCAGAGCCGGGAAGCACGGCCGATCCAGCTGTTTTGCCGATGCAGGTGTGGGGACAAGAAGAAACGAAAGAAGGTAAAACAGACTTTCTCCCTGATACCACACGTGCTCTAGGCGCGCCATTCGTGCTGCCGACTGGAGGAAATCCTCTTCATCCACAGGGGCAGTATGGCGTACCGGTGTATCCGTGTTGGGATCGACACATCCAGGATTTCCACAAATCTGCAGACTCGGTGTTGAGCTTTCTGAGAGGGCGTCTCGAACGGACGCCTGGCTTTGTTGTTGAGGAGTCTGTGATGCAGAGGGTTGCCGAAGTTGTTCATGCGGGAGTCGCTAAATTAACCATCGGTCCCCGTGAGAAGGTTCTGGGAGTATTGATCCTAGCAGCAGTTACAGGTGAGAAGGCGGCGTATGAGTATTGCAACCGGTCCAGCCCGGTCGACCTCGGCACTAGCAAGCTTCGCCCCGGCCACTTCATCGTCCCGCGCTTGGACCGTATCCTCGAAGCTGTTTGGGCCGCGAAAAACGAAGAAGGTAAGAGCATTGGCACTCGCACGGGCTCTTGTTCCATCTGTGGGCAAGATGGGACGCTCGTTTCCTATTACTGTAAGGCGTGGCCGTGGGCCTTACCCGAATGGAACTGTCCTCTGCCCTACGGCGGCAATGAAAGCTTAATGGTTGAGGGCATCGCCTTGGACGATCGGTGCTATCGCGCTCTAACGCTTGGCGCGTGCGTTTTTGGCAAGCTGACGAAGCGCGTTCAGCCGCTCATCACGCGCGAACTGTTCTCTCCAGTTGCTGATCGCCAGGGGCATAATACTGTCTCTCGTCGAAACTTGAGCGATCTTCCTACGATTCTAGGCTCCACCTACCTACTCCCCTTGCACGATGAGGCGTTAAAAGACCCAAACCTTCAGCAGGACCTTGTTGCGGGGATTCAAGGGATGCTCAGCTTTCCTGAGAAGCAAGGCCCTGCTTTAGAACGATACTTGGATGCCGTAACCGGTTTTGATTTGTTTTTACCTCAGAAAGTCGACCGGGCGGATTTCAGGCTAACGTTGGCTTATTTTCATGGTGACGTCGGGCGAGGTGACGTGCACCTTCGGGCTATCATTCAGGATGTGATTCCCTCGACGATTCGCCAACTGAACAGTATTGCACATGACACCGCTGAGACATCGGTCATGCTGTTCAAGAGTCTGCGGTCGCACGTTTCAGACAAACAAATAGGTTATTACCTAAAGGTGTACCGTTCTGTTCCCTATCTCCTTGCTCGAGCATACGGTGGTGCACATATATGGCAGCAACTGGAGATGGCACTGCGCGGTCAGCGACTTGATCCAATCAGGCCTATGATCCATGCCGCGCGTCGTATGGAGAGTCTGGTCGCTGGACTTCCCGATACAATGGCCGAGTTGGTGGACGAGGTAATCTTTTACCTCACATTTCTGGAGTTCGTGGATCGTTATCAAGGAGAGCTTGCGCTGAGCAATGCGGAGAAGAGGAGGGACAAAATGGCTATGAGGCCGTGGAAGGAGATGCTAAAGGCCATCGCCGATGGACCGGTGGATGAGTTGCAATACGCATCGCCTGCGGAAATAGGGTTCGCGTGCGGTGCGCTTCTTCGGCAATTCGGGCGATGGTATTGGAGTGCCACGAAGGTCGGCCATGAGGGCAAGGACTTCCTGAAGCAGCGTGTCCTGGTCTTTGGGAGCGATCTCTCGCCAGAAGGCGTCTGGAAACGGGGGCTGACCAAACTGTTCGATGTCGCGGTACGGTACGAGAAGCTTCGACTGTCCGATGATTTCAGACGGCGAGTCGGTGTTACCTTGGCCGAGTTCGATCGCCTTCAGGATTCGGTTCGAGCCAATCACGATGCCTTCATGTCTGCGTTCTGGTCCGGATATGCCCTGCAGGGCTATGACAAACAAACGACTGGCCAATCAGCTTGCGAGGATGCAAGGGCTTCGAGGTGACCAGGTTGGTCCACGCATCGGGAAAGGAGCAGCCAATGAGCAAGAATGCGGTGAGGACGGGAGAGATTCTATTTGTGAAATGCGTCAAAGACGGCATCCCCAATCGGGACCCTTTGCGTGAGAGCGATGCTCGGCGTGTCTTTGGCGAGGATGACGGTCGCATATCGCTGTCCGATGTGAGTGTCAAGCGAGATGTGCGGGACTATGTGCTTGCCAAGTACGACGACGGAGGATCTGCAAAGGATATGTTCGTGTTTGTGCGAAAAGAATTCACGGAAGGGAATAAACTCATGGGCCGGGACAGTCTGGCCAAGACACTGATCGAGCGTGCCGGTAAGAATCCCAAGACGGCTGGAGAGGCTGAACTATTGGCTGCTGCGTTTGATGCTCGTGTATTTGGCGTAGTCTTTAGCGTTGGCGGAAGGGCTTTCAATAAGTGTGGACCAGTCCAGTTCGGGTGGACACACTCGTTACATCCGGTTGAGACAAAATATGTCCAGGGCACTGTTGTCATGCCGTCGAAGGACGTCGAGATAAAAGCGGACACGGGAGAAGAGACCGGGGCTACCCAGGGGACGATATGGACCAGTTATATGCTTCCGTTTGCCGTTTTTGCCATGCCGGGGGTGATAAATGCCTCGATTGCGAACGATACTCGAATGGGGGCAAACGATGTTGAGGTGCTTCTTGAGGGTCTGTGGAAAGGCACGTTGTTGCGGCAGGCTCGTGGACGGGGTATCCAGCAACCTTTATTGCTTCTTCATGTGGAATACAAGGATCCATTTTTCCGAATCGGCTATCTGGAAGAAGGACTGCGTTTAGAACCCGGTCGAGAGAACTGGCTTGGCAGTCGTCCACCCGCATCCTTGGGTGAAATCTCCATTGATGTTACAGCGCTTCAAGCTCTCTTGAACGAGAACCAGGACAAGATTCATCGAGTGAGACGTTGGGTGGATCCCAAGCTGAAGCTCAGTGGAACTTTACCAGGTGAGCAGGGACAGTGGTCCAATGCATAGCCCTGAGTGAGGATTGATGATGCAACCTCATCGGAGAGCGAAGGCATGAACGTGGCGATCTTTGAGATTCGCGGTGATATGGCCCACTTTCGGCGCCCAGATACGATGGGTACCCAAGCTACATATCCCTTTATCACAAGAACAGCTCTGCGAGGTCTGGCTGCCTCTATCCTCGGACGTGATTCATTGCCTATTGAGGTCCGCTGCGGCATTCGTCTTCTTGCTCCTGTTCGAACTAGCACTCAGCAGATGAGCATGCATGGGAAGAGCTGGGTTTCGGGCGGGGATGAAAGAAGTTTCCATCGGTTGACGGCGATCGAGCTGGTGGTCAAACCGCACTACCGTATCTACTACACAGGGCCGCATACTGATGAATTGAGCGTACGTCTCCAGTCGCGAGACAGTCACTATCACACCTATCTTGGCACCGCGTACTGTCTCACGTTTCCAAGGTGGGTTGCGACTCCGCCCCTGCCGGAACCGGCATCTGTGGATGAGAATACGCCGCTCACATGCGAAACTGTGGTGCCTTCTCTAGCGGTTAAGCGTTTGTTGCCACGTGAGGGGAATGAATATGGCCGCGTGGGCGGAGTCTTGTGGGAACACATTGGGGAACGGAAGTTCCGAGGCACTATCAGCCTTCTATATGATGTAAAAGGCGGTGCTCTGCAATTCTTGCCAGCGACTCCCATGGCTGATACTCCGTGGAAGTTTTATCAGATTCCTGACCAAGGGATAGTCTGCCTATGGTAGTCCCATTTGACCAGTGCGTTGCCCGCCCTGATCAAGGAGGCCGCCGCTTCCCTCTCATAAAGCATTTGGAAACAGTTGCCCGTGGCTGTGGGACTCCTCGTGGAGCGCCAGACGATCGTCTTGCTTTTCTAGCAGGTCTGCTTCATGACGCGGCCAAAGCCCAGGCGACCTGGCAAGAATACATTTCAGGGCGTCTTCGTCGGGGGCCTCCCCACGCGCCGCTTGGCGCGGCGCTTTTTGCATTTTGCGCGGACTCCCTGAATAATGTTTGGTCGAGAGACCGTACATCGCGTGAACATTTCAACGATATTGCGCTTGATTGGACCCGTGCCGTCTATGATCACCATGGGAAGCTTGATGACCTCGACGTGCTTCCGCCGTGGGAAGAATTTAGGCGCACTTCCGATCTCTGGAATATGTTTGTCGCCTGTGATGGAGATGGGTTATTCAGTCTAATCAGGAAGCACTTTCCAGAGTCTGACGCTAATGGGCCGCAGTTCCATGCCTGGCTTGAGAACTTTGCCCCAGAATGGGGACGTCGGCTCCGTGTCGGTCGAGAAAGGTTACTCCGCCAATTGGCTCGGCAACATCTGAATGGCGCTGGGTCAGTCAACGCATTCCGTTTGCCGCAAGTGGCTGCTCGGTTGATCCGTGCGGACCGATACGATGCTGGCAGGTTCGAGCGTTGTGAATTATCCCCCACCGAGGCAGATTGCGCCCTCCGACGGCTTGAAGCATACCTAGATGAACTATCAAGCCGGAATCTTGAAGAAGGGGCAAATCCAGAACTTGTGCGCGAACGAGGAGAGTTGCAACGTGCTGCCGTTCAAAGATATCGGCACAATACACAGGGAACGTACTTCACATTGCTTCTGCCGACCGGTTACGGGAAAACTCTGACAAGTCTCCGAATTGCGCTTGAAGCTTGTCGAACTAGTCGGTGCAACCGCATCATCTATGTCGCGCCTTACCTTTCCATTCTGTCACAAGCTGCGAAAGAGATTAGCGAGGCCACTGGGCTGGAAGTGTTCCAACATCATCATCTGACTCTTGCCGAATCGGCAGATGATCAGGACGTCGATGTGCTGGATACCTGGCAAGCCCCAATTCTGGCAACGACTTTCAATCAGCTATTCAGGGCACTATTCCCTGATCGGGTGCAAGAGTGCTTGAGAACAGAAGCGTTGTACAATTCGTTTGTGATCGTGGATGAGCCACAGATTGTGAGCGTGGCAGTATGGAATGTGTTCTTGCGCGGCCTTGCGCTTATGAATCAAGAATGGGGATGCCAACTATTGTTCTCGACCGCGACGTTACCTCCCACGAATGACGGGTTGACGCAACCAGTCATTCCATTAGCTCCACAAGTGACACCATTGGGAAGATTTCGCCTCAGTTATGAAGATTGCCCCCTGACAGCTTCCGATCTAGTCGAACGAGTCCTGCAATGTCGAACGAGGGGTGGCGGCATCGCTATTGTTCTCAACTCTGTTCGTGACACGGCTACCGTCTATCGTCTACTAAAGGGTCATGTGGAGCACCCAACGCTTTATTGTCTAACGGCTGCGATGCTGGCGAGCCACAAGGCAGCGACAATCGACCTAATCCGTGAACAGCTTCAGGCAAAGCAACCTGTCGTTGTGGTGTGCACGCAAATCCTAGAAGCCGGTGTCAATCTCAGCTTTCAGGTGATCCTGCGCGCGCTTCCGATTCTTCCCTCTATTGTGCAAGTGGCTGGGCGGGCCAATCGTCACGGAGAGGGAGCCCGAGGTACGGTTTTCATTTTCCCATTCAGACGAGAGGACGGGCGAGATTCACGGCCGTTTGTGTATCGTGATGAAACGGCCCGACGTCAGACTGATGCCTTGTTAACAGAACACGCCGAGCTGAGGGAAGAGGATGTGACTACTACGCTGCAAATATACTTTCAACGCTGCTGGGAAGAGAACAGGCATATGGCAGGTTTAGACAAAATGGATCAAGCAGCACGGGGTTGCTGGTCAGCATTAGCAGGAATGGAACCGTTTGGCGGTGATGCTGCCCGCGATGAAGTGTTTGTGCCAATCAACTGTGAATGGAAATTGAACGCGCCAACCCAGTCACTTCTTGACAGGTTCGCCCCTGATGGGCCTGAACAACTATTGAGTAATTGTCGTGATCCTGTCTTTCTCGCACAACTCTCGTTTCATGACCGCAAACGGCTCCGATCTCTTTTGCATCAATTCACAGTATCGCTGCCAAGACGCCTAGCTCAGCAGGTTGCCGAGCCGGTGACTGAATGGCTCTGGCGTCTAACACAGCAAGCAGACTACTCGTTGGAAACCGGCCTTGCTCACCTATGGGAAAGTGATGAAGAGCCGAGTCTTCAGATAATATGATGCACCGTCTCGGCAAACCTGTCGTGAGCGGCAGTCCAAGGCATTGGCAAGTCCGTCTCGCGCGGCTTCGGGACGGTGCGGTGGATCGTGAGAGAAGCGAAAGGATAACCGATGCAGCGAGAGTATGAGCCACTGATGGAGGAATTGCTTCGGTTGCTGGGGGAAGAATTCGGCGATCGGGTGCGGTCTCTGCTGGTGTTCGGTTCGGTGGCGAG
>CAZAKX010000137.1:0-7650 GCA_964485915.1 uncultured Nitrospira sp. | reverse complement strand
CTGGTGACACCAGGGTTGGTCGGATCGGTCACCTGATTGGTACTGCCGCTACAGACAATACAAATCACGGCATTCGTGACATCCACCAGATCATTATCATGACAACTCACCGTTGAACTCTCGTTACACATGGCATTCATCACAGAATCCTTGATTCCAAACAAGCGCTGAATGGTGTTATCTACCTTGTCGGTGTTGCTGAAATATCGACCCGTTCCAAAAAAGACCCACATCTTATCGGTATCGTCCAGAGTCACGGACAGAGCCGACGCGGAAGGTCCGACCTCGACATTTGGACCAAGAGTTGCGTCGCTGAAGGTATCAATCACTTCCGTCGGAGTCCGGTTAGCTCCATTCGCAATACCCCAGTTCGTCGGACTGCAGGGTGCAGTGGCACAACCCATCGTGAGGCGATAGAGCTTCCCCCGCCACGGTAAGGCCCCATCGTGGATCGTCCGGATCGAGTAGGCTACGTCCGTCCGCCAATCATCATCCTTATCGACTGCGACCACATGCCCCATGAATGATTTCCAGAGGCCGATCGGCATGGTCGTTAAACTGCCACCTGCCGCAACTTGCGGTCCGTTTTTGAGGTCGACAGTATAGAGCTTCGCAGTTTGAGAAGTAGCGGCAGTGAGATCCGCCTGATACCCATTCGGCCCCGACCCGAACAGGACATACCATTTCTCATTGGTTGGATCGATGGGGCTATCGGTCTTCGGGTTCATGCGAGCCACAGCTGGATAGCTGGTGGTCAGCCCGAGTCCGCTGTCGCTAAACGTCCACAGTAATTTCGGATCAACCTCCGGGTTCGTGATATCCAAGGCAAAGTAGGCACTATAGAATGTTCGAGAGACTCCCCCGATCGTGGCCGTCATCGGTGGGGCTCCCGAGCCAGCAGCGCAGTTTCCACAACTGCCGCCCATCCGAAATCCACCGATCAAGACCGTTCCCCAACCTCCAGGATGATCGGCATCCGGCGTAAAGATCCGAGCTTCAGCGATCGTCGGTTTCAGGTCGACGTAGTACACATGCGTGTAGTCCGTCCTCGCGAGCCACTGGAGATGTGGTAATAATTCCTGTGGAATGAACGACCAGAGTTCTGAACCAAGGTTCGGGCCGCTTGAATTATCCGTCGGATTCTTGGTGTACCAACCATGTTCCACGGCGGCAGCTGTCGTGGGATCGTCGCCCTTATGGTAGTAGCCTCCGTTGAAGGCGTGGAGCATGCCGTCATTCGCGCCGACATACACGACCTGTCGTCTGGTTCGATACTTCGTGTAAAAGGCCGTGTATGTAGGATCTCCGAACGCCAGATCGTAGCGCGCCTTTGGAGCACCCACCACCGTCGGAGTCGAGTGAATGGGATCACCCAGTTTCCAGACCTTGTAGTTTCCGCTTCCGACCGGGACCTCCAGCATCCTCGTCCGTAGCCCGGCGATTTCATCACCGCGAACGAAGTTGATCAAATTCGTGGCATTCGTGCTTCCGGCGCAAGTATCCCCTGCATACCGCAGATAGTCTCTAAGAGCCGCGCAGTTCGCCGTGCTGAAATCGATCTGTTCGGTTGGATCGACGATCCCATCATTATCAACATCGACCCACGTGAGCACCTTGCGAGCGGCTGATGTCGCATTCGCGAGTTCTTTTCCCGCTTCCCAGATAGGCTTGATCGACTTGAGATCACCGGTGAACGTCGGCGTCGTACTATCGGCCACACCATCTGCATTGGCATCCACAAACTTATCGACGAGGACTTTTTGATAGGTTGGGCTGGTGGGAACGTTGTCGTACCGCGTCGTCACAATCAAGTCTTGATCGTACGTCAGCGTGCCGTCTTGATTCGTATCTTCTCTGAAATTCCCGAACCCATCGATAAAGAGCGCATGGGCATAGCCCGTCCACTTGACGTTCGCTCCGCCCTGGCCGACGTCACTGGTAAAGAAGTAGGCTTGATAGATCGAGCCCTCACCGGTCGACGAGGTCGCCAAAACCGAGATGGACGTTCCTGATGCGCTCTTACGTAAAATGGCAGTCAGCGAAGCCAGCAACCGTTCCTGTAAATCATCGACGTTCGAAGATTCAAAATAGGTATCAGGAATTCCATCGGCGCCGTCGGCACCGGTTCGGTTGTTCACCTTGTCCCATTCGCTGGTGAGGTCAGGAAGCTTGTTGCCATTCGTGTCCTCAAAGCCACCCAGCTGGGCAGCATGCATCAGTATTTCACGACCAGAGATGTTGCCGAAGGCATAGAACGTGTAGACCGTCATGTTTTGGAGACCCTGAAGACAATGTCCCGTTACCCCTAATACAGGAATCGCCCCATCTGCAGTTCCGCTGCACGGACGAAGATCGTTGATGTGCGCCCAGTAGGCCACGTCATCTAAGTGATGGGTCCCGCTGCTCGCATAATCCGTTCGGTGCTGTTTCAGAAGCACGTTGTTGGGTGTTGCCGGATCGTTGTTGCACGTCCCTCCGGGTGGATCAACAAACGGCACACCACGGTTTCCAACACAATACGTACCGGCATAGGGCTGGGCATTGGCATTGGCATATTGGTTGATACTGGCAGGAACACCCAGGTCTTGGGTCGGCTCGCCGTCCGTAAACACCATCACAAAGGTCTTGCAGCAACGGACCTGTGTCGAGGTGCTCGCCCAGGCCGGAGTATGGTTACTGCCGTAGAAAAATGGATCGCGCCCACACGCATTGCTGATATAGCCTGCGGGACAGACCTCCGTTCCTGTAAGAGCAGATATCTCCGCTCCGCCGATTCCCCCCACTCCTGAGCTCTGAAATGAAACTCCGTTCGAGGTTCCGCCGGAGAATGCGATCGGATAGACATACTGAGTTGTATAAAATGCCGAGTTGATCTGTGCGACATACCGAGCCACCTCATAGAGCGACTCAGCCAGCGGCGTCCAGGTGGCAGGGAACGTTTCATCAACCGCATCCACCATTGCCGCCGTATTGGTATTGAACGTTTCAACCGTGGTCCCCGCGAAGTCGATCGACTGGCGACTTCCAGCACCTGTGAGAATGCGAAGTCCGTTGTTGCTCCCATCATTATTGAAAACCGCCAGTGCAAACCTGGCCTGGGGACCGATCTGCTGGATCACTCCGGTCGGCTCACTATACATGGCGAAGGCAATCTCATTAAGTTCGGTTTCAACGAACCCATCACCATCTGATGAGCCGGGGTTTCCACAGTCGGTACCATTGTCGTTGTCGATGCACATATCTGCATCGCTTTCGATGTGGATATAGATATCGGCAGGGGTTCCAGGATAGGTCGCAGCTGGGATGCGGCCGACATAGGTCAAATCACCCGTGCCGCCGTCATATCGCACGCGCGTGGTCGTTTCAGTATTGACGCCTGTCCCTCGTTGAGCTCTGACTGTTGGTAACAACGGCGTTCCGTAGGGTTTGCAGGTGGCATCGGCATTGCGTGTCGGGTTAAATCCGTTTTGGCATTGCCCCCCGTTCATCGCCTTCTTGACTGCATCGAATCGACGGAACGTAGCCCAGTTGAGAAAATTGCCATCATATTCCGTCGCTGGACATCCTGTATTAAGCGAGACTTTTGCTCCAGCCCCAAGTTCGAATCGGTTATCGGCCGCATCCCACACATAACAACGCATCGGATCGGCGAAGCCCGAATAGCGCGTGGTTGCTGTGAACGTAGTGGTCGTCGACACGGTCCCGTCAGACAATGTCCCGCAACTGGTCGACTCACAGGCCCGGTTGCTCATACTCCCGGAGTTGTCCATGAGCACAATGATGTTAGGCGCCACCTGATCCGAGACGAACGGCGGGGCGGAGGTGTATTGGTCCATCGTCTGGGCAGACGCTGTCAGTGCCCAAGCCAGGCTGGCCACGACCGTGATCTCCCTTGTTCTACGAAGGGCCTGTGTCTTGCTGTTCATGGTCCCTACCTCCTCTACGCTCGCTCACCGCGACTCACTCATGTCACATCTGTACTATTGCGGCATATACACAACCAGGAAATCGATTTTGTTGCTCTCACCTTTCTTAAGATGAAACTTCACTTCATGGCCTATCTTGACGACCTCAGGCTGTAGCACGTTATCTTCCTGGTCACGAATTTGAAGCTCAGGATCCACCGTATACATTTTCCCGCTGATGAAGAGAGACCGTTGCTCGATTGACGTCACCACTCCGGACTGCATTGCACTTGCGACATGGGCAGGCATTGGGTCCAGCGCATGAACCAACGGCGCATATCCACTGACGATGCCAAGCATTACGGCCAGGACACACAGACGCATCCTAACTGGTTTCCCTGGACTAGGGTGCTCCACCATCTCATGGTTACGCTCAGTGCTGACTTTCATATGTACTGCTCCCTTATTGATCATGGACCGTTCTGCTTTTCCCCCCATCTTTGGCACCCCTCACCGGTTTTGTTCAGACAGTCGAAGGTGACAATTACCCGGCTCGTCGTGCCAGTGGCGGCGTTTGCAGCAAGACAGTCTACCCGATAGTACTGATCATAGGTCTTATCGGCAGCCGCGAAATCACCGCCGATTCGTTGTTTAGAGTAGAGAAAATCAATGTCTCCGTTCACCGTGTATCCGTTGACGTTCATGAATAGATTTGGCGCATTTCCTGCCCCGACGGCGATATCTGCATTGTTCCGCAGGGTGCCGTTGATTTCCTGAGTAAATACCGCCTTGTTGAGCGCGGGAACCGGTCCCTGGGGGGCGAGAAGAACCGCTGCCGTGTCGTTCATCTCAGGATCCTCAATTGTCAACCGAATCGCGCGAACGGCCGTTCCAACGCAGGCTTCAGCGGCGGCCGTTCCTTCTTCGACCATGCGCACCGCTCCGGCCATGGAATTTTCCATCCCTGTCATGGTTAATGCGGCAACCCCGAGCGCCCCGATGATCAGGATCAATAGCATCACAGTCATGAACGACGTACCGCGCTCATTCGTGGACAGACAGTCTTTGTATCGAAACAGATGAGAGGACAACATGGTTAAAACCTCAGGTTCCGGAGTTCGATTGTCCGAGTCAAAACCCGTCGACGAAATTGGAAATAGGCCGATTGCTGTGCCGGAGATGCGGTGTCGCCCAGCGCAAAGAGTCCTGTCGCATGGTTGTGATCGCTGATGACGGGAAAGGTTGTCGTATGCACCGGCGTTGATTGAGCTTCCCCCATCCCTTGATCAGCTCTGGTCTGACGGGCCACAATGTTCACCTGTACCAACCGAATCGTTCTTGGGGTCATAAAACCCCCGTATGGATTGGCTTGGCCAAACCAATTACGGTCCGTGATGAAATCCGCCTGGTCGAATTGATTCGAGAGATTGAGATCGTCCAGTTGCAAATCTGGAAGTCCATTATTGACACGTGGGTCGCAGCCATCACAGGCATAGGCCAGCTGAAGATCCTCAACTCCGTCCATGATGGGAATGCAGCCTGAGTTCACCACGTTGCAATTGGGAGGGCCACCAGGCGCCACCAGCGCAGCCGGGACAGCACCGCGGACCAGGCATGGAGCATTCCCCTGACAGAGATTGAGATTGTCGGGTGGAGGAATCACCTGGTACGTGATGCATTGCAGCAAATACACCTGTGTTCCCGTCCCAAACGCTGTAGGAGCAGGAATGGATGGATTCAGGGTCAGGGCCGTGGGACTGACAGCCTGTATGGTCGAACCTGCCACTCCACCAATAGAAACCGGCATACCGAGTAATGCTGCCCCACCACCGGGGATGGCATTCCCCATTGCTGTCGTTGCATTGGCCGGCAGGGGAATATTCGTGATCGACGTTTGTTGCCCTCCAATGATCCCTGGGGCGACTGGAACAAAGACTTGCCACAACGGTCCCACTGCAGTAATCGAGTTTGTCATGGGAACAACCATCGAGATAGTATCCGGCCCGATATCGGCCCCGAGGGGATTGTTATCCCCTGGCACGAGGGCAGATGGAGTGCCGTTCACGTGACATCCACCGACCGCTGCCGGGAAACCTCGGAAACCTTTCATCCCGAATCCGGCCAATTTGAGATCGGACGTGATCATGTCCATGGCATTTCGAGCCGTCGCTTGGGTACTGCTGACCTGTCCTGTAATACGTGTGGTCTTTTGACTGACCACGAGTGCTCCAAACCCCGCCGCAACAATAGTGGCAGTCATCATAGTCGCGACCATGATTTCCACCAATGTGAAGCCTCTTTGATTCCAGGCCAACAATTTTAGCGATGGTTTCATTGGGCGCCCCCTACAGATCCTCACATGCATACTCATTCATCTACTAATCGTTAAAATTGCTATTCCGGTTCAATCAACGTTTGAAACGCGACGGCTCGTGTGCGCTGTCCTGCTCCACGATCATCCCACTGAAGCCGAACTGTTACTTGAACAGCGCTCGAATCCAATTGAATGGGGATCACGGGAACAGCTTGGACAGTGCCCTGTACATTCGATAAGTTTGTAGCCAACACCAATGTTCGCCACTGCGTGCAATCGCCTTGAATGCGTCTTGTCGCAGAAACCGTCGGTGCAACTGAAAAGAATGGTGCGGGTGGTTGCGGAGCAGGAATGCCGCCGGCCAAGCAATTTCCAGGGCCAACTGTGCTCAAATTGTTATACGCCCACGCAAGCCGCCGATTACCCTGAATTCTTTCCATCATGTCGGCGGCAACATTGGTGACAATGGATAAATCGTTCGCGTCGACGTTCTTTGAGAAGGACACCCCCTGCATGGCGGCCATGCCCATGACTCCCACGCCTAGAATGGCAGCAGAGATCATCACCTCTGCCAATGTAAATCCCTTTTCATTGCGTAGCTTCATGATCCATTCACCTTCTGGCTCATGACCGTTCATTGATAAGACATGGATTGATGGCCTGCCGACACCATGTCACCTTTCCCGACGGCATTAGTGAAATTGTATAGATCAGATTTGGGTCTCGTGTGCTCTGCAATTGAATAGTTTGTGTAGTTTGTGGGGTAGTGCTCAAGCCGCGAGGCGTAAAGCCCAACGGATTCACTGGAAGCGGTGTTATAAATCTTACGGTTCCCGGCAGCGTTTCCGGCCCCAGCGGAGCGGTAAACGCCACCGTGTCCAGTCCCATAGGGACACTGGTGGGCGTCGCTGCGATCATCGCATTTCGACTGATCGCTGAGGAACGGGCAAGAATCAATCGGTTGTAGAGGCTTGTGGTGGACTGATACAGCTCATGCTTTGCGTACATCTGAAGAAAGTTCGGGACTGACAGCGCGGCTGCGACACTGATAATAGCCCCGACTATGGCGATTTCTACGAGGGTAAAACCGCCCTCTTCTGACGTGGCCCGGCTCAATATTGGCATGCTCTTCTTCATGGCGTCTGCAGATTGAGCAAGGGGCATGCCTTTCGATAAAGGACAATCGTTCCTTCTAACTCATTGACTTTGCACAGATGGTTGAATGGCCATGGCCTTCGGTTTCGCCCATTTTTCGCACTTAGGTGCAACAATTTTCGTCGAGCAAGTTGTACCCTTTCGTACGAGGATATGACCTGGTCTGCTTGACAGAATTTGCCATCCTCACTAGGGTACCGGCGGTGACTGCTGCAACGACAGCTTACCGCTCATATCCTGAGGGTCGGAGGGATTCACTTGCATCGAATCCCGAGT
>CAZAKX010000136.1:0-7718 GCA_964485915.1 uncultured Nitrospira sp. | reverse complement strand
TTCAATTCTTTCTAGATGACCATCCGCGTTATAGCGGTAGGTCGCTTGATTGCCGGAGGGATACTTCACGAAGGCCAGCTGCCCGGTAGGTGTATAGCCCCACTCAATACGATGGGAGGTGCCGGGCGCGAGTGGGATCTTACCATCGATATTGTACGTCTTGGTCTTGGTACGCCCGTAGTCGTCATAGGTCCAAGACACCTGCGATTCGAGTTGGCTGTTTCGCAGCAGCGCCGCACTGAGCCGATGCCCGGAGTCGTCGTAGGCGTAGTCGGTGCGTTCTTTTTCGCCGGTTTTCCGCCGCTGCGTGTCGGTGCGGATCTGATGTAGGTAGCGATCGTACCCAAACTCGGTGCGAATGGCATCGCTTACAGGACCACGTTCCTTGGCTGTGACCACCGGATAGGTGGAATCGTATTCAAATCGGAGCTCGGTGATGTCGGCCGCATTCATGCCAATCGGCAACAGAGTGCCATCGTCCGCGTAGCGAGTGGTGGTAGCGTTACCGGCGGCATCCGTTTGGCTGAGTGGGCGACCGCCGGTGGTGTAGGTGAAACTCACGGAGCCTGTCGCGCAGGCCGTTGGGTTCGCCACACAAGCTGCTTCGTGACTCGGATCGAGCCAGTCCCACTCCCGCGCAATCCGCGTGGAGCGGTCCGTGTACTCAAAGAGTTTGACCGCGGCGACAACACCATCGAGACCAATTCGTTCGGATCGCGTTGGGCGGCCGCCGGCGTAGGTGATCTGCTGGAAACCGGACGCTGTATTTCCGGTCAGCCACGTGCGACCCATCGCATCCACATAGCTGTCAATCGTCTCACCAGTTGGCGCGGTGATCCGTGTGCGCAGACTGTGCGTCGGTTCACCCGTGACAGGATGGGTAGCATTACGCGTATAGTCGATCTTCCGTGTGCCCAACCCAGGCGGAGTGGACGCAGTCACACGGCCGTACTCGTCGTAGCGGTGGCAGGTCACATGCCCCAGTTCATCGACAATGCGAACCGGACGGCCGAGCAGGTCGTAACCGGTCTCGACTCGGCCAATCACCTTGCGGTTGAACAGGGTTTCCCTGGCCACGACACGTCCTCGCTCGTCAAAGAGCGATCGCACGCCTTCACCGCGTTTGTCGGTACTCGATTCGACTTCGTCACGCGAGGTATAGGTCAGGTCCTGCCGCATCAACGACGTTGTCCGTGCATCCGGATCATAGCCAACCAACTTCCGTACCAGGCGACCCGCTTCGTCATAGCGGAACGCGGTGCGAACACCGTTGAGGAGGGTTTCCGCGATGCGGCCATGCTCGTCGTAGACATTCTGCACGACGGTGAGCGGAGTCCGTTTGTCAGGATGACCAAGGCTTTCGCGCTGCAGCCGACTCATGACGTCGTAGGTGCGCTGCCGGATTTCGCCATCGGCATCTAGGGCTCGCAACAGATTGCCCCGCACATCGTACTCGCGGCTCTCGATGGCTGTTGCTGTACCGGAATCCAGCGCCAGCGTGACCGGTCGGTCGAGCCAGTCGTAGGTCATCGTGACGATCTCACCGGTCGGCAGGGTGCGGTGTGACTCCCGGCCACGATCATCAAACACCGTCAAGGTTTCAGTACCATCGGGGGCACGCGCGCGATAGCCACGATCAAGGGCATCAATCCAGAGGGTATAGGTGTTGCCCATTGAATCGAGCGTTTGAACCGAGCGGGGGCGAAATTTCAGCTTGTCTGATCCACCCGGTGTCAGTGGTTTGTCCATCCCTGGATCGAAATTGCCGCCGAAGATCTTCAGGTCGTAGGCATCGTCATAAATTCGCGTCTCCTGAACGACTTGATCCGGCCCCACGATTTCGATGACGCGTCCGTATCGGTCATGACGCTTCGTGATACGATTGCCCAAGGCATCGGTCATCGTCAGCACTTCGTCGTTGTCCGAATACGTGGCCCGTTCCGTGGCACGCTTGCGCACCGGCGACCCTTCGCATTTCTCCCAGACCTCAGCCTCTGGCGTCGTCGTTGATATCCGGCGACCCCAGGAATCGAAACCATGTGAAGTCACGTTACCTAGGGCATCGCCTTCCTCGATCCGCTCATCAAAGGCATTCAATCGGCTGCTGTTGACGAGCACGCCGCTGCGCAGCAACGTCGTGTGCACGTCGCGTTCCAGTAGGTCGATGGTCAGGCCGTCTCCAACTGTTGTCTCGCGACCGAGATCAAAGGAATAGTTGATGAGGCGGCCATCCGGCAAAGTTTGCTGTCGTAATCTGCCATGGCGATCATGCTGGGTGCGCGTGCCCACCACACCGGTCAGCTGGACGGCAGGTATCAGACCGGGATGCGTCGCGGTGCTTCCCAGTGTGGCCGTGCCTTCGGCCGCACTGAACGGGAGACTTCTGAACCCCTCGAGCCCGGAGAGCGCGTCATACAAACTGATTGTGGTTGCGATCTTCCTAGGATCGTCGGCGCATCGATATGCCTGGTCGAGATTGACGGTCCATGTGTCGGTTGAACCAGGCTTGCGCTCGCAGACAACCCTTTTCCAGGTGCGGCCGAATCTATCGACATAGTTCTTCGTAAGAGTTTCGCCCCCAGAAGCGCCGGATTTGATCTCGACCTCCACGGGCTCGCTCGGCCCGACCTGCGGGTCATAATCGAAGCGCAGAGAGCTACTTCGTTGCAGTTCGGGTCGAACGATCTCGATCACCTGGCTCCGGACACGATTCAGACCGTCGTAGGTCAACAGCTGCCGACGGCCGTGATTTGTTTCGTTCCTCGTTTCGCGACAGATCGCATCGCGTTCGATTTGGTTCCACCCCAATGCAGTGCTGCGCTTCGAGATCAACCCGCACTGGTCGTAGGTGAAGGAGACCACACGTTCTTCGCCCCACGCGGTCTCTCGCACGAGGGCTCCCTTGTTGAAGCTGCGAGTCCGGGATCGTTTTCGTGGCGGCACCTGATTGATGGGTGAGCCCGCCCATTGAATCTCGCGCCCCCATTCGGTGCTGATGTAATCTTCCAGCGGATACTCGAAATGGCGTCGAGTGGCAGGGGGCCTGGTCGCCACGATGTCACGGTTTATCCCCCCGGCTGTCGTGTCACCCCGAACCGTTGAAGACGGAGACTGGGCGACGACCTCGCGGGTGCTCCGGGTATGTAGACGACTAACCGCGAGCGAGTTACTCCATGGGTGATAGGAGTATGTCGATACCGTGGAATCATCGATGGTGGTGATGTCCTTGAAAGCGCGCTCTTCGAGTAGCACGCCGGCCAGCTCATCCCAGCCAAACTCGGTGATACGCAGGCGGTTGTCGGTCCGCAATAGAGGCGAATCATCGATGTCGACCTCCGGCACGGCCGTTCTGCTTCGTGGTTTGCCGTTCGTCGTCCCCTTTGAGGGCTTGCTCCGCCGTGTATCGACCTGCTTGCGGAGTATATCGCCTCCGGGTGCCAGGCTTCGGAGTGGCAGTTTTCCGGTTATTGAGTTGGCCTGCTTGCGTTTCGTGGGACTAGCCGAAGATTCCGCAACATGCTTCTGCAACAAGGACTGCAGAGGCCGGATGGTGGTGGCAGATGAACGGCCAACAATCACATCGCCCAGCAGCCCACGCGGACCTTCCTTGCCATCAAACTGCGTGCATTCCTGAATGAAACTCGATGGGTCTTTTGCCTTAGAATCGTTCTCGAACTCGAAGGTACAAGTTCGATAGACCGGATTGAAGAAAGGAGGGACGGAATCGAGTGCTACTTTCTGGGATGCGGTGTGATCAAGATGCACGGTGAAGCGGTACAGTGAGCCGTCTTCGCGATGAACCGCTTCGTATTCGACCGCGCCTCTGCGTCTGCGATCGGTCGAGAATTGGGTAACGTTGACGATGCCGGAGGTACCCCACGCCTCTGCGTGCTGAAAGCCGATGAAACGTCCATTTTCGAATACTGGAGAACTGAATCGAAAATCCGTGCGACCGTTGCTGCCTTCGACCGAACCAATGACCGGCAGCAAACGCGCGCCTGCCTGACCACCGTCACTGGCAACGCTCCAGTGCAACGAGGTGCGTCCGCCAAAGGGGCCGATAATTCCGGTCAGCCGACTCTGGGGCGTTGTGAGGCTGCTCTTGCGCCAATAGGATTGGTCGCCGCCAGCTTTTGCAGAGTTGCTTGGATTGACCGGGTTGGCAGCGACGAACACATCGGCCATGCCGTTGCCGTCGATATCGAAGTACCCGCCAAGCACCATGTCATCACGAGTTCCGATAAACGGCGGAAGCGAGCCGGAGGATCCATTCCACATCGCCGGGAGCGATACGCTGCCAACGGGACACTGGGTGGAATTTTCGGTGAGCCCATACCCCTTTGCCTCGCTGCCTAAGTCGGCAACCGCATGTGCCCAACCCGTGCCGCATACCTGAGTCATTTCGGCTCGGCCGTCGCCATTGAAATCGACCTCGGAGTGATGATTGACCGGCGGATTGTACTCGAACGTGACTGCCGGGGCAGTCTGTACCGCATTGTGGCTTAGGTGTGCCGCCCGTGGGCCACCTGGCCATGCATAGAGACCTCCGATGCTCATGTCAGTCTGGAAGAATTCTCCTCGGCCGTTGCCGAGATAGACACGATTGATCCCGCCGCAGCGGCCCTGCGGGTCTTGCCAGATCAAGGTGCTGCCGATATCCCGAACGATTTCGGCTTCTTCCGGCCAGCTCAGTGCAACGATGCGATCTGCAACTCCGTCTCCGTTGAAGTCGCTGTAACTGCTATGACGCCATACCCATTTCGCTGGATCGACCGCATCATTGAGGTCTTCGGTGCCACGATAGACATCAGCGGAAAAGCCGCGATGGATCCCAAGATCGATTCGAGCGAAGCGGGCGGAAGCATCGCGAGCCATACACTTGGATTCAGGATTAGCCGGTGGAAGATCGGTAGGCAGGTTCTTTAGATTGCCTTGGGTACCGTAGATGTGCAGCGGGAAGGAGCTATCGGACAAGAAAAACGGGGCCGTACCGCTATTGAGAAAGTAATCCCGATCTCCTACCAGATCCGGTTTCCCATCGCCGTTCAGATCAGCGAGTTGCAATTCCCGGAACGGATCATGCCCACCGAGCGACAACGCCCATGGCAAATCAATTCCCTCTCCGGTCCAGCCATGATCGGAGCCGGCAAAGTATCGGCGATCGACAGCGAGTGGTCCCTTGTTGTCGACATTTCCCAACACAAGATCCGCGATGCCATTGCCGTCGATATCGACGATCAGATAGGTTACTTGCCCGATCACTTGCTGTAAGGGCCCAAGGCGCTCATTGAGCTGATCGCTACGCATGCTGTCGTATACGAACTTGCGTCCCGTCGTGCCGTCAGGTTCGTTCAGGAAGACACGATGGTGAGATTTGCAAGCGGATAGTGCGGTTCTCGGAATGTCGATGACGTCCTTGTCGACATCTACGATGACCACGTCGCCAGACCCAGGCAGGCTGCCGCCGCTATGCCCGGAGCCCGAGCCCGGATTGGGGATGTCCTCGGGTGGATCCGCTTCGCAATCGGTATTCAGCACGATGAGATCGGGCTGCGCGTCGGCGTCGACATTGACCAAAATACTGACGCTCGAATAGGCTTTCGTCTCCATTTCATCCGAAAATTCGTAATGGTCGGGAACCAGTGATTGTCCCGTCACGGTCAGCGGGGCCCAATTCTCCCATGCGAGATCGCTGAGGGCCTTGTCCGCATATTCGAAGCGACGCAGTGCCACTGACTCAGGCGTCGTGCCGCCTCCGGTCTCAACCGTCTCCTGCCGAAGCTCAGTCAATAGAGACCGACTATCGGCAGTTGCCTGCTTGTACTTCAGCCGGTAGCGATAGGCTAGATGCTCCGTCTCATTACGAATTGCGGTCACATCGATGCGGGAAACCCGCTTCAAAAGCGTTCGCTCAATACCATCCTGGCGCTCGGACCGTATATCCGGCCGAGTCTCGTACATCACCTTGATCACATGACTGCTGTCGTTGTAGCGCAAGGTGACCGGCAGCAGCTTGTGGGTCTCGCTGCCGATGACGAGGCGCTCGGTGTCATTGAAAAACACGGCATCGCTGTTCTCCCGTACAAGCTGGTTCGGTGAGCGGGGGGGGCGATTTGTCGCTTGAACATCGCTCGCAGGTGGGCCGACCGAGCGTCTGCTTGACTGCTGCTCATTGGCTCGCTCGATCTGTGTGGCTTGCCCGGAGAAGCGACTCTCCAGAAGGTGCTTGGTTCTGGCCTCGAGTGTGCGATGGATCATGTCGGTAGAACCTGAGACATCCGTGCGCCAAAAACTGGTGTACTCGATAGCGATGACATTGCCGTGCGAATCCTTGATTTGGGTGAGGTACCAGCGCAACGGTTCAGTACAATCCGCAGTCGCGTACTCCACGCCATCCTGGCAGAAACCGGCGTTTGCGCTTGATCCGTAGGTGCGGGTGATCCCGTTGCGGCGCACCTCCCACGCCATAACCCGGTTGACGATGAGCCAATGCACTTTTGGCTCATAGATAGTGAATGCATCGTGCTCGGCGCGATAGGTGCCGTCGCCTGCAGGGTTGGGAACCAACAGCGCGCCATCAACGCGAAACTCAAAGCCCGGTCCCGGATCGTCCAGCACGCCGTACATGTTTGGCGTGCCACCTCCTACAGCTCGACGCTCGATCGTCGACATGAAACCAAATTGCCATCCAGACCCGAGAGCCGTATCCCCGCGCTGGGCAGAGTAGCCAAGCGTTAGGTCTGGGGCCAGTCCACCCCGAGCAGGCAGAATCGCTAGCGGCACCTGCGGCGTGAATTCACCTCGGAATAGATTGACGCCCTTGGTGTTGGGCTGCGATCCGTTTATGGGATCAGAACCATGAGGAATCTGCCACTGGGCGGGATTGGAAATATCAGTCGGCGTGGGACGAGAAGTGAGATTGCTGCCGGATAGCAAGCTAGAAGTAGCTGCAGAAGCCGCTCCGCTGCCCAGAGTGACACACAGTAGAAGATTTACTATAAATGCTATCGCTACTTCCAGGACGGCCCCTCGCCATCGCATCTCTAACCACTTTAAATGTGTGGAGCAAACGTTGTGGGCTTCTCGTATGGCGGTCGGAGGAACCTGCGCTTTCATTAACGACAGTTTTCCTTCCTGATGGCACCACGCGCAAATGAGTTTCATCCCATGTTTCCATTGTTAAACCAGTTGTTAGGACCGGTCAATGGTTAATGATCGGCTACGGTCCAGGATAAGCAAGACTGAGACCCACTGATTCAAAGGAGTGCTTCTTAAGAATTCCAAGGAGATGAATCGAAGAAGGCAGCTGGACACTCTCATCCGTTGTATCCTAAAGGATCGCGGTGTATCTGTTCAGATAAACGAGGTTGTGAGGTTGAAGGAATTAAGCAACCGAAAAATCACGCAGCGGATTGTAAGTTACAACCCTTCCTGCCTGACTAGCAAAAGCGCGTTGGCGAACGAGCTACGGGGTTAGGTTGAGTTCGCGCGAGGTTGGAAGTGATAGACCATACCAGACTAACCAAGCAATAGAGAGAATAGGATAGCAGTGCCACGAAGTGTGTGGCGCAACTGGAGGGGAACCACCGAATAGAACCGCCGTTAAGAAACTGTCTTATATGAGATGGCTTACAGCCGTTCCCCGTATTTCTTGTAGTGTTGTTTCTTGGCATCCGCGATCCAATTTTCCCGCTTAATACGTTCTGGATCGGTTTCGA
>CAZAKX010000135.1:0-7914 GCA_964485915.1 uncultured Nitrospira sp. | reverse complement strand
AGCTGACCTATGCTCAACTCGAAGAGACCGTACGTTCGCTGGCCGGCCATCTCGCGCGCGCGGCTCGACCGGGAACCAGAGCCCTTCTGCTCTCCCCTCATGGACTCGATGCCGCATGCGCTTTTTGGGCATGTGTCTGTGCCGGGCTTATACCGGTTCCTGCTCCGGCTCCCGACCCCATCAGGCGGAAACATGCTCTGCCCAGACTGCGCAGCATGATCGAGGATGCTCAGATATCGCTGGTCCTCACGACTTCAAGTATCACAGCTCTGTCTTCTGAGCTTTTCGTCGCCGACGAGACGGGTCCGATCACGTGGATCGCAACGAATCAACCCTACACTTCAGTCTATTCGGTTGAGTTACCACGGCCTCACAGGAATGCCCTTGCCTACCTGCAATACACATCGGGATCAACGGCCACTCCTCGCGGAGTCATGATCAGCCAGGGAAATGTACTCGCTCACTGCAGGGCCTTGAGTCTGGCCGGAGGAGTGTCGGACAGCAGCCGGTCGCTCTGCTGGTTGCCCTATTTCCATGACTATGGATTACTGCACGGAATCATCGCGCCGTTCTATGCCGGCATTCCCGCCTATCTGATGTCACCCGTCACATTCCTCCGACGGCCATTACGCTGGCTCGATGCGGTGTCTCGATTTTCGATCACCCACAGCGGGGGACCGAATTTTTCCTATGAGGCCTGTCTCAGGGCCGTGCGGCAACAGACGGAGTGGCAGGCGGACTTGAGTACATGGTCGGTCGCAAGTTGTGGTGCGGAGCCCATCCAGCCGGATACGGTTGAGCGGTTCGTCGATACCTTTGGTTTACGGGGATTCAGACGAACCGCATTCGCACCGGCCTATGGGCTCGCAGAAGCGACGCTCTTGGTGACGATGAAGCGGGCTGGTGCAGAACCGACATTCTTACACGTAGATGCTGAGGCGCTAGCTGAGGCAGTCGTCAAGGAATCTCCCGCAGGGAAAGGGAAAACTCGGACATTGGTCGGATGCGGGGAGCCCCTCGAAGAGACGCATGTACGGATTGTGAATCCTACGACTCATACCGAATGCCCACCGGACGTTATCGGGGAGGTGTGGCTGGCCGGATCCGGGATCGGCGCTGGATACTGGGGCAAACCAGAAGAAACGGATGCCACATTTAACGCCGCTCTTGCTGGGTCAGGTGAGGGTCCCTATTTACGGACCGGCGACCTGGGATTTATCCACAGCGAAGAGCTGTTCCTGACCGGACGCCTCAAAGATCTGATCATCGTGCGTGGACGGAACTATTATCCCCACGATCTGGAGTGGTCGGCCCAGCAAGCGCACCCCGGCTTGCGACGAGGATATGGAGCGGCCTTCTCGATTGAGGACAAGACCGGAGAACGTGTGGCGCTGGTCCATGAGATCGAGAAGCAGGTATCTGAATCCGACCTTGCGGAGGTGGTGGGCTGCATACGTCGCGCGTTGGCTGACGAATACGAACTCGAAATCCACACAGTGGTGCTGATCAAGTCCGGCACAATCCCACGAACCTCCAGCGGGAAAATTCAACGAGGCGCCTGCAAGGCCGCCTTTGAGGCCGGCCAGCTCGCTGTCGTCGGATCGAGTACGCTGGAGTCTGATCGAAACGCTGATACCGACGGGGTATCGAACGAGAGTCCACAAACCCACATCGAAAAAAGGTTGGCCGATATCTGGCAAGAGGTGCTTGGAGGCCCCCCTCCACACCGCCATGCGAACTTCTTCTCACTCGGCGGCAATTCGCTCCTTGCCGCACAGGTTGTTGCGCGCATCCTCGACATCTTCCACGTTGAACTCCACCTTAGCGTGCTGTTCGAATGTCCGACCTTGTCCGCACTCGCCGCTCGGATCGCTGAACTGAGCACGAGTCCGGATGACGCAGAAGGCGGCAGAGCGGGGATTCCGGTCATTCCGCTTCGTTCGACATCCACAAGGAAGGGCAGAATTCCTCTCAGCCCTTCTCAGCAGCGACTCTGGTTCTTGGAGCAAATTCATCCTGGGAGCGCGATCAATCATATTTCCATGAGCGTACGCATCCGTGGACCAGTTAACCCCGAGGTATTGGAACGATCGGTGCGGGAAATTGCCTGTCGCCACGAGATTCTTCGAACTCGTTTCGGATCAGAGCGAGGGGAGGGATTCGCGGAACTATCCGCAGAGACGATCGTCACGGTAGGACGCCATGATTTCCAAGGATTGGACCCTGCGGATCAAGACAATCAGGTACAGCAATTCCTACGAACGGAGCGAAGCCGGCCGTTCGACTTACGACAGGGACCACTTTTCAGAGTGACCCTGCTGTCGCTTGAGCAAGGTGTGCATATCCTGGCAGTGACATTCCACCGCCTCGTCGCCGACGGGTGGTCTCTCCGTATCTTCTGGAAGGAGCTGGCACTTCTATGGGAAGCCGGTGGTGATGTTCAAGAGGCCCTACTGCCCACATTGACCGTTCAGTATGCGGAGTATGCCGATTGGCAGAGATCCAGGCTGGATCAAGGCCTTCGTGAAGTTCATCGAGCCTACTGGGTCCGGCAGTTGAGCGGCGCCCGGCCGCCCGCTGAACTACCGGTCGATCATCAGCGGCCACGGGTGCGCACGTTCGAGGGAGGCGTGCGGTCACGATCGCTTTGTCCAGAACTTTCAGCCAGTCTCGATCATTTCTGCCAGCGTCAGAACCTCACGACGTTCATGGTGCTGTACGCCGTCTTTGCGACGTGGCTCCATCGTTACACACATGAGTCGGATATTGTCATTGGATCGATCGTAGCCGGTAGGCGTCGGAGAGAGATCGAAGACCTGATGGGGTATTGCGTCAATACGGTAGCGTTGCGGGCCGAAGTATCGGATGGACTCACAGGACACGAGTTGTTGAAGCAGATACGCCGAGTAGTGGTACAGGCCTACGACCACCAAGAACTCCCGTTTGAAGAGGTGATCGAGGCGCTGTCGTTACAGCGTGAGCGGTCACTGTCTCCACTCTTCAACGTGATGATGGTGCATGAAGACGATCCCTTGTCCACGTTCACCGTCAGGGATCTTGAGGTCACTCACCTCCCTTGGGAGCCGACGGCATCGGAGTTCGACCTCGTGTTAATGGTCGTGAATAAGGCTCACGGCCTGGAACTGGCGTTTCTCCATGACTCGACGATTTTCGACGATTCGACAGTGGACCGAATGCTGGGACAAGTCGAGATCTTGCTTGAGGAATTTCTCAAGAAGCCTGAGGCCCCTCTCGACCAGCTTTCATTCCTGACCGACGAGGAGAGACGGAACATTCGCCTGACGTGGAACAGGTCACCCACCCTGGCCTCCGGTATTCATACACTCATCGAGGCACAGGTGGAACGGACTCCCCTGGCACTCGCCGTCACGTGCGGAGACCAGTCCATCAGCTACCAAGAACTGAACCGACGAGCGAATCGACTCGCTCGCGCGCTCCAGAAATTGGGGGTCGGTGCAGATCTCCCGGTGGGTCTCTGCGTTGAACGCTCGGTGGATGCTCTGGTGGGCCTCCTGGGTATTCTCAAAGCCGGCGGTGGATATGTTCCCCTGGATCCGTCCTTCCCCGGTCACCGCCTCCAACTCATGCTGGAAGATGCGCACATTTCCATCGTGGTCACACAGGCACATCTCCGCAACCATTTACAGAGCTATAGCGGTCAGATCTATGATGTAGAAACCCTTTCTATGCCCACAGAAAACGGAGCTGAAGCGGAGAACCTCGCACTTCCCGTTTCCCCAGATCAGCTCGCCTATATCATCTACACCTCCGGCTCGACCGGGAGGCCCAAGGGTGTGGCCGTGACACACGGCAGTCTGGTGACCTCTCTTCATGCCAGACTTGAGTACTATACCGAACCCGCATCTCGATTCTTACTGACCTTCTCTCTCGCCTTTGATGGATCTGTGACGGGCATATTTTGGACGTTGCTGCAGGGGGGGGAACTGGTCATCCCATCAGAGACCGCCCATCGCGACCCAACGGAGCTTGCTGCGCTCATTGAGCGGCATCGCATCTCGCACGTCGTGTGGGTCCCTTCTTTATACCATGCCGTGCTTGGGGAGGCGTTGAGTGCTCAGCTGGAATCGCTTCGTGTCGTCATTACTGCCGGGGAGAGCCTGCCACTTGAACTCGTGCGACGGCATTACCAGCTCCTGCCCCATGCGACGCTGTACAACGAATATGGCCCGACGGAAGCCACGGTCTGGTGTAGCGTGTATCAAACGACTCGCGAGGAAGCCGGAGCCCGAGTGCCGATCGGCAAACCCATCGACCACATGCAACTTTATGTGCTGGATGAGCGTCTGCAGCCGACACCGATCGGCGTGCCGGGAGAACTTTATATCGCGGGAGCCTGTCTGGCCCGCGGCTATGTCAACCAGCCGCAGTTGACCCAGGAGCGGTTCGTTGCGAATCCCTACGTGCCCGGCACCAGGCTGTATCGGACCGGTGATCTGGCTCGGTACCGCGCCGACGGCAACGTAGAGTACCTCGGCCGGACAGACCAGCAGGTCAAACTGCGTGGATATCGGATCGAGCTGGAGGAAATCGAGTATGTGCTGAGCAACTTCCCGGGCGTGCATCATGCCGCGGTGCTGCTTCGGGAGGATAAACGGGACCAGCACCGATTGGTCGGCTATGTCGCCGGCGAGCCATCGCTCCGAGACAGGCTCGAACAGGTTCGCAGTTATCTCGCCGCGAGAGTACCGTACTATATGGTGCCCTCCGTCATTCTGTGGCTCGATACGATGCCCCTCAGTGCCACCGGAAAAGTGAATCGACATGCTCTTCCCGCTCCAGAACACACAGCCGGTCAAGCGGCACCCAGGATTGCTCCGAGAAATCAGGTCGAAGAATCCCTGGCTGAGCTGTGGAAGTCCGTGCTTGAAGTGCCGGAGGCCGGCATCCACGACCATTTCTTCGAGCAGGGCGGCCACTCGCTCTTGGCGACCCAGCTCGTCTCCCGGATACGCGAGATCTTTGAGGTCGATGTCTCGTTGCCGGCGCTTTTTGAGCGGCCGACCATCGCGGCCTTGGCCGAAGAAGTAGGACGGTTGCGCCAGAGGGAAAAGGCTTCCGTGATGCCACCGATCATTCCGGTGCCCAGAGATCAGCCGCTCCCTCTCTCCTATTCTCAGCAACGCATGTGGCTGATGTATCGGCTGGCTCCTGAGAGCACGGCGTACAACATGCCGTTTGCTTCGCGGCAGATGGGACGACTCAACAAAGCAGCCCTCCGGAGTACGATCGACGCCATCTGTAGCCGACATGAGGCATTTAGAACGACGTTCCTGATGCGGGGTGAGGGACCGGTCCAAATGATCCACCCCTTTCGCTCTCCTCATTGGGTCGAAGTGGATCTTCACGAACTGCCCCTCGAACAGCGACGACAACAGGCAGCTCGACTGGTGGAGCAGGAAGCGAACCAGCCGTTCGACCTCGAGAAGGGCCCGCTGGCGCGGTTCCTCTTGATTGAGATCGAGCCTGAGGACCATGTGTTGGTACTCACGATGCATCATATCATCGGAGACCAGTGGTCGTTCGGGGTCATCGGCTATGAGTTTGCGTTCTTCTACAACACGTTTTGCCGAGGAGAAATTCCTTCGGCAAAGCCGATTCCCCTTCAGTATGCCGACTACGCGGTGTGGCAGCGGCGTTGTCTGACCGATGACCGGCTCCACACACAATCGGACTATTGGCAGAAGAAGCTGGCCGGGCTGTCAAAGCTTTCGTTGCCGACCGATCATCCACGGCCTGTGACGCAGACATTTAACGGTTCACATCGCATGCTTGAGTTGCCCACGTCGTTGATCGAACGCCTGAAACAATTCAGCGCGGAGCACAACGCGACGGTGTTCATGACCTTGCTGGCTTGTTTCCAGATTCTCTTAAGTCGCTATTCCGGCCAAACCGATGTCGCCGTGGGCTCTCCTATCGCCAACCGGACACAATCCGCGGTTGAGTCGATCATCGGCTCGTTCGTCAATACACTCGTCATGCGTACCGATCTCTCCGGCGATCCGACGTTCATCGAGTTGATGGCACGGGTGCGTGAAACGGCGTTAGAGGCCTATGCCAATCAGGACTTTCCATTCGATAAATTGGTCGAGACGATGCACTCCGCTCGAGACCATAGCTCTGCCCCGCTGGTGCAGGTCCTCTTCAATGTTCCGAATGCCCCAATCAGGGAGATCAATGTCCAAGGGTTGAGTTGGGTGCCGTTCGAGGTGGAGACACAGGCCGCACAATTCGACTTGAGCTTGACGATCGAGACTGAGTTCTCGCGAAGAGCCTACTTGACGTTTAATACCGATCTCTTCGAGCCCCAGACCGCTGAACGGATGTTGGGACAGTATAAGGTCTTGCTCCAGAGTGCATTGGCCAATCCTCAGAACAAACTATCCGAACTTCCGACACTGACCGCGCCCGAACGTCAACAGATGTTGCAGGATTGGAATCGCACTCAAAGAGAGTATCCGAAGGCTGAATGCTTCCCGCAGCTGTTTGAAGCACAAGTCCGGCGGACGCCGGACGCCGTTGCCTTGTCGATGGGACAGAAGGTACTGCGGTACAGCGAGCTCAATGCCCAGGCGAATCGGCTGGCACGCTATCTCCAAGCGCTGGGCGCCAAGCCCGGTGTGATGGTTGGTATCGGCCTCGAGCGATCCTTAGAGATGGTCATCGCCATGATCGCCGTCCTCAAGACCGGTTCGGCTTACGTCCCGCTCGATCCTGAGTTTCCACGAGACAGGCTTCGGTTCATGGCGCAGGATGCATCGGTCGCCGCTGTGCTGACATCCGCCGACCTATCCGATCGGTTTGACGCTCAAGTCTGTCGCCTACTGTGCCTTGATCGGGAACAGGACGCCATCGCGCAAGAGGCTGACCACGATCTTGGCCCAATCGCGACGCCTCAAGACCTCGCGTACATCCTATATACATCAGGTTCGACAGGACAGCCGAAAGGCGTGGAAATAGCGCACCGAGCACTGGTGAACTTCTTGTGCTCGATACAACACAAGCCGGGATGTTCCGCTCAAGATGTCATGCTATCCGTGACAACCATCTCCTTCGATATCTTCGGCTTGGAACTATATGTGCCGTTGTTGGTCGGCGCCCGTGTCGAGATCGCCGGTCGAGCTGTTGCGATGGACGGTCGACAACTACGCGACCTCTGCGAAACCCTACAGCCGACGATCATGCAAGCGACTCCGGCGACATGGCGTCTGTTGGTCGAGGCCGGATGGCAGGGCAGCAAGAGCCTAACGGTCCTCTGTGGAGGGGAGGCCCTTCCTCGGGATCTTGCGGCGTCATTGCTGGAGCGTAGCGTTGCCTTGTGGAACATGTATGGTCCGACTGAAACCACGATTTGGTCCACGATCGAGAGAATCGAACGAACCGATCGGGAGATCACCATTGGGAGACCAATTGCCAATACGGACGTGTACATCTTGGATCAATTCCTGCAGCCGGTCCCAATCGGAGTTTCAGGTGAGCTCTATATCGGAGGCCATGGGCTAGCCCGAGGCTATCGGGGGCGGCCTGAGCTGACAACAGAGCGGTTCATCCCTCATCCGTTTTCCCCGGAGCCCCACGCGAAACTGTATCGAACGGGAGATCTGGCTCGTTATAGGGCGGATGGACGTATCGTGCATTTGGGTCGAGTGGATCACCAGGTCAAGATCAGAGGGTTTAGAGTCGAATTGGGTGAGATCGAGGTAGCCCTAAGCCGCCATCCTTCCATCAGGCAGGCGATGGTCACCGCACGGGATGATCGATCCGGTATTAAGCAGTTGGTGGCCTATGTCGTCTGCCAAGAGGGGCCAGCCCCAAGCCAAGCGGAGTTGCGTTCGTTTCTGCGATCCGAGATTCCGGAGTATATGGTCCCGTCGC
>CAZAKX010000134.1:0-7943 GCA_964485915.1 uncultured Nitrospira sp. | reverse complement strand
GGCAGGCGACACTCAGTCGATGTGCAAAGTCTCTATGGATTCGGTGAGGATTTCCGCCATTTTCTTCAATTCTTCGGCAGCTGTCGAGAGGGGCGGAATGAGTACGAGCACGTTGCCGATTGGTCTCACAATCAGCCCCTTGGACCGGGCAATCGCGGCTACGCGATGACCAACTTTGATACTGAGCGGATAGGGTTCTTTCGTGATCCGATCTTGGACTAATTCGATACCGGCCATGAATCCGCTCTGACGGATGTGTCCTACATGACACAGGTGCTCGAATGGACGCAGGAGTCGCGTGAGCAATTTGATCTTGGGTTGCAGGCGCGCCAGTGTTTTTTCGGTTTTGAATATGTCGAGATTGGCGAGCGCAAGGGCGCATCCCAGTGGGTTGCCGGTAAAACTGTGGCCATGGAAGAAGGTCTTGAACTCGTCGTAGGTTCCAAGAAAACCTTGGTAGATTTCATCGGTCGTCAACGTGGCAGCCAATGGCATGTACCCGCCGGTCAGTCCCTTGCTGATTGCCATCAGATCTGGTGTCACCCCTTCGTGCTCGCACGCAAACATCTTGCCGGTTCGTCCAAAACCGGTTGCGACTTCGTCGGCAATCAAGAGCACATGATATTTCGTGCAGAGCTCTCGAATCCGTTTCAGATAGCCGGCCGGCTGGGGGATCATGCCGGCGGCTGCCTGCATGAGTGGTTCAATGATGAAGCCGGCCAGTTCACGATGGCGGTTTTTCAGTACTTGTTCGATCGGTTCGAGACAGGCCATCCGACAGGAGGGGTAGGTGAGTTGGAGTGGACAGCGGTAACAGTGAGGCGGCTCTGCTTCCAAAGTCGGAAAGAGCAGCGGCTTGAACCGTGAATGGAACAATCCGATGTTGCCGACGCTCACCGCGCCGATCGTATCGCCGTGATAGGCGAGTTTCAGGTGGAGAAAGGTGTTCTTGGAGCCGGCCTCTGGATGCCGCTGCTGCCAATATTGGACGGCCATTTTTAACGCGATCTCGACGGCTGTGGAACCGTTGTCGGAATAGAAGACTCGACTGAGACCCTTCGGCGCAATTCGAATGAGCTTACGCGCCAACTCGATGGCCGGTGGATTGGTGAGGCCCAGGAACGTCGAGTGGGCAATCTTGTCGAGCTGCTTCTTGATCGCACGATCGAGCACAGGATGCCGATGCCCGTGCAGATTGACCCAGATCGACGAGGTGCCGTCGAGATATTTCTTGCCCTCAGTATCAATGAGGTAGGAGCCTTTGCCACGTTCGATGATGAGCGGTTCTTCTTGCTCCCACTCTTGCATCTGGGTAAACGGATGCCAGAGGTAGCGGTGGTCCCAGTCCTGTAGCTGTTTACTCGAAGGTTGTTGAGCCATGACCGTATGGAGCCATCAGTCAACCGCATGATGAGATTGTGAACGATCAGCGACTGACTCTTGATGAATGCCGATCGACGAGGCGGCGCGTGATTATAGGTGGGGATGATCGCTTTGACAACCTCTGAGGCAGTTACTATAATAAACCGATTTTCACGAATGGGCTAGGATTTGCAAAGCCTTATACGCAATTTTTCCATAATCGCTCATATCGATCACGGCAAATCAACCCTCGCTGACCGGTTTCTAGAAGCTACTGGCGCAGTCACTGCTCGAGAGGCCAAAGAACAGATCCTCGATGCCATGGATCTCGAGCGGGAACGTGGCATTACGATCAAGGCCCACGCGGTGGCCATCAGGTACCGGGCGCAGGATGGGAAGACGTATGCCTTGCATTTGATCGATACGCCCGGGCACGTCGATTTTACCTATGAAGTCTCACGGAGCCTTGCGGCATGTGAGGGGGCGCTGTTGCTCGTCGACGCGACGCAAGGGGTGCAGGCGCAGACCATTGCCAATGTGAATTTGGCGATGGCCAACAACCTCACCATTATTCCGGTTATCAATAAGATTGATCTGGCAAGTTCAGATATCGAAGGAACGAAGCACTCGATCTCGGAAGTGCTCCAGCTCGACGCCGACGATGCTCTCCCCATCAGCGCAAAGGAAGGTAAAGGCGTACCGGAAGTGTTGGAAGCGATCATTGCCAGGGTGCCTCCTCCCTCCGGTGATCCACAAGCCTCGCTGAAGGCGCTTATTTTTGACTCCTGGTTCGACAATTATCAGGGGGTGATCGTTCTTGCGCGGCTGGTGGATGGATCCATTCGGCCCGGCATGAAGATCAAAGTCATGTCGAATAATCGGACGTTTGAAGTGATGGAAGTGGGACAATTTACCCCGAAACGGACCAAGAAGACCGAGCTGTTAACGGGCGAGGTCGGATACCTCTGTGCCAACATGAGAGAGGTCGCCGACGTCAAAATCGGCGACACCCTCACGGATGCGGTATCGCCCACGAGCACGCCTTTCCCTGGCTACAAAGAGGTGAAGCCGCTGGTCTTCTGCGGGCTCTATCCCACCGACACCGGCCGCTATGAAGATTTACGCGATGCGTTGGTCAAACTGCGATTGAACGATTCCTCGTTCGCCTATGAGCCTGAGACCTCGCTCGCGTTGGGGTTCGGTTTTCGCTGTGGCTTTTTGGGCCTGCTGCACATGGAAATCATTCAGGAACGGCTCGAGCGAGAGTACAATCTGACACTCCTCACGACCGCCCCCACCGTGGTCTATCGTGTCCTCACTACGAAGGGCGACGTGTTGGAGGTCAATAATCCGTCGCAGCTTCCGCCTCCGAGTAGCATCGAGTCATTCGAAGAGCCGTTTATTTTGGCCTCGATCATTACGCCTGAGCGGTACATGGGGGCCATCCTCCAGCTCTGTCAGGAACGCCGAGGTATCCAGAAGGGGCTGCATTTTCTCGATCCGACCAGGGTCGTGATTAGTTATGAATTACCGTTGAACGAAGTCATCCTCGATTTTTACGATAAGCTCAAGTCGCGCACTCAGGGCTATGCGTCGCTCGACTACGAGGTACTCGGCTACCGCGAGTCCGATCTTGTCAGGCTCGATATTCTCCTGAACGGCGAAGCGGTCGATGCGTTGTCGTTTATCACGCATAAAGACCGTTCGGTCCAGCGTGGACGTCAGCTTGCCGAGAAAATGAAGGAACTGATTCCACGGCAGATGTACGAGATTGCCATTCAGGCCGCGATCGGCAGCAAGATCGTTGCGCGTGAGACCATCGGGGCGATGAAGAAGAACGTGCTGGCGAAATGCTATGGCGGCGACATTACGCGAAAACGGAAGTTGTTGGAGAAGCAGAAGGAAGGAAAGAAGCGCATGAAAGCAGTCGGCAGTGTCGAAGTCCCGCAGGAAGCGTTCCTAGCCATCCTGAGAGTCGGGGAAGAATGAGCCTCGATCCAAATCAGCGAAATGTAGACAAGCTGTCCGGCTCATCGGGGTCGGGAGAACCAGCGGCGCTTTCCAGCGCCAAGCTTGGAGGCCAGGCGGATCACGTCGGACGGAAGTCCCTTGTCCGGGAGTATGCGGAAGCGATCATCGTGGCCATGCTGTTGGCCTTCGCGATTCGTGTATTCGTCGTACAGGCGTTTAAGATTCCATCAGGATCGATGATTCCCACCTTACAGATCGGCGATCACATTTTGGTCAGCAAGTTGTCCTATGGTCTGCAGTGGCCGACGGACTGCAAAATGCTCTGGAGCTTTCCACCGGTCAATTGCTACACCTCTACCACCGTGATTACCTTCGGCAAACCGGAACGTGGCGATATCGTCGTGTTTCGCTTCCCGGAAGATGAAGAAAAAGACTTCATAAAACGAATCGTGGGCTTGCCTGGGGATACCATCCAGCTTCGGAATAAAGTCGTACTCGTGAATGGCCACCCACTGGACGACAAAGCCTTTACCCAACGAATCGATCCCGGAGTGATCGATAGCAGCATCAACCCACGTGATAATTTCGGCCCGGTGACGGTCCCTGAAGGATCGTATTTTGTGATGGGTGATAATCGCGACCAGAGTCTGGACAGCCGATTTTGGGGGTATGTGCGAGAAGAGAAGATCCGCGGCAAGGCGTTTCGAATCTATTGGTCCTGGAATGGGCAGGGGAACTGGACGGAGTGGGTTCGATGGGAACGATTCGGCAAGGCAATCCAGTAAAGAAAAGCAGCGGAGCTCCGCGTTCGAGCGAAGGGCCGAAAGGGGGTGGTGAGACCCCATCGCCTAGAGAGCTTCGGCAGTATCTTCAACGGTTCCCACAGGCATCCGTCCTGGTCATCGGGGACCTGATCCTTGATCATTATGTGATGGGAAGGGTAAGCCGGATCTCTCCGGAAGCGCCGGTCCCCGTGGTCCATGTCGAGTCCGAGTCGATTCGACTGGGTGGAGCCGCCAATGTCTACAGCAACATCCTGGCATTGGGAGGGAAGGCCCATCTCTGTGGCGTGATCGGGGCTGATCAAAGTGGGAAGCAGCTGGTCAAAGAATTGAGGCACATGCGAGGCGCGCTTGGAGGAATTGTCGTCGATCGTGAACGTCCCACCACCAAAAAGAGTCGGGTGATCGCCCATAACCAACAGATCGTTCGGTATGACATCGAAGGGCGGAGTGAATTGAAAGCGGGCCTCAGACAAAAAATTCTTCGGTATATTGAATCAAAACTGCGCGAGTTATCCTGCATCGTGGTCTCAGACTACGCCAAAGGAGTCGTGTCTTCCGTATTGATGTCCGAGATTATCCGGCTCGCTGCGTTGCGCAGGGTTCCGGTGATCGTTGATCCGAAAGTCGAGCATTTCAATTTCTATAAAGGGGTGACGGTCATCACCCCGAACCATCTTGAAGCGACGCAGGCGTCGGGCATGCATGGGGATGATAACCAGACGATCAACGAAGCGGGAGCCATGATCCGTCAACGACTCGGGTGCCAGTCCGTTCTGGTCACGCGTGGTGAAAAAGGCATGAGTCTGTACGAGGGAGATGGAGTCTCGTGGCATTTGCCCACCAAGGCACGACAGGTCTACGACGTGACCGGTGCCGGCGATACGGTCATCGGGACCCTCGCATTGGCGTTGGGAGCCGGCGCGGGCATCAAGATGGGCGCGATGATGGCCAATTACGCAGCCGGGATCGTCGTGGGAATGGTCGGGACGGCAACGGTGTCGCCAAAGCAACTGTCCGAGGCGTTTGGAGATGAATAAAGTCTCACGATCGGTCACGGTTGTGATTCCTGCCAGATATGGGTCCTCCCGTTTTCCAGGGAAGCCGCTTGTCGCGTTGAACGGCAAGCCGATGATTCAGCACGTGTATGAGCGGGCGGTCGCGTGCCGTGCGGTTTCAGAAGTGTTGGTCGCGACCGATGATGAGCGGATCAAGCAGGCGGTCGATCGGTTTGGCGGTCGTGCCGTGCTCGTCACAGGTGAGTACCGGACCGGCACGGACCGTGTCGCTGCCGTCGCTCGTATGTTTGCGGGAGAGTACTTCTTGGATTTGCAGGGCGACGAAATCCCCTTAAACCCTGATCTATTGACTGATCTGATCGATCCATTTCTCGAAAGCGGTGCGAGCATGGGGACGCTTAAGCGGGTGATGGACCCGACGGAGGACCTGCTCAACTCTGCAGTGGTCAAAGTGGTGACCGATGCCCGAGGGGATGCGCTGTATTTTTCGCGAGCCCCGATCCCGTTCGTGCGTGACGATCCCGAACGACGAGTGGTCGGAGGGCTCCACTATATCCATCTGGGGTTGTACATCTATAGCAAGGAGACCTTGCTTCGATTGGCTGCCCTGCCGACAAGTCGATTGGAAGATGCCGAAAAGCTTGAACAGCTCCGCGCGTTGGACCACGGAATTCGCATCCGGGTGTGGGAAACCAAGCATGCATCGCTGCGGGTTGATCGACCGGAAGACGTCCCTGACGTAGCCGAGCGACTGCAGCAGTATGACGCAATCAGGCTCGAGTTGAAGACAAGTGGAGTGTTTTTCAAGTCATGAGCGCCATGTTCGGAACGGTCTGACGTCCATGAAAGAGGGCAGCCATGAATAAGTTCATTTTTGTGACGGGGGGAGTGGTCTCATCACTGGGAAAAGGACTGGCGTCGGCCTCCATCGGAAACCTGCTGGAGAGCCGGGGGTTGAAGATCACCTTTCTGAAGCTGGATCCGTACATTAACGTCGATCCCGGCACGATGAACCCCTATCAACATGGCGAGGTCTATGTCACGGACGATGGAGCCGAGACGGATCTCGACCTCGGACATTATGAGCGGTTCACCTCGCTCTCGCTGACCAAAGAGAGCAATTACACGACCGGTCGGATTTATCACTCCGTCATTACGAAAGAGCGTCGAGGAGATTATCTCGGTGGAACGGTGCAGGTCGTCCCGCATGTGACGGATGAGATCAAGCAGGCGATCATGCGCATCTCAAAAGGGATCGATGTCACGATCGTCGAGATCGGCGGCACGGTCGGCGACATTGAAAGCTTGCCGTTTCTTGAAGCGATCCGGCAGATGCCGTATGACGTGGGGCGTGATAACGTCTTGTACGTTCACCTGACCTTAGTGCCCTACATCGGCACGGCCGGTGAGCTGAAGACCAAGCCGACACAACATTCGGTCAACAAGCTTCGCGAGATCGGTATCCAGCCCAACATTCTCTTGTGCCGAACCGACCGCTATATTCCGCCGGAGCTCAAGGGCAAGATCGCGATGTTCTGCAATGTGGATAAGGATGCCGTCATCACCGCCAAAGACGTCGAGACGATCTACGAAGTGCCGATCGTGTTTCGTAAAGAAGGATTGGATGAACTGATCGTGCGGCAACTTCATCTGGAGACCGGTCAACCGAATTTGCGCGAGTGGGATGCGATGGTGCAGAAGATCAAGCGGCCGAAGCATGAAATCTCCGTCGCACTGGTCGGAAAGTATGTGGGCTTGAAAGAGTGCTACAAGAGCTTGGGGGAGGCGCTGGTCCACGGCGGGATTGATCATGAAACGAAAGTCCATATCCATTGGATCGAATCCGAAGACATCGAACGGCAAGGGACCGAGCGCATCTTGCGAGAGGCTGACGGCATCTTGATTCCCGGCGGATTTGGGACCAGAGGGATCGAGGGGAAAGTCGCCACCATCAAGTATGCGCGGGAACGTCAGGTGCCGTTTCTTGGTCTGTGCTTGGGGATGCAATGCGCCGCGATCGAGTTTGCGCGAAACGTGGCCGGGCTCGCCGACGCCAACAGCGCCGAGTTTGACGAGCGGTCGCCTCATCCTGTCATCCATCTCATGCCCGATCAGCATGCGGTGAGTAATAAAGGTGGCACGATGCGTCTTGGTTCGTATCTCTGTAAGTTGGGAGAAGGTACACTCGCACAGAAGATGTATGGAGTGAGCGAAGTCCGTGAGCGCCATCGGCATCGCTATGAATTCAACAATGCCTATCGTGAGCAGCTGACCGCGAAAGGGTTGGTCCTGAGCGGAGTGTCTCCGGATGGCCGTCTCGTCGAGATCATCGAGTTGAAGGATCATCCCTGGTTTTTGGGCACCCAGTTTCATCCTGAGTATAGTTCTCGTCCGCATCGTCCACATCCGTTATTCAGTGGGTTTGTGGGAGCGGCGTTACGCAAAAAACTTGGGCACTAAAGCGAGATGCTGAAACCGACTTCCAACTGCGTTCTCGGCTCATCAAAATCCGCAACGTACCCCAGAGGGTACGCCTCCGGTTTTGATTTGCCTGCGGCCTTCTTGGGAAAAGAGGGCGTCTTGGCGCCCTCAGGGCTGGGCGGGTGAGAATGGAAAGCCGGTTTGATCATCTCACGTGAAGCAAATCTGAAATCTATGGCGCACGAAGTTCAGATTGGTTCTTTCAAGGTCGGGCAAGGGCAGCCTCCGTTTCTGATTGCCGGTCCCTGTGTGATCGAAAGCGAGCAGGTTGTTATGGAGACGGCCGGCCGGATCGCCGAGATTGCACAAGTGTTAGGAATCCCGTACA
>CAZAKX010000133.1:0-8010 GCA_964485915.1 uncultured Nitrospira sp. | reverse complement strand
CGGAAGTGTTCGTCCTCTTGTTCATCCCTTTTGTCGCAGCCGCCATGGCTCGTGGAATGGGGATTTCGTGACCGACCGTGATGAAACTGCAAGGCTTTTCAACGCGAATGGCACACGAAAGATCACTGTCGATTTCGAGCCTCTTCATTCGACTACAGAATAGATGGAAGCGTTGGGGCAACTTTCTCCAACTTAAATGAATTTTTCATCATGCAAATATCGAAGGAGGTTGGTCATGCGATTCATGGTGATTGTGAAAGCCACAAAAGATTCGGAAGCGGGTGTGATGCCGAGCACGCAGCTGTTGACCGACATGGGCCAATTCAATGAAGAACTCGTGACTGCCGGCATCATGCTGGCCGGTGACGGGCTTCAACCAAGCTCGAAAGGCGCGCGACTAAAATTCTCGGGGAGCAAGCGCACGGTCGTCGATGGTCCGTTTCCCGAAACAAAAGAACTGATTGCCGGCTACTGGATCTGGCAATGTAAGTCGAAGGAGGAAGCCATCGAGTGGGCCAAGCGCTGTCCGAATCCAGCCGTCGACGGCAAAGAAGGCGAAATTGAGATTCGCCAAGTTTTCGAGGCCGATGACTTCGGGGCTGAATTTACACCTGAGTTGAGAGAACAGGAACAGCGCGTGTTCGAGAAAGCCGAACGACTTCAGAAGGGTGTAACACGGTAACAACTGATCAGATTGAGTTAGCAAATATGAAGAGGTTGCCATGGCCGACATTGTTCATCGCGTAGGTATCAAGGCTGGTCCCGACAACGTGTATTGGGCACTCTCGACGATCGAGGGACTTGCCGCTTGGTGGACGACGGACACGAGCGGCGTCGCCGATGTTGGGAAAACCATTTTCTTTCAGTTTCGCGACCCCAACGGAAAGACCATCGGTGGGTTCGACATGAAAGTGTTGAAACAAGAGCCGTTCAAGAAGGTGCAATGGAAATGCGTTAAAGGACCCGAAGAATGGATCGGGACGGACATCACCTTCGACCTGAAGCATGAGAACGACTTCACGATCGTGCTGTTCGGCCATCGGAACTGGAAGGAATCCAGTGAGTTTACTGCCCACTGCAGTATGAAGTGGGCCGTCTTTTTGATGAGCCTCAAGGATCTCATCGAAATCGGGAAGGGTAGACCGTCCCCGAGAGACGTCAAAATCGACGATTGGAATTAATGCCATACGTATGCTCACTGACAGGAGGAGGCAATATGGTCAGCAAAATTTTCGTCAATCTCCCAGTGAAGGATCTCGACAAATCGATGGACTTCTTCAAAGCGATCGGGTTCTCGTTCAATCCGCAGTTCACCGACAAGACCGCGGCCTGCATGGTCATGAGCAATGACATTTATGCCATGCTGTTGACCCACGACAAGGTGAAGGAGTTTACAGCAAAACCGATCGCCGACGCCCATAAAACAACCGAGCTGCTTACAGCCCTTGCCGTTGAGAGTAAAGCGAAGGTGAACGAGGTGGCGGACAAGGCGATCCAAGCCGGCGGCAAGGAAGCTTATTCTCCCAAGGACTACGGCTTCATGTTCACACGAAGCTTCGAAGACCCGGACGGCCACATCTGGGAAGTGTTCTGGATGGACCCGGCTCAGGTGCAGGCAGAATAGGAATGTGCGGAGGCCATTGACAAGTCGCTTCGCGCTATCCAGCGGGTGGATGAGAAGGTTACCTCGAAGAAACTCTCAATCGGGAAGCGGGTTTCATGGCGGGATTCGCAGATCTGGAGGGCAACGTCATCACGCTCAGGGAAAAGCCGCACAATTAAATCGACGAATTGAAGGGGAAAGGCTGATCTCATACGTGCGCGGCAACCCTCCTTGATGCATCAGATATCTCAAGATGAAGAACCTAGGTGATTTGCCAGTTGCCATGGAGGCAAGGATTCGGTTGACTACTTACAGGCAGTTCTAAGTAACCACCCATCAGGGCGCTTTGCGCTCGATATGGCGAGGATCTCGCCAAAGAATGGCTCAGTCGGCACTCCGACTCTATGGCAGACTATGGAAAACCAGGAACATTTTGCATCACTCAGACCGGAAAGCACGAGCGATCTGGAACTCGTCGACAACAATGTCCAGATCTTCGAGATGTACGGAGCCCACAAGGGCGAAAAAGAAATGAAGAACATGGAGATCGTCTATGGGCGGAAGCCGTAGCTCTGCGATCACGGAAGAGGTCGGGGGCTCTTCGCATGCGAAGTATGCGGAAATGACCCCGCCCCGGTTTCCTTTCTTGGAATGTGACGTTGCAATGTTTTGATAACTGAACCTTCTGTGAAGCCATGCGTCCAAACATGACTCGCTGGTGCACGCGATTGCATGTACTGATCCTGATTGTCGGTTCCGTGCTGTTACTTCCCCAATCGGAAGGAGCGGTAACCGCAAGAAAAGGTCTGTCCTTCGAACAATCACACCACATTCATGCGCAGGAGGCCTCCACTGATTCTCATCAGCACTCTCAGGAAGTCGCGGATCAGGACCATCTCGGTGGACGCCCCTATTCGTTATTCATGCACCACACTGCCGGCTATTTGATGTTCGCCATCGGCGTTCTGATGGTCATGGACCGAGCGACACATTCTCGGCAACCTATTCTGCAATACGCCATCGGCACGACGTGGTTGCTGTTCGGTCTGTTCATCTTCGTTCGCGCGGACCCTGACGGTTGGCCGATGGGTACGGGATTGCTGGAAAGTTGGACCATGTCGACCTCTGGCGAATGGCTGCAGCATAAATTGTTGTCGCTCATTCCCTTGTTGCTCGCTCTGCACGCTATTTTTGGTCGTCGCACGATGGGGCAGGACAATGGGGGCTCCTATGTCGCGGCGGCGTTGGCCATTATCGGCGCGGTCGGGCTGCTCAGTCATCAACATCTTGACCATCCGGGCTTGGACGTCGTGAACGTTCAGCATCGCTTCTTTGCGGGCACCTGTCTGTTGATCGCCGTCAGTCTCCTGCAAGAGGCGAGAGGCCGATGGGTTGAAAACAACAAAAGGCTCATTTTCCCTACGCTGCTCATCCTTCTCTCTCTACAACTCGTCTGGTACACCGAATGATCAGCTCGGGATACATTGCGGACAGAGGAGTGGGTCGGGACAGAGATCACCTTCGATTTGAACCAAGAGAACGAATTCAGGACTGGGCTGTTCGGCTATTGCAAAGAGAAGGAGTCCGGCGAGTTCACCATCCACTGCCATACGAAGAGTGCCGTTTTTTGAGTCTCAAGGAACTCATCGAAACCGTGAAGAGTGGACTTGCTCCGAGGGATATCAACATTGGGGAAAGCTTAGATAATCTCTTCGATTACGTCGTACACGCTGGGAATATTGGCACGTGACGCGGGCTCTCCTTGCGATGGTCAGTTTCATTGTGCTCGTGACCGCGGTCGCATAGTAGGTGGCTAAATATGCACAGCTTGTTCCTTATGGTCCGGCGCACGTTTTTGGTGGTGAGTGCCTTGGTAATCGTCGCCATGACGGTCTTGCTGATCTCTCTGGCCATACCTATTAAGATATGGCGCACTGGTGAACTTTCAACGGAACCGATTCTGGTCCGGCGAGCCGACCCGTTCACCGTTCCACCAGTCAGAGTTTGGATTGATACCGATGCAGCCTGCGGACAAGGCCACCGGACCGACCCGGACGACTGCTTTGCGATCCTCCTGCTTGCCCAACAAAGCACTATTGAGGTCGTCGGTATCTCCACTGTGTTCGGCAATGCATCCCTTCATAAGACGGATCGCACGACTCGCGACCTGATAAACCTCCTCGGAAAAACCGAACCGCATGCGATCCCGGTGTACCAGGGGGCTTCAGAACCTCTGAAGCAAGAGGAATCGATCGCCACCGTCCGTCCGCAAGAGGCGCATGACGCCTTGCGTAAGGCTCTTGAGGAAAAGCCTCTCGTCATTGTGGCTCTTGGTCCGCTGACGAACGTGGCGATGGCCCTGAAAGACCGGCCTCACTTGCAAGCCAACGTAACGCGGCTCGTCGCCGTCATGGGCCGCCGAAAGGGTCATGTCTTTCATCCGGTCGAGGGAGGCATGGCACACTCGTTCTTGGGCCATGGTCCGATCTTCAGAGACTTCAACGTGACGGAAGACGAGCAGGCTGCTGCCGTCGTGCTCGCAATGGGATTGCCCCTCACTCTCATCCCCTACGAGGCAGCCAGGGATGTGCGTTTGGATCGTTCGACTCTCCAAAGAATGGAAATCCTTGATGGAGCTGCCGCCTGGGTCGCGCAGCGTGCCCATCGATGGCTGACCTATTGGCGGGACGATATCAACATCGCAGGATTTTATCCTTTCGATCTCGTTGCGGCAGCGTATGTGCTTGAGCCGTCCCTGTTACGTTGTGCGTCGGTGCCTGTTGCTGTCGAGGACGATACATGGCTGTTCGGTTGGCTGGGGTATCGTGGACTTTTCGTTGAGTCAGGACAGGGAACAGAATCCAACTCCGCTCATGCTTTGTACTGTCCGAAAGCGTCGGAACACCTCGAAACCTGGCTCGTAGATCAGTTGACGAAGGAATCAGCCGGCCATCGGGCTATGGTCGGGTCTTGAGTTGCGGCTAAATGACTCGAATCGTATGGGACCAAGCAATCAATCATTCTCGTCTGCTCGGATGTTCAGTGCCTTTGTGACGGTTCTCTCGCTCTGTGGTTGTACCCACACCGCGCCGTTTCAGGACGGCCAGGGGCGGCTCCTTCCTGGAAGCATCGCCGTCATGGAGACGGTTGCCGTCGGCGGCATTCCGCAACAAGTCTGGTTTCGGGGTACCGATACGCATAACCCGGCACTGCTGATCTTGCACGGCGGACCAGGCGCCAGCGAGGCGGCGCTCTTTCGCTCTTTCAATTCGGAACTGGAGCGGCACTTTTTGGTGGTGAACTGGGAGCAGCGTGGCACGGGGCGCTCCTTCCATAGCGATATTTCTCCGGACTCGATGACACTCGCGCAGTTTCTCTGCGATCTGGACGAGGTGATCGAGTTGATCAAGGCACGATTCAATACACGACGCGTCGTCCTCCTTGGCCACTCCTGGGGCAGCGCTCTCGGGACAATCTATGCCTTTCAACATCCTGAAAAGGTCGCGGCCTATGTCGGGATCGGGCAGACAGCCAGTATGCCGGAAGGTGAACGATTGTCATACGATTATGCGCTGACACAGGCGGTGGCTCGCGGCAATAGAGAAGCACTGGACGCGCTGCGAAAGATCGGGCCTCCTCCACACACGGTCGACGACATGTTGGTTTCACGTCACTGGGTGGAACACTTCGGCGGTTCATTCCATACCGATCTATCACCGAGCAAGCTGATTTGGGCGGCGCTGAGAACCGACGAAGCCAATCTCATCGATCTGATTCTGTTCGGGCGAGGCAATCGCTTCTCACTGAAGCATCTCTGGCCGGAGTTTTCTCAGCTTGATCTCATGGCCTATAAGAGCTTCACGGTGCCGGTGTTTTTTCTCCTCGGGCGTTATGATCGGCAAGTTCCCTCCACCCTTGCGGCTTCCTACTTCGAGACTATCGAGGCCCCATGCAAACGGTTGATCTGGTTTGAACGCTCCGGGCACAACCCACCGTTCGAGGAAGCCGAGATCTTCAACAGAGTCATGATTGAGGATGTCCTTCCCATGGTAACGGGATCCAAGACCTGCGTGACAAGCTTAGGGGCCAAGCAACTATGGATGAAACAAGAGTAATTGGTATTAGGAGGCTCAAGCTGGAGGTTGGTCGATGAGCCACGCCCTAAAAAGCAAAGTCGCGTTGGTGGCGGGAGCTACACGAGGTGCGGGCCGCGGCATCGCGGTCGAACTCGGCGCGACGGGCGCCACGGTGTACTGCACGGGCCGAACGACCCGCACCCAATCATCCGAGATGAAACGCCCTGAAACGATTGAAGACACCGCCGAGCTCGTGCGGCAGGTCGGAGGAACGGGCATCGCCGTCCAAGTCGATCAGCTTGTTCCGGAACAAGTAAAGGGACTCATGACTCGTATCGAGCGTGAGCAGGGCCGACTGGATATTTTGGTCAATGACGTGTGGGGATCGGATCTCTTGATCGAATGGGAAAAACCGGTGTGGGAACATTCGCTGGATAAGGGCCTCCGCATGCTGCGGCTCGCCGTCGATACGCATCTCATCACCAGCCACTTCGCCCTACCCCTCTTGATCAAACATCCAGGCGGTCTGGTCGTTGAGATGACAGACGGCACGGCCGACTACAACCGGACTAATTATCGGGTCTCGATGTTCTATGATCTCGCCAAGACTTCGCTCATTCGCATGGCCTGGGCGCAGGCGCATGAGCTGAAGCCTTATCATTGTACCGCTGTGGCCATGACTCCCGGGTGGTTGCGCTCCGAGCTGATGCTGGATATCTACGGCGTGACGGAAACCAACTGGCGCGACGCCTGCGTCAAACAACCGCACTTCGTGATCAGCGAATCGCCTCGGTACGTTGGGCGGGCCGTTGCACATCTGGCCGGCGATCCCGACATGGCGCGCTGGAGCGGCCAATCACTCTCCAGCGGTCAGCTTGCGAAGGTGTATGGGTTTACTGATCTTGACGGTTCACAACCAGACTGTTGGCGCTATTTCCCTGAGGTGCACGATGCCGGCAAACCGGCCGATGCAACCGGATACCGGTAAACTTCACAAGAGAGTCAACCTACTGAGAACGGAGTTGAATCACAAATCTTTCTATAGGTTAAGCGACCTGTCGATTTCGGTATCCCCGAACGACTATCGTATGACAACCAACATGCAAGCCTCTATTCGAGGCTTGATAACCCAGAAGGAGGCCACCCATGCGTTTCATATCTGTAGCGATTACCATAGTAGGCATTACGCTCACCGTCTCGCCGGGCTTCGCAAAAGAGAAGAAGCATGAAAAGGCGATGGACCCCCAGGCGATGATGGAGCTCTGGAAACAAGCCGCCACACCCAGTGAGCCGCATAAGTTGTTCGCGACCTTGGTCGGTAGCTGGACAACTCAGACTAAAGAATGGATGGAGCCGGGCAAGCCGCCGACGGAATCCACCGGGACCGCCGAGATGAAAATATTGCTCGATGGGCGATTTCTCTATCAGGAATACAACGGGCAGATGATGGGCCAACCGTTCAACGGCATCGGCATCGACGCTTACGACAACATGACTAAAAAGTATGTCACCGCCTGGATGGACACAATGGGCACCGGCATCTTCCTCATGGAAGGCACGGCAAGCCCGGACGGCAGAACCATCACCTTGCGGGGCTCACATCCTGAGCCAGGCGGTGGAAAGATGACGCACCGTGCGGTCTGGAAGATCATCGACGACAACAATCAAGTGTTCGAGATGTATGGCGCCCACGGTAAAGAAAAAGAAACGAAGAATCTGGCAATCATCTACACCAGAAAATAGCAGGCTGACGCTCATTGCAGAAGGTATCTAGCGTGTGGCTCCGGCCCTACATACTAGTTGTGTATCTTTCGCCTACGGTATGAAGGAGTACGTCTTTCGAGCTCTTGTCGATTTCCTTGCCCTGGCACGACTAACTCACGAGTCAACTGACGGGAGAGATTGCCAGAAATTAGTTATCGTGAGAAAGGAGTCACACTATGAGCAGTGTTCGAGTATTGGTGGGAACAAAGAAGGGCGCGTTCATCTTGACGTCGGACGGTAAACGGAAACAGTGGACTGTGCAAGGCCCGCACTTCGGCGGCTGGGAACTGTATCACTTGAAAGGGTCGCCGGTGGATCCTAATCGCATCTATGCCTCGCAGACCAGTAGCTGGTTCGGACAAGTCATTCAACGCTCCGACGACGGTGGCAAGACCTGGAATCCGCCCGGGACAAAACCGGAAGACCTCATGGGGCCGGACGGCATGCCGAAAGGCGCGAGCAACATGTTCCTCTATGATGGCTCGACCGAAACAGGCCGGCCTCTGACCACGCACCAGCATTACGATGGCTCACAGCGCCCCTGGGAATTCAAGCGCGTGTGGCACC
>CAZAKX010000132.1:0-8072 GCA_964485915.1 uncultured Nitrospira sp. | reverse complement strand
GTGTCGGGGCCGCAGCATTGCGCGTCGCTGGTCATAATATCTTGGACTTTCATGGAGGCCTCCTTTGCGAGAAGTGGATGGGGGTATGTTACGGACTTTTCAGCCGTAACTGCTTGTTCGCGACCGTCGCGTTTTGGATCAACTTTCTGAAACTGTCGGTCAAGAGATCATTCACAAGTGTAAAGAGAAACATAGGCAAGAATGGCGCCATGAGAGGCGAGCCTTACGACCATCGCAAGTATTTGATATCTCCGAGCGTTGACGAAACAGCCGGCCTTGACCGGTGAACTCCTGTGAGGAGATCCGCTACAGAGATCAACTCCATGATGTTGCCAAAGGGCACAGGCATCTTCAGGTCGTAGAGTGCTTAGTCACACTCTTGATGAATTCGATGTACTAACGGTCACTCGATGTCGGCGAGTTTGCTCGGGAAACATTCGCTTGGCTTCACTGAAACGACATCCGGAAAGGCGCAGGCACTCCAATTGCTCCCTGAAGCCGTGATGAACGATTTTCCACCGTCTGAGGAAATCACGGTCGGAACCGAATTACTCACACCCATTCAACGGTGAGATGGCATTACCGATGCGGCGATCGATCTTTTCAGTGCAGAAACATCAGGCATCCCGTCGCGCGCGGTACCTGTTCATCACAGTGCCGTGACGACGGAGAAAAGGAGGCGACATGACCATTTCCCGCCATGTAGAAGAAGCAGCAGGCAAGCTTCAGGAGGCCGCCCGGCAGATCGTGCGGGCGCGGGAATGCCCCGATAGCTGTGAGAATCAAAGGGTCTGGCTGGAGGCGCTCACGGCCTACTGCGAGGCGCTCGCCGATATCCATACCTATAATAATGAGTCCATACACGAGAAGCTTCACGAGTTGGCGGGACGGATAGGTTTGAGAAAGTTTCCGTCCTCGTCGTAGTACGTCGTAGATGATGTCATTCACGAACACGAAGCCGCTGCGTTTTGCAGTCATCGGAGTCGGGAGGGTCGGACAGGCTTGCGCGGGCCTCATCAGTCTGAGCCATGACCTCACGGTGGAGGCATTTGTTCGCCGGCCTTCCAGTGGAGCGGACGGACTGCCCGAGCACCTCCGACACATTCCACTGGTGACCCATGTGAGCCAGGTGAAGGAAGTAGACGGAGCAATGATTTGCGTGCCAACGAACGCCGTCATGGAGGCTGCCTCTCAGATTCTCCAGCATGGAATTCCGGTCGTGGACTGCGCCATTCTCCATGGGGAATCATTTCACGCCCACAAGGCAGCGATCCACAAGCTGGCTCTTCATCACCACACTCCGGCCATTGTCGGAGCCGGGTGGGATCCTGGGGCGCTCTCGGTCTTTCGATCCTGGTTGGCGTTGCTTACACCAGGAGGGATGACCGGGACGACGCATCGACCTGGAATCACGCTCCGCCACACAGTCATGGCCAAGAGCGTCGTCGGCGTGAAAGATGCGCTGTGCACAGAAGTTCGAGCCACAGACGGCCGAGTGCAGCGTTATGTCTATATCGAATTGGAGAAGGGGGCGAACGCCGAAGTTGTAGCCCAGGCTATTCGGGCCGATCCACTGTTTCTAGGGGAAGAAACGCAGATATTCCCCATGGAGAGTCTTGCCTCGCTTGAGCAGGAAGGACGGGGTGTCGTCCTCGACCGGCGGAGTTCTCCGCAACGGCTGGGCCGCCAGCACTTCATGCTGGAGGGGCGTTTCGACGAAGCGGTGGTAACGGCTGAGGTCATGCTTGCGGCGGCCCGCGCGTTGCCGGACCTTGACCCCGGCGCCTACTCCCTTGTGGATCTTCCCCTCAGCGCCCTGTGGGGCGAACGGGCCGACAAGGCGGAGCGAGAATGGGTCTAGTGGCTGGGCAATGACGACATTACAGCTGATGGAAAAGGGAGAGCCGGAGTCACCAGTGGTCTGGGAGACGTTTCCCTCCTGGGCGCAGTTTAGTTGGCTCTATCTCATGAGCGCTCTCTCCGCCATCCGTGCGGCGATGTTTCATAGATTTGGTCTGGGTGGGTGGGAGAGTGGGTGATCGGGGCCGGGATCCTGCTTGCCTGCGCCGCGGTCTTGCGGCACTGGGTGCACTACGAACTCACGAGGGATCGGATCATGGTGCGCAACGGCTATACGGGACGCGTGATTCAATCGATTCTCCTGAATGATATCCGCGCAGTGACGATACGGCAAGGCTTCGTCGGGCAGTTCTTTGGAATCGGCACGCTGGTCATTCATTCGCGGATCTCGGACCGAGAGCTCTCATTGCGGGGAGTGGACGATCCCGAAGACGTGAAAATTCGTATCCAGGCCCTGGCTTAGAAACATCATCGAACGGCCATGAATTCAGAGCCGGTGGGTGCATGATCGGGTGCCGAATCCGACAGGCTCAGAGCGACTCAAAAGGTAGTGGCCGCCTTGCATCTGACCGGCTGATTCCGGCAGGGGACACATCTCGTGTTGCAACAATGAGAATCGCGCTGACCGGTGATGTAATGCTCGGACGACTAGTAGATCAGTATGTCATTCAGAATCGCTCGGTGCGTCCTGAAGCGCTCTGGGGGGATGTGTTATCGATTATGTTGAGTGCCGACTGCCGATTGGTCAACTTGGAATGTGTGATCAGCAGCCAAGGGACGGAGTGGCATCCAACCACGAAGGCATTTCACTTCCGTGCCCGGCCTCGCGCCATTGATTTTCTTTCAGCCGCCAAGATCAACGGCGTGACCTTGGCCAATAATCATGTGCTGGATTACGGCCCTGAAGCCTTGCTGGATTGCTTCACAGTGCTTGACCAAGCCGGTATCAAACGCACCGGAGCTGGAGCCACAATCGAAGAAGCACGTGCTCCTCTTGTGCTGGACTTGCCGGAAGGTCGCGTGGCCGTCGTGGCTTTGACGGATAATGAGCCGGACTGGGAAGCGACAAAGACGAAACCAGGCGTGAACTACGTCGCGTATGGCAACCGTGGATTGAAAGAGCCGTACCGATTGAGGGTCACTCAAGCACTGCTGTTGGCACGACGGCAAGCAGGCCTTGTGATCGTCAGCGCCCATGTCGGTCCAAACTGGGGTGTGCCGTCGAGGGAGATCCAGGCGCTGGCGCACGAGCTCATCGACATGGGAGCAGACCTCTATTGGGGCCATTCCAACCATACCCCTCAAGGCATCGAACTCTACAAGGGAAAAGCCATCCTCTATTCCACCGGCGACTTTATCGACGACTACATGATCGACACGGACGAGCGCAATGATCTCTCGTTTCTATTCATGCTGGAAGTGGAGCAAGGACGTCTCGCGCGGGTCAGACTCTATCCAACCTGCATTGAGGATCTCAGGATCCGGGTGGCCAGTGAACGAGAGCGGCAGTTCCTCTTCGAAACCATGGAGGGCAAATGCAAGGCTTTCGGCACGCTGATGGGTGTAGAGGGACAGGTGGGGACGATCACCGTGAAGTAAGGAATGTCCTCCCGGGGATTGACTGATCATGCAGCCTCCTCCTGCCGAGATTGTGCAAGGGAGTTGGGAACATTTCCCGCATGAGGCCGATATCGGTGTGCGGGGGATCGGCTCGACCAAGGAGGCGGCGTTCGAAGGTGCGGGACTGGCACTGACAGCCGTGATCACAGACCCGGCCACGGTTGCTCCGATGCAAACCGTGGCCATTACTTGTGGAGCGCCTGACGAGGAGCTGCTGTTGGTTGATTGGCTGAATGCGCTTGTCTACGAAATAGCCACGCGGAAGATGCTGTTCAGCCGCTTTGCCGTTCACTTCAACGGCCATTCGTTGCACGCAACGGCCTGGGGAGAGCCCATCGAAGTCGCGCGACACCAACCGGCCGTCGAAGTGAAAGGCGCAACCTACACGGAACTGTCAGTGAAACGAGATGAACAGGGACGGTGGATCGCCCAATGCGTAGTCGATGTATAGCAGACTGTTGAAAAAACCCGCCAGCTTTGTTCTCGCGTCGCTTAGAGGCTCGACGTACGGCCCAAAGTACGGCTCGCCTCTTCGCTCGCTGCGGCCTTGCTGGACGGCTTTTTTGAACAGCCCGCGGGTCACAGATGACATTTTAAATATGAGGTAGTCATGGATCTCAATCTCTTGAAACGACGAGGTAGAGACGAATGGCATATTTCTCCTCACGGCAAGATGCGGGTGCCGGGGGTGATCTACGCCACCGAAGATTTGGTTCACGACATGGACGAGAAAGTCTACGAGCAAGTGACCAACGTAGCCACGTTGCCCGGCATCGTCCAAGCGTCCTATGCGATGCCCGATGCCCATTGGGGCTATGGGTTTCCGATCGGTGGGGTGGCGGCGTTCGATCCCGACGAGGGAGGGGTGGTCTCAGCGGGAGGTGTGGGTTTTGACATTTCCTGCGGCGTTCGCCTGCTCCGCACGGGCCTTGCGGTCGAGGACATCCAGCCGGTGAAAGAGCTGCTGGCCGAGGCCTTGTTTCATCGCATTCCTGCCGGCGTGGGAAGTACAGGGAAGGTGCACTTGGATCGGCACGAGATGGACGCCATGCTCGCCGGAGGGGCGAAATGGGCCGTGGGGAAGGGCTACGGGGCACACGAGGATTTGGAGTTCATCGAAGAGCGCGGCTGCATGGCCGGCGCCAAACCCGAGCATGTGTCGGACCATGCGAAGAAGCGACAGCAAGATGAAATGGGGACGCTCGGCTCAGGGAACCACTATCTCGAAGTGCAACGGGTGACGCAGGTATTCGATGCAGAGGCGGCGTCGGTCTTTGGAGTGCGAGAACACGACATCGTCGTGAGCATTCACTGCGGCTCGCGCGGACTCGGCCATCAGATCGGCACCGAGTTTCTGAAAAGTATGGTCACGAGCGCAGCGCGGCACCATATCGACCTGCCCGATCGTGAGCTGGCCTGTGCCCCGATCAATTCCGAGGTAGGCCAGGAATATCTCGGTGCCATGCGGGCGGGGATTAACTGCGCGCTGGCCAACCGTCAAATCGTCACGCATCTCGTCAGGGAGGTCTTCGCCGACATCTTGCCGCAGGCGACACTCTCGTTACTCTACGATGTCTCTCACAACACCTGCAAGGTTGAGGAGCATGTCCTCGACGGAACACCGACTCGTCTCTTCGTCCATCGCAAGGGCGCGACGCGGGCCTTCGGCCCCGGCCATCCTGATATTCCTCCGTCACTACGAGCCGTGGGGCAGCCGGTCCTGATCGGAGGCACAATGGGGACGGCCTCGTATGTGCTGGTAGGGACAGAGGAGAGCATGGCACTGGCCTTTGGGTCCGCCTGTCATGGAGCAGGTCGGAGCATGAGCCGGCATCAAGCGCTACGGCAGTGGCATGGCCGCGAGGTGGTGAAGGACTTGGCCGGGCGCGGGATTCTGATTCGCAGTCCATCGATGCGAGGAATTGCCGAAGAAGCGCCTGGTGCTTACAAGGATGTCAGCGAGGTGGTTGATGCGGCGGATGAGACGAAGCTGGCACGGAAGGTGGCCAGGCTGGAGCCGATTGTGTGCGTGAAGGGATAGCGGTAAAGCGACAGAAAAGTGGCGCGGCCTGTGCCAGGAGAAGTCATCCTCATCGAGTTGTTGGTCTTTAGACAGCGGATGCTTAATCGTGAGGGGTTATGAACCAAGAATCCTATCCTATTTCTGATGAGTTTCGGAAACGCGCCCATATCACCGAACAACGGTATCGCGACCTGTACAAACGCTCGGTCGAGGATCCCGAAGGCTTCTGGAGTGAGCAGGCCGACCGGTTTGTGAGTTGGTCTGGACGTTGGAAAAAGGTACTGGAATGGGATTTCCAAAAAGGGCACGTCCGTTGGTTTGAGGGTGGGCGGCTGAACGCCTGTTTCAACTGTGTCGACCGCCATCTGGCGACACGCGGGGAGCAGACGGCGATCATCTGGGAAGGAAACGAGCTAGATCAGAGTCGCACGATCACCTATCGAGAACTGCACAAACAGGTCTGTCGCTTGGCGAACGTACTCAAAGATCGCGGCATCGGCAAGGGCGACCGGGTCTGCCTCTACATGCCGATGATTCCCGAAGCCGTCTTTGCCATGCTCGCTTGCGCCCGGATCGGCGCCATCCATTCAGTCGTGTTCGCCGGGTTTTCTTCCGAAGCCTTCAAACACCGTGTCCGGGACAGTGAATGCCGGTTGGTGATCACCGTGGATGGCTATCGACACGGCAACAAGACCATCGATCACAAGGAGAAGACGGATCAGGGCCTCAGCGATTGTCCCAGCGTCAAGACGGTGCTCGTCGTCAAACGACTCGGTCTGGACGTTCCGTGGGACAGTGGGCGGGACGTTTGGTGTCACGAGGCCGTGGCCGACAGTTCGTCTGAATGTCCGGTGGTGGAGATGGATGCTGAAGATCCGCTGTTTATCCTCTATACCTCCGGTTCGACGGGTAAACCGAAGGGTGTCGTGCACACGACGGGCGGCTACTTGCTGTTCGCCGCCATCACGCACAAATACGCGTTCGATTATCAGGAGGGTGAGGTGTACTGGTGTACGGCCGACATTGGTTGGATTACAGGCCACACCTACACGGTGTATGGTCCGTTGGCCAACGGGGCCACCACGCTGCTGTTCGAGGGTGTGCCCAATTATCCCGATTACTCTCGTTTGTGGCGGCTCATAGACAAACACCAGGTCAATATTTTCTACACAGCGCCGACGGCGATCCGTGCCCTGATGGCGCAAGGCGATGCACCGGTGAAAAAGGCCAGCCGCCGAAGCCTGCGCATGCTCGGTAGCGTCGGGGAGCCCATCGATCCTAAGTCATGGGAATGGTTCTATCGCGTCGTCGGCGAGCAGCGCTGCCCCATTGCAGATACGTGGTGGCAGACAGAAACGGGCGGGTTGCTTTTGACGCCGTTGCCCGGCGCGATGACATTGAAGCCAGGATCCGTCGCCAAGCCGTTCTTCGGCGTCGTTCCGGCCATCGTGGATGAGAAAGGGAACATCCTCGAAGGAGCGGCTCAGGGCCGCCTGGTCATCACGCACCCATGGCCTGCGCTGGCTCGTACGATCCATGGAAGCCATGAGCGATATCTCAAGACCTATTTCAGCCGATTCCCCGGCCTCTATGACACGGAGGATGGCGCCCGGCGCGATGCCGATGGGTATTACTGGATCTCCGGGAGAATCGACGATGTCCTGAACGTGTCCGGCCATCGCATGGGGACTGCCGAGTTGGAGAGTGCGTTGGCGAAGCATCAGGACGTGGCCGAAGCCTCCGTCGTGGGGTTCCCCCACCAGATCAAGGGACAGGGGATCTATGCCTATCTCGTCCCGAAGCTAGGTATTGCGCCATCGGAGAGATTGCGTGCCGAGCTCATTGAACAGGTACGCCGAGAAATTGGTCCGATTGCCACCCCCGATCATATTCAATGGGCTGAGGCCCTTCCGAAGACACGATCGGGAAAGGTCATGCGCCGCATCTTACGAAAAATTGCGGTGAACGAATTGGATGACCTGGGGGATACCTCGACACTCGCCGATCCCTCCGTGGTCGATGCCCTGATCGCGAACCGCGGGGGATCCTGACAAGGGCCAGGCGCTGTATCGAGAACGCTGCTGACGCGAATCTATCGCGGAAGGTGGTCAGGCTGGAGCCGCTCATTTGTGTGAAGGGGGAGGAGAAGAAATGTCAGGGCATCACACGACGATCGCGTGAGATACAACGGAGGCTACGATGGTGAAGTCAGAGCAAACGGAACAGAAGGCAGAAGGGAAACGAGAGGAGAAACCGCCGTTCGAAGAGCCCAGCCATTGTCTTTTCTGCGGAGTGGTGGGGCCGGAGCTGTTGTATGGCCACTGGGTGTGTGAGCATTGCAAGAACGTGGTGCAGGCAGAAGCGGTATCCAAAAAGCGCAAGATCGAAAAGGAGGGGGGCGGGCTGGTTTAGACTCCGGTTTCGGCCGAGAAACGTTCGGAGGGGCTCCTATCATTTCACCAGAGAACGAGCGTCGCATTGGGAGGGACGATGGACATGAACCGCATGACGCTAAAGCTCCAGGAGGCACTGCAGGCTGCCTCAGCCCACGCGATGCGCCGAAGCCATC
>CAZAKX010000131.1:0-8105 GCA_964485915.1 uncultured Nitrospira sp. | reverse complement strand
ATGCGTGGTCCTGGGAGCACAATCCCTGCGAGGTTCAGCGGATCACAGGCAGACACCCTGATCTCGGTTCCGGTATTCGGGCTACCGCTCTTCCGTAGCGCTCGTAAGGCTTCCACGGCCTCCGGAAGGGCGAACTGTTCGCCGGTGAATCCCGTCACGAATCGTCCGCCGCGCACCTCACCTTGCAATTCGAGCCTGCGATACACCACCAGCAGATCGCGCCACGACGGAACCAACGATTCCCGTTGGAGAAGATCGCGGAACACGACGCCATAGCGACGCAAGAGCTGACGAGCCACCTTCTCTGATAGTGCTGAGTGCTGAGGACTGAGTGCTGCGTGGGACTGTCGAAGGAGCGACCATCGGCCGGCTGAATACCGTGGCCGACGCGCTCGCTCACGCCCCTCGGCTCGGCGTCGATGAGGGTCCATGAGCGCACGGAGATTATCAAATCCATCGGCCGTCACGATCCCTGCCGCGACGAGCTCCCATAGCGCACCTTCCACTTCAGCCGGTAGATGGTTGGTTCCTCTCGCGAGATCGGCAAAGAAGCTGGCGCCACGCTCTCCCAACGTACGTCGTACATCTTGTGCCACTGAGCTCAAGTGAGCGTAGGAATCAGCGCCGCTCACCGCTGCTTCATCACGAAATACTTGCAACAACCACTCGCCGTCCTCACGTGGAAAAAGATTGATAGGAGCACCGCTTGTGGCGATGATGCGTCGCCGATCCGGATCCCCTCCTTGCGAAACCCTCGGATGCGATGAGAGACGGCCCCAACTGACCGCACCACTCAGACAGAGACGGTCCAAAAGTTCCGGCTCGTACTTGGCCATACGCAGTCTCAAGAGCTGTGGTTCCCACGAGGATGCTGCTGCCTCAAATCCTGCCAGTTGCTGAATGACCTGCAAGAGCCCGGCTTCACCATACCGACGTGCTCCCGGCAACACATGCTGCCATTGCAGCATAAACCGCATGAACTCAGTTGCCGTGACCGGCTCGATCTCTTTGCGTAGCCTTCCAATCGTCAGTCGATGAATGCGCGCGAGCAACCGACGATGACACCATTCCATCTCGTCGCTCGTGAAGCGTGACGCGTGACGCGTAAACCGGCCACGGAGAACTTGGCCGGAGGCTTCAAGTCGGACCATCGCCGACCGGACCGGCTCGACCGGCAGATGCAGACGTGCGGCGAGCGCTTCCACTGTCGTGGGTCCGATACTCTCCATCCACCCTTGGAGAATGCCGGCGAGCGTCGGATCATCTTCACCTGCCAGCACTCGCTCTACTCCCTCCCGATGTTCTGTCGCCACCCATCCCTTTGCCGACAGTTCCATGGCGCGACCTGATGCAGTCAGTTCCGGCAGGAACGGTTGCCACTCAGTCACTGTCTCGCAAGGCACCCACACCAGCGTGAGCAACGCGTCATGCAGTTCGTCGGCATCGCGCACGACCGGCCAGGACTCACGGACGACTTCGTCGATGGCCTCTGGATCGAGCGCCCCAACCTCGCCCGCCATGTCGGGAGGCAAGGTCCGCCGCATTTCCACCGCACGCGCTCGACGCTCTTCCAACGGCGCATCATCAAGAAACGCATAGGGATTCGCGTTCAGAATTTCGTGGGAGAATACGGACGGGGCCGGTGTCTCCACTGCGATACAGCGGATCTGATCTGTTTCGATCCGTTGCAACATGGCCGTCAGTCCTTCGACATCCATCGCCTCAGTCAGGCAATCACGAAGCGTTTCCTTAACCAAAGGGTGATCTGGAATCTGTCGCGCAGCCCGCTCTCCTGTCGGATTCTCCTGACACGCAATGGCGTCGGGAAAAACGGCAGCCAATAGGTCTTCCGATTTCATCCGCTGAATTTGTGGTGGAACCTTCTTGCCGTTGGAAAAGCGCAACAGCGCCAACGAACGTGACGCGTTCCACCGCCAGCGTGTGGTGAACATCGGCGCCAGCAATACAGCTTGAACCAACACCTCCCTGACCGATTTGGAGTGGAGATAGCCGAACACCGACTCCAGCGGAAAACTGTGCTTCTCGCCAAGAGAAATGACCAAGCCATTATCCGTAGCTGCGGCCTGCAACTCGAAATCGAACGTCACACAGAACCGTTTGCGGAGGGCCAGTCCCCACGCTTTGTTGATCCGCCCACCGAACGGCGCATGGATCACCAGCTGCATTCCCCCACTTTCATCGAAGAACCGTTCTGCGATGATGGTGGTCTGGGTTGGTACAGCGCCCAACACTGCCTTGCCGGCCAATACATACTCAATCGCTTGCTGGGCGCCACGAGCATCGAGCGCGCATTCATGCTTGAGAAAATACAGTGCTGAGTGCTGAGGACTGAGTGCCCAGACAGAAGAATCAGAGGAAACAGCTTTGTCTGCGATTGCCTGTCGAAGACTAGCTACTTCGGCGGAGAGCTCCGTCGTTCGCGAAGGAGCCTCCCCTCGCCAAAATGGAATGCTCGGCGGCGCTCCTTGTGCATCTTCGACACGGACCTTCCCGGCTTCAACCCCCTTGATGCGCCATGATGTGTTGCCGAGCAACATAATGTCACCGGCCAGACTTTCGACAGCAAAATCTTCATCGACCGATCCGACCACGGTACCATCCGGTTCTGCCACCACGGCATAGTTCGCCGTATCGGGGATGGCCCCGCCTGATGTGATCGCCCCCAGCCGCACCCCTCGTCGCCCTTTGAGCCGATGATTGACACGGTCGTGGTAGAGATAGGCGAGCCCGCGACCGCGCTTGGTCGCAATGCCATCTGCCAACATTCGCACCACAGCATCGAACTCCACGCGCGACAGATCTCGATAGGGATACGCGCGCCGACATAGGGCAAACAGTTCCTCTTCCGCCCAGGTCTGTGTCGCAGCGACGGCGACAAGCTGTTGCGCAAGAATATCGAGCGGTGCCGGGGGAATCTCAATCCGGTCCAGAATTCCGGCGCGAATGGCCCGTACCAACGCGGCACACTCTAAGAGCTCATCTCGAGTTATGGCAAATAGACGGCCTTTGGGAATCGCGTTGATCCAGTGGCCGGCACGACCGATACGCTGCAACGTCGTGGCAATCGCACGTGGCGACCCGACTTGGCACACCAGATCGACCGTGCCCACATCGATGCCCAATTCCAGCGAGGCCGTGGCAATCACGACCCGCGTCTTGCCGGTTTTCAACCGCTCTTCTGCCGACAATCGAATCTGCCGCGACAAACTCCCATGATGGGCCGCGACGGCATCAGGGCCCAAATCGGTGAGACGTTCTTCAAGATAATGCGATACTCGTTCAGCAAGCCGGCGGGTATTCACAAATACGAGCGTGGACCGATGTTGACGGACGAGTTCTGCCACTCGGTCATACACCTCGGACCAGACGGCATTCGTCGCGACTGCACTCAACTCATCTTTCGGCACTTCTACTGCGAGATCCAGCTCGCGACGATGGCCAACGTCGATAATCGTACACAGGGCTGAGGACCGAGGACTGAGGGCTGAGTAAAGATCGTGTGATGGAGCACGGTTACCTACGAGGAATTCTGCCACGATTTCGATCGGTCGTTGCGTTGCCGAAAGGCCGATACGCTGCGGCTTCGTGAACGTGAGTGCATCGAGTCGTTCTAAGGACAATGCGAGGTGTGCACCCCGCTTGTTGGGGACCAGGGCATGGATTTCGTCCACGATCACGGTCCGCACGGTCTGCAAGAGCTTTCGACTCTTCTCAGCAGTCAATAGGATGAACAGCGATTCCGGCGTCGTGACAAGAATATGAGGCGGCCGCTTGAGCATCTGCTGCCGATCCGCCATCGGCGTGTCGCCTGTCCGGACCAGCACTCGCAACTCGGGCATCAGAAGCCCGGCCTGCAGCGCCAGTTGTCCGATTTCAGTCAACGGCTTCTCAAGATTTTTCTGGATATCGTTACTCAGCGCCTTGAGCGGCGACACGTAGAGCACCTGAGTGTGATCCTCAAGTTCACGCGCCAGGGCTTGTTTGAAAAGCTGGTCGATGCAAGAGAGGAACGCCGCGAGGGTCTTGCCTGAGCCAGTCGGAGCCGCGATGAGTGCGTCCGACCCTGATTGAATCGCCGGCCAGGCCTGGACTTGGACGTCGGTCGGCTGTCCAATGTACGAAGAAAACCAATCAGAAATAATCGGATGGAACCCCCAAAGCTGCATAGGCGGGATCTTACCATGCATGGCGAGCGCTGACACGATGGCCATCCCGCCCTTTCCTCACATACCTCAGACTGACTGCCCATTTCAGAGTTCTAGACAACTATGGCATGATGAGAACCATGCATCTTTCCATTATCGTCCCGGCCTTTAACGAAGCGCGCCTCATCGAACAGTGCGTACATTCGATCACGCTGTCAGTCGCCTCTCATTCCAAACCTGGTTTCACCTCAGAGATCATTGTCGTCGACAACAACTCCACTGATAACACCGCTGAATTGGCCAAGCGAGCCAGCACACGAGTCGTCTTCGAGCCGATCAATCAGATCGGCCGAGCACGCAATGCCGGCGCAGCTCAGGCAACCGGCGACTGGCTGTTGTTTCTGGATGCCGACAGCCTGCTCAGCCCTGGCCTGCTTGCGGACATTTTGCAAATGATCGAATCCGGCAGGTCTGTCGGATGTGGCAGTACACTGCGCATGGATGGTTTACCCTGGTGGGCGAATCTGACCCTACAGCTCTGGACCAAGACATCGATCCTCTGTCGCTGGGCAGCTGGAGCGCTGGTGGTCTGCCGCCGTGATGCGTTTCAGGAGGTCGGCGGATTTGACCAGGACCTTTATGCGTTAGACGAAATCAGGCTCAGTAAGCAGCTCAAACAGTGGGGACGTGAGCGAGGCCTTCAATTTACCATCCTGACCAAGCATCCGCTGGAAACGTCTTCCCGCAAGATCTCGCTCTACTCAGGCCGTGAAATCGCCGGCCAGATAGTCAGAATCTTTCTGCTTCCCAAGCGAACCTTGCAGGATAAGAAACACCTCTCCGTCTGGTATGACGGACGGCGCTGACTATCACCCTTCTGCCAATAAGGCTTGAATCTGCCGCTCGGTCTCGCCGTAACCCCCTTCACCGATTCTGACATAGCGAATGATCCCGCGCTTGTCGATCAGGTACATCGCCGGCCAGTAACGATTCTCGTACCGGTTCCAGGTCGAGAAATCATTATCGATCGGCACAGGAAAGCGGATGTCGTGCTCAGCCATGTACCGTTTCACATTCTCCACCTCGCGTTCGTGCGAGAACTCCGGTGAATGGACACCAATGACGACAAATCCTTGGTCCGCGTACCGCCGGTACCACTCCTTCACGTAGGGCTCAACATTTCGGCAGTTGTAACAGCCGAACGTCCAGAACTCGACCATCACCACCTTGCCACGGAGATCAACCATCCGTAACGGCGCACTGTTCAGCCAGGTTGGATTCGTAATATCAGGAGCCGGCTTACCAAGCATCGCTTCTGCCGGACGAAGAGTGAGCCATCCTGCCAATAGAACGGCCATTACCATTCCCAACCAACGAAGAGAAACACAAGCCTGTTTCAGCATTCTAAATCCCCGCGTACCATTCATACCCTTGGTCTTCCCAATATCCCCCTTTCCCACCGCCGATGCCGGCAAGGGACTCGACCAACTCGATCTTCATGACATACTTCGCCTGCTTGTACCCGAGCTGCCGCTCAAAGCGCAGACGAAGCGGCGCACCGTGCGGGACGTCCAATGGCACGCCGTTTAACTCATAGGCCAGGATTGTTTGCGGATGATAGCAATCGGCCACCGCGATGCTCTCATAGTAGGCGATCCCTTCGTCGTCAACATCTGCACAGTGGAAGACCGCATAGCGAGCGTTCGGCAACGGTTCGACCTGGTGCATCAAGTCTCCCAGAGGCACCCCGGTCCATTTGCCGATGGCACTCCAACCTTCGACGCAATCGTGACGGGTAATCTGCGTCCGAACGGGCAACTCTTTCAATGCAGCCAACGACCAACTTCTCGGCGTTTGCACCAAGCCAACTACCTCCAGCGTCCATTCTGAAAAATTCCGTGCGACATGTTCGGCATATTGTTCTGTACCGGGATCGGTGTTGCCGTTCGCCGGAAAGACCTTCGAGATGTCGGCCTCCCGATATTCTTTGGCAAGCGCCTCTCGTGGCGTGACCGCCCGTTGTACGGCTTCCGTCAATCGCTCCGCCTTATTGAGAATGGCCGGAAACCAACTGCTCTGCGTGAGATTGTCGCATCCGGAGAGTGCCCCCAGGCTGGCCGCACCCAATGTTCCTTTGAGGAATCGGCGGCGTTCTATCGCACGTTCATGCTTCATGACTCACTCCTTCATGCTCGACAATGAACCACCCAGTGACCATCGAACGGATGTTGTTGAAGAATCCGGTGAGAATCACTTGGAAGACATGAATGATGACGAATCCGACAAACGAGAAACAGGCAACGAAGTGAATCGTCCTCGCGGCTTGGCGTCCCCCGAAGATGGTGAGCAACCAGGGGAACACTGTATCGATCGTCGGCGACATCGCAAGCCCACTCAACACGATCAGCGGCCCTACGATGAACAAGATACTGGCGTAGGCCAGTTTCTGAAGCACGTTGTACCGCTTGGCTTCTTCACCGGCAGGATGTCTGAGGATCAGATGATCTCTGAGTGACTTGCCGATGCTGCGCCAATCTTTGCCGGTTGGAGCCAAGTCGCGAGTGACATGTCGACTCGCAAACGCATAGGCAGTGAAAATGAACCCGTTAATCACAAAGAGCCAGGCAAAGAACAGATGCCATTGTCGTCCCATCGCGAGCCACTTAGCGCTCGGAATGGTCGCCCAGGCCGGAAAGCCGCGTCTCATGCCATCAGAATAACCGAGCACACCGGTCGTATCGAACTGATGTCCGAGGATTGTCGTGATGCCCTTCACCTCACCACCCTCGCTCTGCACCGGTTTAATGGACAGCAAGGCCTGGTCACGATCGGAGCGATCACCCCAATAGAGCGCCGGATGCGCGTTAAAAATTTGCAGGCCGCTCATGATCAGGATGATCAGAAACGGCACATTCAGCCAATGGCTGATCCGCACCGGAAGCCGATGACGGTACACCCGTTCGATCACAGGGGAAGACAAAACCATGGGGGTGCTCACTGTCGACAACGTTTCAGATGCTGGCAGTTCTGCCATCTGTCCCTGATCTGTTTCCTGACTGACAGCTGTTTCCGACTGAATAAGTAGCGCCATGATTCCACCTCCGCTTCCCTCAGATGCACAACCTAGCGTTTCGTCGAAAGCGCGGATGGTTTCTTACAGCGGCGAATGATGGAGGCGTGAAAACACGAACGGCCTGCAGTCGGATGGACCGAGCACAGGCCGTTCGTGGGAGGGTGCGGTGAGAAAGCTTCTCTTAGTGGCCCATCTCGCCTTTCATCCCACCCTTCATATCGTCTTTCTTCATCTTCATATCACCCTTCATCATCTCATCCTTTTTCATCTTCATCTCATCTGTCTTCATTTTCATCTCATCATGCTTGGCCTTCATCTCGTCATGCTTCGCTTTTACTTCTCCCTTCATCATCTCGCCCTTCATTTCACCTTTCATCTTCCCCATCTCCTCGGCAAATGAAAGGGCACCGAATCCCGTGAAACACACAGCCGTCACGACCAACAGCAGCATCTTCTTCATCACAAACCTCCTGGGTAGCAGTAATAGATTGAATAGCTCAACACACCCTGCACCGCCTGATGCCTGAAGTCAAACCACCTTACTCGTGGACCTTGGCAACCTTCTTCACGTCCGGCCAGTTCGCATCCGCCTTTCGAATGTAGCCAGGAATATCCGTCAACCATTGCGACCGAACCGTTTCACTATAGTTGAGGTACAGCTTGTCACCGACGACCGTAAAAGCCGCCGGATCGATTTTGGCCTTGTAGCCTCTCGCCATCCCATAGGCGCAGTATCCACCATACTGCGGGAGGTACTTGGACGGATCGCCAACAAAGGCGTCCCGATGAGCGGCTGACGCGAACTGGAAGGTCGAGCCTTCAAACTCAACACGAAACTCCGGTGATCCCTTCACCGGCTTCTGCTC
>CAZAKX010000130.1:0-8137 GCA_964485915.1 uncultured Nitrospira sp. | reverse complement strand
CCAGATTCAAGACTACGGTGGCCCAGGCCGGATGGGTCGCAGGCAGATTATGCGGTACCAGGCTTTGGACCTTGACCGTCACCGTCGTGTTGTCGCCGTTGATCTTGGTCTGCACATCCAACTTCGCCGCTTCTTGACGAAGCTTGCCGATGCGACCTGGGAAACTATGATTGGCAATCGTGCGCTTCTTCTCCCCGTTGGCTGATTCCCCTACTTGTTGCGGCATATGGCACGTCTGGCATTCTTTGCCTGACTTGACGGCTCGACTTTGGTCCCAGTTCCCGAGCAAATCATTCGCCTTGCCCAAGTTCGTCACTGACGGCACCGACTGATGACAGTTCAGGCAGAGGTCGGACTTCTGAAAGAGGCTCAATTCCATGGACTGGTGCGCCAGGTTTTGGACAAAATCCTTATATGGACCATAGAGCGTCTTTCCCCCGATCTCATATTTCGGCTCCGGGGGATGTTTGGCCCGGTCCACCTGCTTGATCAAGTGACATTGGCTGCAGGCAACCCCATCCAAAGACGGGTCGCCCGCTTTCGCTTGATCGACAAAGAGCTGCACATGATCTGAGAATTCTCGCACATGCGGTGCGTGGCAGCGGAAACACAGCGCCTGGTCCTTTCCACCGGCCGACTTTAAGTAAGCATCCAGCGATGCGCGAAACGCGGGGGAATGGATGGACTTCGCCAAGGGCGAGGTCTCCCACTCTTCATACACCCGTTCATGACACCGTTTACATTTATTGGAATGGGGAAAGGCTTTTTCGATCAATGGTTGATTCGGGACAGTCTGTGCCAGCGCGGAAGTGCCCGTGCCATCAAACACCACAGTGGCACAAATCGTGACGACAATACTGACCCCAACCATCATCATGCCAGGCAGCGGTTTCACGATTACTGCTTCTCTTGCAGGATGTTCAAAAAGGTCTTCCAGCAAGGCCGCAGCGAGCGAAGGGGCGAGGCGTACGCTCCGGTACGTTGAGCTTCTGAGCGACGCGAGAACACCGCTGGAGAGCTTTTTCAACATCCTGCTAGGAGAGTGGTTTGACACGATACGTCAAAAAGTGCCGCTGCGAATATTCCTGAATGATCTTCTTCGCCTCTTCCCGCTCTGCCTCCGTCCCCAGCGTGGCGAGATACTTGTGCTGTAATTCCGGGGCCGGCGCTGGAATCAGCGCGTAGGTCAGCACGGCTTCAACAGACGAGGCAACAGCCCCAGCGGGAAGCGTGAGTGCAAAGAGAACCTTTCGTGTTGTACCGCCCTTCACAAAAGGATCGGGGATCGGACCGCGAAGGATCTCCTCATACGACAATCCAAACTGCTTCGTTTCTTCCGCCAACATCTCGCCTTTCGCATCCTTTGCCGTGAGAGTCAGAAAGAACTGTTTCAGAACCGGATCGCCATCGGGAAAACTGTGCGGCAGACTCCCGACCTTCACCGCTCCGATTCCTTCAATCATCGACCCGGCTTTCGTCACCTCGATGTCGATGCGAGGCATCCACTCAGCTTGGACGTTCCGGTTTTTTAACATCGTCCCGGCGACGACGACCCCGCGAAACCAGTGCCGTCCGATCGGTCTGGTCATCGCCCCGCGCCGGGAGGTGGAACTGCCGGTCGACGGTTCCATGTGGCAATCCTGGCAAACCGTCCCTTGGAGAATTTCGCCGGGCAGGTTTTTCTGAGCCACATCTTTCACTTTATCGAAGTGACAGGAAACACAGAAACTGACTTCGCGAAACTGATCCGACTGTGCGGCCTGATGGACAAGATTCTCTTCAGGATTGGGGTAGGGCCCATAGAGGGTCTTGCCAGGCTGTAGGTTAAAATTCGGGTGTGAGCGCGTGCCTTGATCGATTCCGTTCATCAAATGGCAGGCCGTACAGCCGATCCCCTCCACTCGTGGCTTGCCGGCAAGAACATCCGCCACCATCTTCTCGGCATGCTGTGGGAATATGGTCACGGACGGCACATGGCACGAGAGGCATCCACGCTGTTCATCGGGCGTCGGGTTCGTCTGTTTCCAAAGCCCCAAAACGGTTCGAAAAACAGGAGATTCCAACGCTGTTCCATGCAGAAGTGCCGCATCCACCCGGCCAAAGGTCTTCAGATCGGGGGTCTGCTCTCTAGCCCCCTTCCACTCTTCATAATGACGGGCATGACATTGCTTGCACTCTTCCGACCGGATGAAGACTTTCTCGATTTCAGTTACCCACTCAGACACAGACCGACTATTCGCCTCCTCAGCGATCGCCTGCTCGTAATGCAGACTACTCAAAAGGCTGATCAGACCGACGAGCGACAGAAAGCAGCACCTCGCAATGCCCCAGCCGACCCACAATCTACCGCCATGTCCGTTCGCCTTACCCCTCACGCCTCACCCCTCACCAAGACCATCAATCACGCTTACAACCGACAAAGTGAAAATTCACGCCCCAGCTCACCGGCTCGCCCGGTTCTGCCGGCTCATAGGTTCCGACGGTAAAGTTGCAGCCTGTCATGGCTTTCTTCAAGGCTCGACCGAAATCCGTCATGTTACGAATCTCTTGTTTGTCGATTTCCTTGATGACGGACCGAACTTTGATCCCGGCATAATCCGCCCGCGAATTCCCGATCACTTCAAAGACCGCGACACCCTGTGCTCGCTGCAACTTCAGTTCCTTCTGGATTTCCTCATCCACCGCCCCCACCACGATACCAAACTCCTCACCGAGACTCGACGCCTCGTCATCCGTCATGGAAACGCTGTCGGTGGCTGCAAGCGCTCTCGGCGGCCCATAGAAAAAGAGACCGCACAACAGCACGATTCCCACCAGAATCGAGTCTTTCAAAATTCTCCCTCTCCGGCCAGCGACCGGCGTCGCATCTAGGAAAACGTCTGCTGATGTCCTACGATTATGTCATTGGATCGAGACGGAGATGAAACCATGGGGCCACGGCCTTCTGCCCGTTTCGCTCTTTATTTTCCCCATTCCAGACGGAGAATGAGATGGCCTGCACGCGCCCTGGAACCAGTTTCGCTTCATTCTCTTGTTCGTCGCTCTGCAGTGGACGGCGCATCACGACGTGCCACACGCCGTCCTTCCAGAACGCTTGCCCCTGCACTCGCCCTTGCTTTTCCTTGGTGGTCAAGGTGCTGAATCCTCCACCGATCAGGTCCTCCACGGAAGAGGCTCGTCGTGGAATGACTTCGAATGTCCGCACCGCGCCTTCTTTCTTTTCAGAGGTCCGAGCCGCGCGCCGATCGATATCGCTTTGCCAATCCGCCTTCCAATGCCAGATGTTGATGTAGTGATCCAGCTGCCCCATGCAGAAAAAAGCCGGCGCATCGCCGAGCGGAAGACCGATCGCCACGCCATCTCGAAACGTACCAGGAGTGAGGCGATCATTCTTCGTGTTGTCTTGCCATTCCAGGAGAAAGGCGATATCGGTGCCGTTGTGTATGGACCGCACGGTCAATGCGCGCACCGTCGGCTCGGGCCACACCGGCCTGGTAATGACCTGTCCGCTCAGAGGAATAGTGATCGGCGGAACCTTTTGCCACGCCGCGTCATCAGCGGCATTCGGCAGATCCCCTTGGACCACATAGGACCTGATCGCCATCCCCTCGGAACTGACCAGCGGAATCCCGAATGCACCGAGGACACTGGCAAGCACGATCAGTACGGAGAAAAATCCAACAAGGTGAGACCGAGAACTGCCGATCGACGTTAGTGGCACCGTACAGTACTCCGAGAACACATCGAGCTCACAATACCACAAAACGGGGGTGAGACAAACGTGGCGACGATGAGGTGTGGACTACGGAAGCTTCAATCGGCGGATTTTGTTTTCTCCGCGCTCACAGATATAGAGATGGCCCTGCGAGTCCAAGGCCAGGCCGACCGGAGAGTTCACCACCGCTTCGATCCCGAGCAGACCGTCGCCGTGCTTTAACATTCCGGCCGATTCTTTGGCGACAAATCGAGCGGCGCCGCAGCCGCCGATATTCTTGTCTTCATACCCGCTATCCCCGTTCCCGGCCACCGTCGTGATGACGCCGGTCTTCGCATCGACCTTACGAATCCGATGATTCATGGTGTCGGAGATATACAGATTGTCCTCTCGGTCAAAGATCACGGCTTCCGGAGCGTGGAGCATGGCTCTGACCGCCGGTTTGTCGTCGCCGTCATATCCGTATCGGCACACCCCCGCGACGGTCGAGATGACTCCTGTCTGTGCGTCGATCTTTCGAACACGATTGCTCCCCTTGTCGACGACGTACACATGGCCCTTGCCGTCTACCGCAAGACCGACGATGTCGTAGAGACGGGCCTCCATTGCCGGCTTCCCATCGTCCAGGTACATCGACATATCCAACCCATCGGAACAGACCGGCATGAGCCATCCCTGATCATCGCTGAAGTCGATCCCGATCGCATCACCGGAGAGCACGACCAAATTTCTCGCCACTAACGGTTGATCGCGCGCTTCGTCTTCAGCCGTCCAGGTCCCCGCGATCGTCGTGACCGTCCCGGTCTTGGAATCGTAGCGTCGAACTTTATGGGCTTGCGTATCAGCGATATAGAGAACGTCGTCTTCGCCGAACGCAATCGCCGCCGGCCACGTCAGATTGACCTCCAGCGCCGGCCCATCCCCATTGAAACCATGCTGGCCGGTGCCAACCACGGTGGTGATGACACCGGTCTCACGATCGACCCTTCGAATCCGATTGCTTCCGGAATCGCAGATGTACAGATTGTTCAATGAATCAAAGGCAACCGCGAGCGGAAGATATAACCCGGCTTCTCCACAAAGACCCTCATCGCCGCTGTAGCAAGTCTCACCGATTCCTGCGAAATTGTGAAGAGTGCCTTCCTGCAGATGAATGCGGCGGACACGATCGGATCCCGACTCGGCGAAGTACAGCCACTGCTCGTTCTTGTCGAGAGCAACGTGGTGCGGAAGCGGGATCCCAGCCTTGACTGCGCGCTTGCCGTCACCCGTGCTTCTTGCCTTGCCGTTTCCGGCAAAGGTCTCGATATACCCAGCGGCCAACTCCAGTTCGGTATCCATCGCGTGCGCCGGTTACGACCGCTGGGCAGGCTGGGCGGTGGCTTCAGCCGGCTGATTCAATGACGCATGCGGCGTCGACGCTGCGGCTACGGCCTGAGGCGCCGTGCCCTGTTGAGCGGCTGCTTGGGCTTCGGCCTCAATCGCCTCCGCTTCGTGCACAGACTTCTTGAACCCCTTAATCGCTTTGCCGAGCCCTTCGCCTAATTGTGGAAGCTTCCCCGCGCCAAAAATGATCAAGACGATCATGAGGATGAGGATCAGCTCCGTGAACCCTAAGCTACCAAACATAGTGCACCCCTTCCTATAAAAAATCAGGACCGAGGATTGTCTTTTGCCTTTTTGGCAAACCGATCTTTTAGCCGTTTACGCGCTTCTTCTGCCTGTTCGAACATCTTGCACTTATCGTAGACACTGATCAGATTATAGTACGCAAGGGGCTCTTCCGGATTGTGTTCGACTGCGCTTTCCATGACCCGGATCGCCAAATCGGTTTTCTTGTGGTTGAGGGCGATTTCCATGAGCTTAAAGCTTGACTCCAGATGCTTGGGGTCCAGTTCCAACGTGCGAAGATAACACTGAATGCCCATATCGATCGTGTTGTAGTCGGAGACTTGAGGATTATCGAGCTCGACATAGACCCCAGCGAGGTTATACCACGCGATCGGATCGTCCGGGGTGATCTCGACAAGACGCTCGTAATAACTCTTCGCCTCCATGTATTTCTTCTTGTCTGCGTAGAGCCTGCCCAGGTTGAACAAGGCCAGCACATCATGCGGAAAAATCTCCAGCGCATGCCGGAATTCCGCCTCGGCCTCGTCGCTCATGCTCTTGGTCGCGTAGATCGTTCCGAGGTTGGCATAATACATGGCCAGCGAGCGATTCATCTCCGCGCGAAGCCCTTCGGCCATCTCGATCGACTTCTTGACTTCCGCCAAGGCATCATCCAGTCGCCCCTTGCTGAAATACAGCTCGCCGAGGCGACAACGCGCCTGAAAATCATCAGGCTCACTCGCCAACAACGTTTCGATTCCGGCAATTTCTTCGTCCGGCGAAAGCGGGAGATCTCCAGGATCAACCGCAGTATCTGTTTGGGATGTCGTCGGTTCAGGTGTATCCATCACACATCTCGTTCTTTGGTTTAGGCTTGCCCCGTAATCAGTCTCTCCGCTGCAGGCATCACGGAGCGTCTCGTCGTCGACAATGCTTCCGTCGTGCTCGCCTTCGCCCGATCAAGCGCGAGTAACATCACGCCAAGGACGACCATCAGCGTAAGGTTCGAAAACAATAACGCATAGCCGGCGATGAACATGAGCCCGATCCCATAACCAGCCAATCGTCCCGTCATCAACAATTTCACAACCGTATACGACCAACACAGCAGTCCACCGACATAGATCGCGAAGGGCAGATAGAACGTGTAGCCCATACCGAATTGGAAGATCCAGCCGATGCCTTGTGAGGCCTGCCGAAAGGCTGAGGCAAACGCCGGGCTGAACAGATCCAAGAGATAGTCAGCGACGATCATCGCCGAGAACAGGATCGCGGTGGTCGCCCAAAACCAAATGGCTCGGCTCAGCTGCCGTCGATTCTTCGTACGAAGCGATAAACTCTTGCTCTTCCCGTAGGCCACAAAAACCAGATAACTGGCCAGCAGCATGAACGCTTCACCCGCACGGTGCGATTCATACACCAACGGAGGCGCAGCGAGCGCCCCGGTCCAGCTGTAAAAGGTCGACACGATCTGATAGTACAACCATCCGGAGACGCCGAGATAGTAGACGGCTGCCAACACTCGTTGCGTCGACTCGCGATGGGTGATCCAGTACTCCGACATGAAGACCGTCAGAACCACGAGCGTCAAGCCGTTGTAGACGACCGCGCCCAACATCCCCGGCTGCACAACGAGGAACACGATGGTCAGCAGCAACAACAGGACCGTGCCTGCGATTCCTCCCCTGACCAACCAGCTCGTGTCATGGCCTCTCCATCGGTTGACGATGGTCAACGCAAGAGCCAGGAACAACAACACAGCCACGATGTTGATCAGCCACGTCCCGACTTCGGTCAACGCGGTAAACGTCGGCGTAATCCATGGATGATCCGCTGCCATTTTACTCAGATGCATTCCGAGACGTGAAAGCAGACGATAGAGCACCAGTTCGAGGAATGACGCCAGCAGAACCAATTTGACGGTATACTCGAACAACGGGCCGAAGTCCGAAATCCTTCCAGTCAACCGTTCGCCTCGTGTGGCTGCGTTCATCACTCCACCCATCACAGACTGCATTATAGCGGTCACAAAAAAATCGGGTCAACGTGCGGCCAGTGGTGCCTGCTCAGCGCCTTCCTTTGCCCGTGAGATGTACAGCAATCCATCCGCCATGGCATAGTTGAACGGGAGCTCGCATACCACCTCGCTGATCCGCTCATACACATATTGGTAGAGTCGTTCCGCTTCGTCGGGAGTCATGCCCTCTTGCACCTCATAGAAGAAGCCAAGACTGAGATCCTCCGCAGACGGCCGCATGATGCGACGAATCCCATATCCGCCGGGGTCACTCATGATCGGGGCCTCTTTTTCCAAATCGAACAAGCAGGGCTGACAAGAAAATCCGTAGGACTGATGCAGTTTCTTGTTTTCGACGATGAAGTTCATCGTTTCAAGCGCTTCGTCTTCTTTTTCCGTGGGGAACCCGACGATGATGTAACAATGCACGGCGATCCCAAGGTCGACGCAATCGTTCGCGATGCGCCGGACCCATTCTTGCTTGATGCCCTTTTTCATGAAATCCATGATGCGCTGGTTGAAGGATTCCAATCCGAAGACGATCTTTAAACAACCGGCATCCCGCATGGAGCTCAACAACTCGCGAGACAGGTTCTTCTCAAACCGCATCTCACACGTCCATTTCACATCGAGTTGTTTCTCAAGCATCTGCTGACACAACCGCTTCGTCGGCGATAGCGCGAAGCACTCGTCTGTGAAAAAGAAATGGCGTACGCCGTAGCGTTGCTTAAGCCACTGCAACTCTTCGATGGTTCGTGCCGGATCTTTCTGGCGGAAATTCTGGTGATCGAGGG
>CAZAKX010000129.1:3377-8173 GCA_964485915.1 uncultured Nitrospira sp. | reverse complement strand
CCTCCGAGGTATCTCGGAAGAGTCCACCGACGTCAGGATAGCCTTCAATATCCGCCCGACGAGCGAAATACAGATACCGACGGTTGGCTTGTGATTCTCCTGCAAACGCATGTTTTAGATTGTCGTGACTCTTCGTCCCCTTTAAACTCTTGCCCATATCATCCTCCTCCTTTTTCGAAGGCCCACCCTTTGCTTCCGCGAGATTTTCCGTCGTCTGGAAATCGGGTATTAAGATAGCGCAGCGATCGTGAGAGGTTCAAGTGGCTTCTCCTCTGCATTCGGTCTAACCGGAGAAGCTATTCAGAAATCCCCACCGATAGGGTTAGTGTTCGCATGGGAGGGCCTGTGTTAGACTCCAACGGTTCGAAACGCCCTTAGACTTTCACCCACGAGGGTCCATGATGATCGCGCCTCATCGCTTCTCTTTCCACACAACATGTGTCATAGCACTGTTCGTCTTGATCGTGTCCGGTTGCGCGCCAGACCCATATCAACGGCGAGCCGACGTCATCAAGGCTCACGTTGAGGACTTCTACAGTCACCTCAAGGCCAATCGTGTGGGTGCCGCGGTTCACGAGAATGAGCAGATCGAAGTCATGGCCGATCAGATGGCGGCAACGGTCAGAAAGCGGGGGCAGTCTCAAGGGACTACGCAGGTTGAGCGTGAATTCGCACTGATGAAAACGGCTCGAGAAACGGCTGCTCAAAACTGGATTGCCTTGGGGCAATACTTCGCGATCAAGCAACAGCCGGAAAAAGCCCGTGCATCCTATCAGCGGGTGGTCGATACATACACAGACTCGACTGAACGCGCGTACCGGGAACAGGCTGTTCGAGCGTTGAAAGACTTGGAGATCGTGTCAGGGCCAGCTCCTGCGTCGACTCCCTAATCGTTGATTTCGTGGCACCGGTGAGGACATTTCCCCTTTTCAACTGCATATGTGTTTCCCAACTCCGTTCGTAGTTCTCCTGCTATCTCTATGGGTCCTGTGCACCAGCTGTGTCCACAGGATTCATGTGACACCGCTTCCGGACGAGCCTTCATCCGTCAGCATTCCGCGAAGCCTTCAGCTCCTTGTCAGCCCTCCCTCACTGGAAGGCGCTGACCATCGACCAGGCATCCCGCTGCTGAAATGGTCGCAGTCCGATCTCACCCAGGCAATCTCGGGCTACCTACAACAACGCGGTACCTTTGCATCGGTTTCAGGTGAGCCAGGTGACTTCACGCTTCGCGTGGCCACCAAACTATTCCTCACCTCCCGACAAGGTCTCTATCATTACCGGATCGTCCTACAAGGGGAGATACGTGAGGCGGAACAAGCCGTCAACTCGTATCGTGCTGAACACACCGTAGCAGGTTCAACAGTACGATGGGTAACGGATTCGGACCGTGCCCCTATCGAAGCAGCTCTACGGTTGGCCTTGGAAGACTTGACGGGGAAAATTGAGGAGGACCGCCGCTTCTACAGCAAGCAAACGGAAAAATCAGCGCAGTAACTGCACCTGTGAACGCCCGCGCTCAAACCAGAATAGATTGGGCCACCTTTGCCGATTCAGAAGAATTGGCCGTCTGGTGAGCATCCACCTCGGAAGTTTCTACATATTCCGGGCAATCAAGGCGGAAGTCCTCATCTCCAAATGCGACGTTGTAGAATCCGCAGTGATGAGGCAACGCTGATTCTCCATGGGCATGTGGACTGAAGTGTTCACAGGAAACACACATCCGCGCGGCCTGAATTTCTCCTTGTAACTGAAGCGCGCGAATCAGTTTCACAAGCGCCGTCAGAAGGGCGACCTGTTCTTGCGTCGACAGATTTTCTGTCGCCGACGCCAAGATCTCAGGCCATCGGTTTTCCACGTGACCCGCTTTAGCCCCTAGCGCGGTCAGATGCACGGTCACGACACGGTTGTCGACTTCACGGCGTCGCCGTCGGACCAACCGCTTTTGTTCTAGGGTTCGGATGACTTCAGAGGCCGTAGGGAGCTTGACGGAGAGTTCCCGAGCAATCGTCGAAACGGTTGCCGAATGGTTCGGACGAGACCGGAGAAACGTCAGCACTTGGATTTGTAAGGGGCCAATGCCTTGTCGTCCCTTTCGCCTCCAGGTTCGGCTCTTCATCGCCAAACCAATTTTTGAAAGCCCTGTCACCAAACGATCAGGGAGTGAGTCCTGGTCGATCTTCGGTAGTGCTGACATACAACCCCCCTCTCTCCCTAATAGTTAGTCGGCGAGGGGGGTAGTCTATTGCGCTTTAGTCTTTCCCGTCAACCCCATCTCTTGGGTCATTTCCTAGGTCAGACAATCAGCGAACCACAAGCACCCCGCAATGGGCATGTTGAACGACACGGGTGGAGACACTCCCGAGCAGTACGCGACGGATTGCGCCGAGTCCTTTGGCTCCGGTTACAATCAGATCAGCCTTCTCCTGTTTAGCCACGGTCAGAATTTCGTCTGCCGGTTTTCCTAATCTCAGGGCCTCCCGGATCTGGAAACCCGAGCTCGCAAGCTTCTCTCCGTATCGCTGCATCAACCGTTTTCCGGCCTCTCTCACCTCCGGATACTTCAAATACGGCATCGCGTGCACCACGGTGACCAGCACCGGTTCGCGCTCCGGACCATCGGGTGTCGGATTGATCTGGCGCATGAGAAACCGAAGGGCCTTGTCAGACGCAGCCGACCCGTCGATCGCGAGAACGACGTGTCTGACGGGACGAGGCCGCTCCTTCACCACAAGAACAGAACACGGTGCGTGGTGGATGGCGTGATTGGAGACACTGCCCAGCATGAAGCGGTCTAGGGCATCCAGCCCACGAGAGCCGATCGATAGAAGGGTCGCTCCACGCTGCGCAAATTTCATGATCGTGCCGGCCACCGCCCCTCGCTCCACCGTGACCCCTCCATTCAAGCCTAACTTGGCCAGCAAGGTGACCGACTCTTCTTTCGCCGCCTTGGCTGCCTTCTCCATCCGATTGACTTCCGACTGGACGTAACGCTCCGCCCCGACAATGATCGGTTGGACCATGAATGGAGCCCGAACACTCGCCACGTCGACAACGTGCAGAACACGAACAACCGGCTGTACGATAAACGGCATGTCCGCCAACCATTCAATCGCCCATCTGCCGTATTTTGAGCCATCCGTCGCCGCTAGAATCTTCATGTTGGATATCCCTCATTTATTACTTTTCGACGAAATCTACCTCGTGCGTTCAGTGCGCTGCACTGAACCGTTCTCTGAACACTTCTATGGGCAGGCCGCTCAATGCGGCGTATCGACCCAGCCGGTCCGGATTGCGTAGATCATCCTCCGTGAGCCGAATCATGTATTGCCGAGCGATCTGATAGGACTGTGAATCGATATCCACCATCCTGACCTTGGTTCGTCCAGTGGAGGAATCCACCATCTGTTTGAATGGTATTGGAGTGAACCGTCCATTCTGAATCGAGACCATGGCCGATGTTCCCCCGTCCAATAGATACTGCGCGGCGCAATATCCAAGATCGCGCGTATACTCGATATCGTATGGGATCGGATCGGCGCAACGGAGCTCATATCCCACATTCTTCGCCACAAAGGTCATGGATAGCCCCAGCGCGTGAAGCTGCTTCGTCAGTTCCCGACGCAAGACGTCGCCCAGATCCACTTCGGTCATGCGTATATGCCCGTGCTCGTCTCTCTCAACATGCTCCAAGCCACCCAGATCGTGCGGATCGAGAATTTCAATCAACCCTTCTGCCAACACCGCTACTCCATCGGCTCGACCCTGTTCCCGACGCTTGATGATGGCCCCTATCAAGAGATCCACGACTCGTTGGAGCCTCACCGGACGGTCTCCAAACTCTTCCGGAATGATCGTCAGCGTGGCACCGGCCGCCTTTCCGATACCCAATGCAAGATGCCCGGCCTTACGCCCCATCGTCACGACCAAGTACCAGCGTGATGTGGTACGGGCGTCAACCATGAGATTTTTCACGATCTCGACCCCGACGTGACGGGCGGTCTGAAACCCAAACGTGGGAATACCATAAGGAAGATCCAGATCATTATCGATCGTCTTGGGAACGTGAACGACTTGTAGACGACCACCCGATCGCTCCTCCAGTTTCATAGCTGAAAATGCGGTGTCATCTCCACCGATCGTCATCAATCGTGTGACGCCAAGCCGCGACAGCGAGAACAAGACATTGTCGAGCAACTCCGTACTTTTCGTCGGGTTGGCCCGGGAGGTGCCCAAATGTGAGCCGCCACGAAAATGGATTCGGCTGATCTCCTCGATCGAGAGCGGCCGCACTTGTCCGGTGCTCCCTTCCATGAGCCACCTGAATCCATCGATGATCCCGAGAACGTCCGAGCCCCCAAGAATACTGCGAATCGTGGATGCGCCGATCACGCTATTAATCCCAGGGGCAGGCCCCCCACCGACGAGAATGCCGACTGTTGTTCGCTGCTCCGTCACCTATTTCTCCTTGCGCTGTTTCCCATCAGCTCTCCAATTTCTTCATTAGCTTCGGCTTGGTTGTATACTCCCTTTCAGCAAGAGGCAAGCGGTGCGGTGCGGATCGCACTGCACACATCAAGGGCAATAGCGGACCACATAGGCACCATGGGTCACTCAGGCTTTTCCTCCAGTCCCACGTGCCCGCGGAGACGATTATAATTGAAAGCGCGTTGGCCACATCGTTGATAACCCAGATCATGCTGCTCCATTTCCTCGATCAACTCAGCCACCTTTCCCTGCCAATTCGGAGACGCAGCCGCATGTCGAGGAGTCTGAGCACCAAGCGCGAGATGAGG
>CAZAKX010000129.1:0-3277 GCA_964485915.1 uncultured Nitrospira sp. | reverse complement strand
AATTCGGAGACGCAGCCGCATGTCGAGGAGTCTGAGCACCAAGCGCGAGATGAGGTTGATCCGACCACTCCAAGTAGGCTTTCTCCAGAAACTGATTGAGCAGCCTACGGTCCTCTTCGCCCATCACGACCAACGTGGGCGGTTCATCGGACATGAGATCGGCTCTCGAGAGTTGCCGCACCGGTGGCACGAGCGTCTCATCGCGGAAATGCAGTGAAAACCCAAACGTAGCGGCCAGTCGATGTTTGATCTGATCAAGCCGCTCAGGTCCGTCGCATTCCACCATCAGCTGAGACGACGTGACCGTCACCCTGGCAACAATACGGTCGGACCCTCCGTTTCCATCCCGCTGAACCCAGGTGCGCGCTGCTGGAAACGTTCCAGCTGGCCCTTGTCTTTCAGGGGAAGACGCCGCCCGCGCCGATTCAAACTCATTCAGCTCGGACAACCTCTCGACAAAGGAGCGATACTCGTGGTGGTCGTACAGAGCCACGGCATAAAGATACGGCTGGCCATCGGGACGGCGATAGCGAATGTGGACGACGGCGTCCACCAACGCGTCCATTCGGAGCTGCGCAATGGCCCAGAGCAGCATGTACCCAAAGCGTTTGGCGAACTCCTGCCACTCCCCTAACCCAAAGGACCCGGAACTCACCTCCATCTCCCGGCGCCATTCTGTGACGATCGCGAGCAATGCGCGGCCATCAGCTGGTGACAGGATGATGCCGCAGCCGGACCATACCGCTTTACCTGATGTACCGGCATCCGGGTCGCGAATCATACGGGTCAGTAGGACCTGGCCCACCACGGCATCCTTGAGGGATTCAACGCCTGGCACGACGTACGAGATTCGATCTCCAAGCGACCGCACGGTAAGCTCTTCCTCAGCCTTTGGTACAGCGGTAAGTTCCAACACATCGAGATACGAATGCTTCAGCGGATCGAGCCACCGCCGTTCCTCATCTGAGATATGTTCGGTGATGACATCTCTCAGTTGTTCGATGAGCGACAACTGGCCGTCTTCCGGATAGAAGTCGCAGATGAGCGATAGGTTGGCGAGTTCGGTTTCTTGTGCAAGCGGCGCGACAATCCTCGCGGTATCTCCTCCCAAGTAGGGTCTGAGGGCTCGTGCCAGCCCCATCTCCCGCTGCAGAGCAAAGGTGGGCTTGCGCGACAGCGATTCAACCCGCACGAGCACCGCATCGAGGGACGGAGGTCTCGGAGTCCAAAACCCGGCCGCTTGGTCACTCGCGAGCTTCATGAATCTCTTCCATGACGATTTCTTCTGCCTCAAGCCAGTCGCGAAGTGCATTCCCTTCTTGGCAACCTCGCTGCAGCCAGAGTTCATAGGCTTTCCGCGAGATGCGGTCCCACATTCCGTCCGGTAACTCGATAGGCTTCTCAATTACACCCGCTAGTGAGGAGGATTTGGCTTTCCCTTTACCGGCTGATTTGACACTCGTTCGCATGACTTGCTCCTCGGTTACACGTTGGTTGATAGGGACCGATCTGAAACGACAGGCCGATGGCCAGGACGAAATTTCGGGCTCCGGACCGTCAGAACAGGGCACGAAGATTTCCGAAGGACTGACTCCGCAATACTGCCGAATAACGCATGAGACAAACCGCGGCGTCCATGGGTTCCCATCACAATCAAGTCAGCTGGCTGCGTCCGAGCCGCATCGAGAATAGAATCAGTCGGCAGTCCGCCCACGATCAGGGATTCGGACGGGACATTGGCAGCAGCAAGCGCCGAGACGAGCTCCGATAATCGCTTCGTGTACGCTATCCTGATCGACTCCCGTTTTTCTCTATGCGGGAGCGTAAAGTCTAGTCCATATGAGACCGGCTCTAGGACATGAAGGATCTTCACCGAGGCTTTCGATCGTTGGGCGACTAATGTTCCGTACTCCAGGGCATCGAGCGAACAGTCGGAAAAATCGACCGGCACCAGAATCCGGTCGAGATCGGCAAGGTCACGTCGGCCTTGCTCAACCAGCCCCCTGCCTTGACCTTCACCTCGCACGGCCAGAACCGGACAGGGCGCTCCCCGAATAATCCGTTCGGCCGTACTTCCCAGCAACACATGGGCCAAGCCGGTTTTCCCTCGCGTGCCCACGACGATGAGATCGGGATCTTCCCCAGTCGCCACCGAAAGGACTTCTTCGCTTGGGATACCTGTGGCGATCCTCGTGTGAATGGAAATGCCACGATCAACCGCCCGTGCCTTCAGCGCAGCCAGCGCACTCGTCGCCTGTTTCATCAGCTCAGTCAAATACAGTTGATTGACGGGATTCTCCGGATCAAACCCTGGTGGGGACTCCAACACGTTCATCACGCTCAGCGAGGCGCCCCATGATCGGGCCAGCGCAAAGGCATAGTCCTCCGCAACCGCCGATCCCTGCGACCCGTCGGTCGCCAGGAGAAGTCTCAGTCCGCTTTCAGACAGAGTCACACTGCCTCCGCACTGAGAAGAAGCAACTCGCCGCTCATCGTCGGGTGAATGGAGCATCGAAAGACGTGCCGACCCGGTCGTGTCATGTCAAATCGAATGGTCGCCTCCTGTTTCGGGCCGAGGAAAACACCCCCCACACCACGGCCATACACGATGACGCCGTCTTTTTCGATCTGAGTCGGAATCCCCTCAAACATGGTTGAACTAAAATCGTGTCGTTCCGCGTCTTCATTCCGTACCTTGATGACGGTGGGGAACCCCAGTCGCAACGTACCCTGCTTCGTCACGAACTTATAATCCTTGATGGTCACATCCACTGTCTGTTCAGATTGCGCAAGAAGGATCCCTCCATAGATCCAGGCCACACACGCCACGGAGAGAACCGTTCCTAACAGCCGCCACTGCACACGATGCCGCTCATGGGTCATAGTCTCCTCCCTCTACTTGTCAACGCGACGCTCCCCGTTGAGAAGCGGATACCGGAATCGGGACGGTCAATACCGGGCAACCCGCCGTGCGAACGACTTTTTCTGCTGTGCTCCCGAAGAAAATCTTATCCACGCTGCCGGACCGTCCGCCATAGCTTCCCATCACGACCAGATCGATATCCCCCGTGCGTGCAACTTTGGCAATCTCAACGAAGGGAGCCCCTTCTACGATCAGGCGTGTGCTCTTCACATCCATGGCTACTTTCGACTCCAACAACTGCCTGACTTTTAGACGAGCATGATGGCGTAAGCGGCGGCGCTGTGGCGCGGCATCGGACGGAACAGCAAGCAAACCCAATCGATTGAACGCCGCAAGGGCGCTGGTATCGATCAC
>CAZAKX010000128.1:0-8486 GCA_964485915.1 uncultured Nitrospira sp. | reverse complement strand
CTGGACGCACTCTCGTCGCCGGCCTCGGCGCTGGTGTAGTCGTAGGTGTAGGGCAACGTTTCCCCTTCTAGCTAGCTATTGAAAAACGATCGAGATGGTTCTGCCTTTGAGAATAACGAATGGTGTCGGATACCGCAAAAATTCCAAGCAGGATGTTCAAAAAGGCTGTCCAGCGAGGCCGCAGTGAGCGAAGAGGCGAGGCATACTTTGGGCCGTATGTTGAGCCTCTGAACGACGCGAGAACGAAGCTGGCAGGCTTTTTCAACATCCTGTCGGGATTACTCGAAGACGATGCGAGACCCCGGCGACTTCATCTTGAAGATCTGCAAGGCGTTATAAATCCCTTTGGCCGGATGGTTCAGGATCAGGCGTGAGTTGGTGATGTGGGTATCGAGCAGTTCGTATTGCCCGCCGCTGTAGTACAGATCGCAGTCGTCGATCTGACAGTTCTTGTAGACGTGATTGTCCAGCGCAAGTTTGGCCTTAGAGAAAGTTTGCCCGTCGATAATAATGTAGTTCGGTTCGAGTCCCATAGGTCCTTTGCCTGGCGAACTATAGCAAAGTCGACGGCAGTCGTAAACCAGTGAAGAGGAGAGAGGCCAAGCCACCTCGCAGATTGGAAGACATTCTAGTTCGGGACAATCCGAGATACAGTTCCCCCCTGAGTCAGGATATAGAGCTCTCCCAAACCATCTTGACCGAAACTGGTGATCGAAGAGGCGGCAAGCAATGGCCATTCTGTGCGCTCGAGAGCTGAGCCGTTGTTGAAGCGGAAACTTCTGACAAAACCGGCACAGAAATCGGCATAGAAATAGGTCCCTTGGATGGCCGGCGCGGCAGAACCTCGATAGACGAAACCACCGGTGACGGAGCAGGCTCCGTCCTCGTGTGGATAGTCGAGAATCGGTAACGTCAGTCCGCCGCTATTACAATTGGTTGAAGGATTAAAACAGGCGGACCCTTCCATCAGTCGCCAGCCGAAGTTGAGCCCGCGTCCGGCATTGGGGCCCGGCGACACGTTGATTTCTTCCCTGGCGGCCTGTCCAACATCGCCGATGTAGAGATTGACTCCATCAAACGCAAAGCGCCAGGGATTTCGCAGCCCATAGCTCCAGACCAGCTGATTGCCTCCGGTGAGGACAAAAGGATTCACAGTTCCGCTGGTACAGGCTGCTCCTGGGGTAGCCGGATCAATTCGCAGAATTTTGCCCAGCCGACTGGCAAGACTTTGCGCGTTGTTGTTCGGATCGCCCGAGCTTCCCCCATCTCCCACTCCCGCATACAAACAACCATCCGGTCCGAACGCCAACATGCCTCCATTGTGGTTGGCAAAGTTCGGATGGGGAATGGTGACTAAGATCACCTGCGAAGTTGAATCAGCAACATTGGCGTCCGATGCCGACATCACAAATCGACTGATGGTGACGGCGCCATTGGCGTCGGTATAAAAGATGTAGAACCGCCCGTTGGCATTGTAGTCGGGATCAAAGGCCAGACCCAACAATCCTCGTTCACCGCCGCTTGTGATGCCGGTCAGTGTTAGGAATGTGGAGAGCTGGCGTCCTGTCGTCCGATCAAGAATTCTTATTGTGCCACCCTGTTCCACGACAAACAGGCGATTCGTATCCCCACGTGGAGCAGTCAGGAATACCGGAGAGTTAAGGTTGCTTGAGATGGTTTGGAGCTTCAGGCTGGTTGAGGTTGGACTGCTATCCTGAGTCTCACCTTCTTCTCCGCAGGCGGCAAGGAGGCCGGTGAAACAGATACAAAGGATCGTTCTGATGATCACGGTTTTCATGCGTAACCCCTTGTTCTACTTGATAGATAATCCATATCCTATCACCCCGTCAGATAGAAGATCTCTAGCCCAACAGACTCGAACCGACTCGGCTCAAGACTAAGCACGACATTGTTCCAGCGTCCCTCGTCAAGGAACATGAATGGAAAACTGCTTGCTCTGTGGGCAGTATTTTGTCTTGATCCGCCCAGTGCGACTCTATAGAATAACGCAGCTTTTCGGGTGGTTAGCTTCTAGTTCGACTCCGCCCGCCTTGGATTTACCCACTTGCGCATGTACTTTGGATGGGTTGAAGCCACGGAGAGCCGTGTGACAAAAGGAGTCCGTTTAACCAGCAGGAGGTTTTCCCGTGAGTGACTCAGCGATTACTACGTTTGCCCTCATAGCCGCCGTGGCTGGTATTGGCTATGGGTTGTATCTTGCGATGTGGGTGTTCAAGCTTGACGCCGGCAATGCGAAGATGCAAGAAATTGCAAAGGCTATTCAGGAAGGTGCCGGTGCTTACATGAACCGACAGTACAAGACTGTCGGGTACGTGGCCGCGGTGCTCTTCATCATCCTTTGGGGCGCAGGGGCCGTTTCCGATAAGTTCGGTTTGCTGACGGCGGTCGGATTTTTAGTCGGGGCGGGAGCCTCGTCGATTGCCGGCTATGTGGGGATGATCATCGCCGTGCGTGCCAACGTACGGACCGCGCAAGCCGCGCACAATGGGATGAACGCCGCCTTGACCGTCGCGTTTCGAGGGGGTGCTGTGACGGGTCTCTTGTTGATCGGTCTGGGACTGTTGGCGATTACGACCTTCTATATGATTGCGCAATCAATAGCCGGGCAAGAAAAGGCCATTCATGCCTTACTGAGCCTTGGATTTGGCGGCAGCTTGATCTCGGTGTTTGCCCGCGTTGGTGGCGGCATCTATACCAAGGCGGCGGATGTGGGCGCAGATCTTGTGGGCAAGGTTGAAGCTGGAATTCCGGAAGACGATCCGCGGAATCCTGCCGTCATCGCGGATAACGTGGGTGACAACGTTGGTGACTGCGCCGGTATGGCGGCGGACCTGTTCGAGACCTACGCGGTGACGACGGTCGCGGCCATGGTGCTGGCCTTTACGATGTTTAAGGGAGCGACTGCTCCGATCCTGTATCCATTGATCTTAGGAGGCCTGACGATTTTTGCGACGATCGTCGGGGTTCTCTTTGTGAAGGTGAGCCCGGGTGAGGAGGTTATGACAGCCCTCTACAAAGGATTGTTTGTAGCCGGCGGGATCGCTGCCGTGGCATTTTTGCCGATCACCCTCATGATCATGGGCGGGGTCGGGGGCGTCAGCGGATTCAGTTACTACATCGCAGCGTTGATGGGATTGGCGGTGACGCTGGCGCTGGTATTCATTACCGATTATTACACGTCGAAAAACTATGAACCGGTGCAATATATCGCCAAAGCGAGCGAAACCGGTCACGCGACGAACATCATCGCCGGTCTGGCAGTCGGCATGCAAGCGACTGCGGCCCCTGTGGTGGTGATTGCGCTGGCCATTCTAGGCAGTTATTGGGTGTGCGGAGGGGCGGAATCAGGAGGCCTGTACGGTGTCGCGGTGGCGGCGGTGTCGATGCTTTCGATGGCCGGGATTGTTGTGGCAATCGATGCGTTTGGCCCGATCACCGATAATGCCGGCGGGATTGCCGAAATGTCGCATCTGGGCAAGGAAGTGCGGGATATCACAGATCCGTTAGATGCGGTCGGCAACACGACCAAGGCAGTGACGAAAGGCTATGCGATCGGGTCGGCCGGTCTGGCGGCAGTGGTCCTCTTTGCTGAATACTCACGGGAAGTCGCAGCGCATAATCCGGCGCTGGCGGCGTTCGATCTTTCCAATCCAAAGGTTTTGGTGGGCCTGTTCCTCGGCGGCATGTTGCCGTTCATCTTCGGCTCACTGTGTATGAGGGCCGTCGGTGAAGCGGGAGGGTTGATCGTGGAAGAAGTGCGGCGTCAGTTTCGGACGATCCCAGGAATTATGGAAGGTACCGGCAAGCCGGAATACGGTACCTGTGTCGACATCGTGACCCAGGCAGCGATCAAAAAGATGATGATCCCCGGTTTGATTCCGGTGGCATCGCCGATCATCATCGGGGTGGTATTCGGTCCGCAGGCACTCGGTGGTGTCCTGGTGGGCAGCATCGTGACCGGCCTATTCGTCGCGATTTCCATGACAAGCGGTGGTGGGGCCTGGGACAATGCGAAGAAGTTTATCGAAGAGCAGGGCTTGAAGGGCACCGATACGCACAAGGCGGCGGTGACCGGCGATACGGTCGGGGACCCTTACAAGGATACAGCAGGTCCGGCCGTCAACCCGATGATCAAAGTGATCAATATCGTCGCCCTTCTTATTGTTTCGCTGATTGTCTGATAGACGACTTAATATCGAGTGACTGCGCCGTTTCCCGAATGGGAAACGGCGCTTGTCATTTATGGCCTTGTCTTGACGGGTTTCCTTGCCGTGGAGTATGGTGAACGCATCAATCCAAGTTGCTGACTGACCGCGAGAGTTTCCCCAGATGTACGGGAGGTGCTCGAATGGAAAAGCAGGAACGTAAGCAAGAGCCGCGACGCGAACCGCAAGGGAAGGAGGAGGTCAAGGCCAACCCCAAGGTCGTCGAGGCGGGCAAGAAAATGAAGGAAGACATCGACAAGCTGGTCGATGAAATCGACGATGTCCTGGAAAAGAACGCCGAAGAATTCGTAAAGAATTACGTTCAGAAAGGAGGCGAATAGCGCCGCTTCCAACTCTCCACTCTTACTCGATTCACTCTCTGCCGTCTCCTCGCTCCTTGGTTTGACAAAGAAGAAGCGAGTTATTACAGTCTGACTCGTTCCCCTGCTATACGTCGGTTCAACGTAGACACGGCCCAGGCCCTTAAGGAGGCGGACATGCAGCCAAAGCTCTGGGTCATTCGTCAAGTCGATCCCATCCAATGTGGCCGTTTATCACGGGCCTTATCTATCTCTTCAGCCACGGCTTCACTGCTTCTCAATCGTGGGGTCACGACGCTGGATCAGGCAACTGCCTGGATGTCCCCAATCCAAACCCATGATCCGTTTCTGATTCCTGATATGGAACGCGCGGTTGACCGTTTGCATCACGCGATGCAACAGCGTGAGCAGGTCTGCTTCTATGGTGATTACGATGTGGATGGCATGTCCGCCACCAGCATTTACCTGTCATTCTTCCGCATGCTCGGAGCCAACGTTAGGGCGTATGTTCCCCATCGCCTACGTGAGGGCTATGGCCTCAATGAGTCTGCTGTTCGGACCCTGGCGCAAGAAGGGGTGTCTCTGTTGGTCACCTCAGACTGTGGCACCACATCGCACCACGAAATCGGCCTTGCCAATCAACTCGGCATCGATGTGATCGTCACAGACCACCATCAAACGGATACGGACATGCCGCCGGCGTTAGCCGTCATGAATCCGCACCGGCAAGAAGCCCAGTACCCCTTTCATGGGCTGTGTTCCGGTGGCCTGGCCTATAAAGTCGCGCAGGCCTATGAAGCAAAATACGGATCCGGTTCAGTGCCGTTGGAGTCGCTGTTGGATCTCGTCGCACTTGCCACAATTGCCGACGTCGTGCCGCTGCAGGATGAAAACCGGCTGTTTGTTCGGGAAGGACTAACTCACATTACACGAGGCGCACGCTGTGGCATACGGGCCTTGAAACAGGTGGCTGGTATCAGTCGCGAGTGCACGGCAGAAACTATCGCGTTTAAACTCGGCCCTCGACTCAACGCAGCAGGGCGGCTAGATGAGGCTATCAAGGGCGTCAAGTTACTGACTACGGAATCTGAACGAGAAGCCAACGCGTTGGCTGAAGAGCTTGACCGGTTGAATCAGATTCGCCGTGAGCTTGAAGGCATGATCTTGGAAGAAGCGCTCGATCAGGCAAAGTCCCGAGCATTATCCGGCGGAATTGTCTTGTACGCGCGAGGGTGGCATCTCGGCGTGGTCGGAATCGTGGCCGCCCGCATTATGGAACGTTTCCATCGCCCGACCGTCGTGATTGCGGTCAATGAGGACGGCATTGGAAAGGGATCGGCGCGGACCGTGCCGGGATTCGACCTGTACCAGGCCTTAGCAGGTTGTCGGGATCTGCTCGTCGCCTTTGGTGGGCACCCGAGTGCGGCCGGCGTCACCATCCAAGAATCGCAGTTGCCCGCATTTTGCAAACGGTTTTCTGCCATTGCGGAGAAGTGGATCCAAGATACTCAAAGCACTCCCGTTCTTCATGTGGATTCAGAAGTGCGGTTGAAAGAGATTACGTTATCGCTCCTTCGGGAAATAGGCACTCTGCATCCCTTCGGCGTAGGGAATCCTGAACCTACGTTTGTCGTCAAGGGGTTGAACGTGATCAATGCTCGAGTGGTCGGCGACAAGCATCTGAAGATGACGGTCCGGCAAGATGGGTCTTTGCCGTTTGACAGCATAGGGTTTGGGATGAAATCGCTCGAGGATCGTGGATTGTCTCCCACCACCCCCATTGATGTGGCCTGCACGCCGGAGCTGAACCATTGGAACGGTTATGACCGGATTCAGTTGCGTATCCGGGACATCCGTGCGGCAGGGTGCGAGTAACGGAACATGTACGAAACCGTGACGGATATCGAGCAATTGCTGAGTCGTCTGCAGGCGTACCAGCCGGAGGCGGACCTGGGGATGGTGCGAAAAGCGTACGAGTTTTCAGTACGGGTGCATGAGGGCCAGACGCGTCGATCCGGCGAACCCTACGTGAAACATCCCGTGGCAGTGGCCGGTGTGCTGACGTCTCTCAAAACCGACGTCACCGCGATCGTGGCTGGGCTTCTCCACGATACGCTGGAAGATACTGTTGCGACGACCGACGAGCTTCAGCGGGAGTTCGGTAAGGAAGTCGTTCATCTCGTCGATGGTGTAACCAAGATCGGAAAAATCACGTTTCGCAGTTCGGAAGAACGGCAGGCTGAAAATTTCAGAAAAATGGTGCTGTCGATGGCCGATGACATCCGCGTGGTCATCATCAAGTTGGCCGATCGACTCCATAATATGCGCACACTGGAACATCTCAAAGAGAACAAACGGCACGAAATTGCCAAGGAGACGTTGGAGATCTATGCACCCTTGGCGAATCGTATCGGTATCGGGTGGGTAAAAAACGAATTGGAAGATTTGTGCTTGAAGCACCTTAATCCGGACGTCTACGAGACCTTGCGGGTGCGTGTGGCAAAGCGCGATGAGGATCGACAGCAGTATATTCAGGAGGTGCAAACGCTTGTTGAAAAAGCCCTGGCGGAAAATGGTTTGGTCGGTGCCGTCTATGGGAGACCGAAACATCTCTATGGCATCTATCAAAAGATGAAGAAACAATCGATCTCGTTCGAAGAGGTGTACGATCTCACGGCGTTGCGGATCATTACCGATACGAAAATGAACTGTTATGCCCTGCTCGGCGTCATCCATTCGCTATGGCGCCCGCTGCCCGGACGTTTCAAGGACTACATCGCCATTCCGAAATCCAATCTCTATCAATCTCTGCATACGACCGTCGTCGGGCCGAAAGGCGAGCACGTGGAATTTCAGATTCGCACAGAGGAGATGCATCGCGTCGCTGAATACGGAATCGCAGCGCACTGGAAATATAAAGAGCAGGGGCGTGTGCAGGATAAAGACAGCAAGGCGTTCGGATGGCTGAGACAATTCATCGAATGGCAGCAGGATCTTCCGGACAACCGCCAGTTCATGGATTCCGTGAAGCTCGAGCTATTCCATGACGTTGTCTACGTCTTTACTCCAAAAGGCACCGTGAAAGAACTGCCTAAAGGGGCGACGCCGGTTGATTTTGCCTATGCGATTCACACGGAAGTGGGTGACCACTGCGTGGGGGCGAAGGTCAACGGGAAGATCGTTCCGCTGAGGCATGAGGTGTCCAGCGGCGACACCGTAGAAATTTTGACTTCCCCGAACCAGACTCCACACAAGGACTGGTTGAAGTTCGTGCGAACGTCACGGGCGAAGACCAAGATCAAGCATTGGATTAAGGCGGAGGAACAGAAGCGAAGTCTTGAAATCGGGAGACGGTTGCTCGAGGCAGAGCTCCGCCGCCATGGATTGGCTCCTTCGCAGGTTTCGAAGTCGGATGCGCTGCTCGAGCTTGCTAAGCAAGAGGGTTATACGACGATTGACGAGCTTGCTGCAGCCATAGGATTCGGCCATATCGCGACGGCGCAGATCGTCGGACGGTTGATGACTCCGGCAACCGAGCGAAGCGCGACCACTCTCGAGTCTGGTCTCGTTCCGAAAGTTGCCGGCGAGAGAGGAGCAGAGGCGAGCGTTCAAGTCAAGGGAGGGCGTGATCTCCTGATGCAACTCTCGCGGTGCTGTAACCCTGTTCCCGGAGACAAGATTCTGGGATACATCACGCGTGGGAGAGGGCTCACCATCCATTCCGTCGAGTGTCCCAACTTAGGGGCGTTGGATTATGATCGAGATCGTCTCGTCGAGGTCGAATGGGATACGGCTACACCCGGTCAACATGCGGTCAACATCGCCGTCATTGCTGAAGATAAAACCGGGGTGCTGGCGAACGTCTCTTCGGCGATCGCCGGATCTGATGCGAATATCAGCCGTGCCGAGATTACGACGAGAGAGGATCGCAAGGCTGAGT
>CAZAKX010000127.1:5566-8636 GCA_964485915.1 uncultured Nitrospira sp. | reverse complement strand
GGCCAGCCGTAGTTTCGTTTGGTCAGCCGAATTTCTTCTTCACCCAACGGTTCGCCGTGTGCGGCGTGGGTATCTTGTTTGTTGGGGGATCCATAGGCGATATGGCTATCGACGATGATCAGGGTCGGGCGATCCGCTTCCTTTTTGAATGTCGTAAAGGCCCGTTCGAGCATGTCGAGATCGTTGGCATCGCCGACCCTGGTCACGTTCCATCCATACCCAATGAATCTGGTAGCCACGTCTTCGCTGAAGGCCCACTCAGTGTGTCCTTCGATCGTGATCTTGTTGTTGTCGTAGATCCAGCAGAGGTTGGACAGTCTCAAGTGCGCCGCCAGGGAGGCGGCTTCTGCCGCGACGCCTTCCATCATGCAGCCGTCGCCACAGAGCGCGTACACGTCGTAGTCGAACATGTCAAAACCCGGGCGATTGAAGTAATGGGCTTGCCACTGGGCGGCGATCGCCATCCCGACGCTGGTGGCAATTCCTTGCCCGAGCGGACCGGTCGTCGTCTCCACGCCCGAGGTCCAGCGGTATTCCGGGTGTCCGGCACACTTGCTGTTGAGCTGGCGGAAGCGTTTGAGGTCGTCTAATTGTACTGAGAGCTCGCCCAGCCGTTCGTATTGGGGATTGACCGCCTTTACTCCAGTGAGATGCAGCAGCGAATAGAGGAGCATGGAGGCGTGCCCCATCGACAGTACGAACCGATCCCGGTTCGGCCAAATCGGATCGTTCGGATCGAAGCGGAGGATACGCTGCCAAAGACAGTAGGCGACCGGCGCCATGGCCATCGGGGTTCCCGGGTGGCCGGAATTAGCTTGCTGCACGGCATCCATTGAAAGGGTGCGGATTGTGTTGATACAGGTCTGATCGAGTTCGATGTTCGTCACTATGGCCCCCTAATAGCAGTGTATTTCTGTTGAATTGTCGTCAGTGGGTCTTCTCAATAATCATGTCGGTCGTTTCGAGAGCAGGCTTGAGCGAGGGTGCGTCAGGGGATGTGGCTGAACAACAGACGACGGGAGCAGCTGAGTACCCCGTCCGATGGAGGGACCCCGCGCGGCAGGCATCTGGTGTCCAAACAGCTCACGACGGCAGGTCTTGTCTTGTGCATCAATCAGAAGTCCAAGACTGTGGGGACGATGCACAGGGGAAAGGAGATGGTCTTGCTGGCGAGATCGTAAGGACTGCAGCCCTGGGCAAGTGAGATTTGGATGCCCGCCTGGTTACAAAAAGAGCCCGATGATCGTGCGGTCATCGGGCTCTTCGCTTGTTGGCATCTGGCAGCGACGACTACTTTCTCCGAGCAGATAGCCAGTATGGTCTCAACCTGCCGATCCAGGAAACTGTCGTTTCAGCACCTCTGGGCTCACTGGTATCAGTACTTGGCAATGCCCAGCATCTGGGTGAGTAACGCAATGACCGAGACCACAACCCCGATGCCAATAACGCCATAGATGAGTAATTTTATATGATCCATGTAACCCTCCTTATGGTAAAAGGTGGCGAGGACTCATTTCCAGACCTTATGGAGAAAGGCTAACAAGAACTCTGCACATATGATAGCGGCTTTGGTATCCATCTGGAACGGGAGTGAGGATGTGGATCAGGGGGTGAGAGAAAATGACCGCGAGTAGGAGAACCGGACTGATTTGGGCTCTTCATGCTTAGCTCCTTGCGCGCGCGTCCGTCACTCGCTGTTGATTGTAACCCCCTGTTCCCACCCATAGAGCACGGCTTGGCGGTGCTGACTCCACAGTCCCATGAGCTTTTCATTCCAGTTTTGCCGAGCTTGGGGTTCGAGACTGTTCCAGTTCATCTTCTGATTATCGGGATCACGAGCCAGATCAAACCCATACTGATAGGCCAAGCGGTAATGACTAAAATCATATCCCGATGTCGCGAAGTGTGATTGGTAGTGGGCTCTAAACGAGGATTCGTGGCTGGCGAAATTGTCGGACGTTTCCTTATGCTGCCCAGCTGTCTCCTGTTGTGCTTGGCGTTCTTGTGACGCGATGGCTCGGAGGTTTCCGTACTGCGGATGCTCGGCGGGCAAGAGGCGAATGATCACCCAGGCTACAGGAACCACCAGGATGAGCCAGCGAAAGGCAGTCGCGGAGTTCATGGAGATCTCCGGGCGGGGAATTAGAAATATGATAAGCCAACAAGGCCCAAACTTCCAGGGCATCGTGGCGGAGGGGGCTCATGCCAAAGATTGCGTCTACTTCTGCTCGACGCAGGGTCTATAGCTTACAGAATAAGTGACGCGAGGAGGCTTCATGTGTAAACCGAGTGGTCTCGAGATTGCCAGAGTCGTTGGGATTCTTGGGCTAGTGGCCGGGTGTGTGCCGGCGCATCCGTATTCCATGCAGGTTGACGGTGAAAAAGTCGTGGTTGAGGTGTTGAAGCCCGATGAAATGAAGGTGCGAGGGGCAGCTGAGGGTAAACTCGTGGCTCCTGTGATCGCCGCGGGCGCTGTGCCGGTGGCAGCTCACTATGCCGTGAAAGCCACAACGCCGGTGTTCAATGAAGATACGATCGAACATACGGCGACCTATAGTGGGGCCAAGTCGGCCAGCAAATTCTATACGGACGAAAAGACCGGTATCTCGGTACAGTTCGGCGGGGTGAGGATCACCCGATCCATTGTGAACGATGGGAAACCTCAGACTGCCGCCATCCTGACCTTCGCGATCGACGCACAAGAACTAGCATCCAACAACCAGCTGCAGCTGGTTGGGGACTCTGCACTCGTGCACTTTGGGAAAGTCAAAGTAGAGGATCGGAAGTGGTACATCCCATGGACGTGGCGCAAGAAAGTCAGAGATCGCATCGATGCCGACGTGACTATTGTGCTTGAGGGACATTGGATGGATGACAACGATGTGTCCCATCGAGAAGATGTGGCCGATCTCCATCTCCACCTGAGAGATCTGAAGCTCGGAGACACCACCAATATTTCAACGGTTCGAAGCGAGTGGTTTCCGTTGATTCCCAGGACCAAGAAACCCAAACTGGGGACAGGGACGTATGTCGTGAAAGTCAGAGTGACGGAATATGACGACTATGGGAA
>CAZAKX010000127.1:0-5466 GCA_964485915.1 uncultured Nitrospira sp. | reverse complement strand
ACATCCGACTGCTGGCGCATGATCGTTTGCAGATCTGAAAAGGCTGCCTGCGAGCCCAGCTTGATGTTCTCTTGTTGGTCTTCGGCGACCGACCGGTTGATCTTTTCCCGATAGGCCACGATGTCGGCGGACTCGGCGCTTTTAGCCAGGTACTTGATGAGCCCCTCGCCGTCACCCTGTCCCATGCTTCCACAGTCTTTTTTGAGAAATTTGGCCATCTTGGATTCATCGACCTTGACGAGGACTCGGCCGAAACGAAGATTCTCGACGCCGTCGTCGCTGAATTTTTTGCCATAGCCATCCGGGTGCCAGCGGTCCTTGCCAAGGTGGTTGCGGTTGGTCGCGTAAAAGAGTCGTAGCTCAGTCATGGGCAGGGCTCCTTCTGTCACAAACGTGAGGTGCCGTAGCGGTGTTGCGCCGTGGCTGCGTAGATGTGCTTATCGGCTTCAAGGAGGAAAGTCAAGGATGAGGAGCCGATCCATGGGCGAGTGGCCGGTCTTGAGGAAGCCTATTGAGTTCCGTCAGAAGAAAACTCCGAACCCGTGCGCGTGCGTCGCGTGAGGGCTGGCCTGATTGGTCTTGTGCCTTCCATGAGCCGATCAAGGTGCTGTGGGCGGTGGTTGGCTTCCCCGCTCTCTGATAGGCACTCGCCGGAATTTCTCCGTCCAGAAAACGACCACCGAATTGGTCGCGCAAGGTGTGCAACTTGGCACGGTCTGAGATGCAGTCCGTTTCAAATCTGAGCCCGTAGATCTTGGCCGTACTCTCTTTCGCTCGTTTGAGATCATCACGTGAGAGACCGAGTGATTGCTTGTCCTTATCCGTGTAGTACCAGAAGCACATCGGAAGGGCAGGTTGGGCCACAACGACGGCTTGTACCTGTGGATGATCGAGCATCGCAAGAGGGAGCGGACCGGTGATACAGTTGCCGATCATGCCGATATATTGGGAGTTGTGCCGTTTTCCTATCTGCTGTACCACGCCACGCAGCCAATCCACGATGGGTGCGCTGCCCTGAGAGGGGACTCCCCACTCTCTACCAGGAAAGAAATCAACCATGCCTCGAAGCCAATAGGCCCATAACCCGCTCGTAAGAGAGAGCTTGCCTTTCTCGCCGAACAACAGCGGGACATAGACCGTGAAATCATTGGAGAGCTCCTCCGCATAGGCCAATGTCGCAGGCGTTAGGCCGGTCAGCTCGTGGAGCAGGAGTACCGGCGGCTTGGATGTGCCGTCATTCAGGCAGAACACAGAATGGGTGATTCCAGCGTGTGAAATGGGTTGCTCAAAACACTCGGCCCATGTCCCAACCGGGATACCTTCTTCTCGCGTGTGTGGCGCGCACATCCCGAGCTGAGTGGCGCCACAGCCGATCTGCAACAGGAGCAGGACGGTTGCAAGCGATTGGAGGAGAGAGCGGTACAATAGTGTCATAAGAGTCCTTGGCCTCATGGGTAGAGCAACGCGTGTAGTACTTCTCGTATGGGAGGGCAGGCCAGAGCTTGCCAGCGTTTGTCACTCTGCGCAAGTCTTGTCCCTCGCCCGGGGGAGCCCTGTCACGTACGGGTGTGCTCGAACGTTAGGGCAAGAGTGGAGACGTGTGCTGCGCCGTGATTACGAGCATAGTGTCGGCAGGCTGGTGCTCACTGGATGGAGGCGAGGGTCTCCCTCGTCGCAGGCGATTTGAGTTTTTGAAGTGCCTGAACCTCAATCTGGCGAACCCGTTCTCGGCTGAGATCCAGCTGCTCGCCGATTTCCACCAAGGTCATAATCCTGTCTGAGCCGATCCCAAATCGCATGCGGATCACAGCCTGTTCTCTCGACGTCAGAGGGCTCAAGAGGCGGTCGAGCTGCTTCTCGCGTTCCACTCGATGCACATAGTGATCCGGCGGCGCGGTCTGCTCATCAGGGATGAGTGACCCGATGACCTGAGTTTCCCCGATAGGAGTCTCAAGGCCCACTGGTTCCTGAAAGGCTGCCACGGTGTCGCGCACGCGTTCGGGACGAAGCCGAAGGACTCGAGCGATCTCTTCTATCTGTGCGGGACGGCCGAGCTGCAATTCCAAGTGCCGTCCAGCACGGGCGATACGGCTTGCGGCCTCTGCTTGGTGAACCGGCACGCGAATGACCCGAGATTGATCGGAGAGCGCACGCGTGATGCCTTGACGAATCCACCACGTGGCGTAGGTGCTGAACTTGAACCCTTTGCGGTATTGGTAACGCTCCGCTGCTTTCATCAGACCGATATTGCCTTCCTGGACCAGGTCCAACAGCGTGAGGCCGTGCGAGGTATAACGCTTAGCGACGTCAATGACTAGACGTAAATTATGCCGCACAAGTTCATCTTTTGCGTCCTCCAACTGACGACGTGTCTGTTGGATTGCAGCCAACAAGGAGCTGAGTTCTCGATGGGCTTCTGAAGGTAGAAAGGATCCAATCTGTGATGCCGAGCTTAGGCATGCTGCGAGAAGGGCCTCGGCCCGATCTAACACGATGGCGGAAAGACCGCTGAGTCGTCGAATGGTGGTGAGCTCTTGAATCGTATCCCTGGCCGAGGCCGATGGAAGGTGCGCCGTCAGGATGGTACTTGCGTTTTTCAAAGCCTTCTTAATGCGGCGTGCACCCTCATCAATTTTTCTAGCCAGCGCCACCTCTTCTTTCGAGGTCAACAGCGCTGTGCCTCGAAACGACCGGAAATAGAGAGATTCGAGGGCAAACCGATTCTGCGAGACGGGAGAATAAGAATCACTGTCACCAGGTGCGTCGAGAGACGTTCTGGATTCATCGCCACGAGCAATGTGGTTCAAGAGTGCCCCAGATGAGGGATCGTCTCTATACACATCGTCATGCTCAGTATTTTCCAGAGGAGAGATTCCCTCATCGACTTCTCGCAGGTGGTCATCCCTCATCGGTTTCTCCTTTCATGAGCTGCCCCTCGCCAGAGCTCAGAGTTGGGCGATACGAATCGTGCAGATCATTTACGATAATATGTGTACCATTGTGTCCAATGTATGTCAAATATAGTATATAAAAGATTGGACATAAAATGGACATTTTGGTACTGTAAGCCTGTATCAGATAAATCTCATCCAACCCGAAGGGAGTTACGTCATACCAACTTCTCTCCATATAAAAGGTCATCTAGTTGTTCTCAGTCTCTTACTGTTTGGAATGTGCGCACTCGTAGGGGATCAAGGGAAAGTGTTTGCCGGTGAAAAGCAGCTCAGGACAGAACCAATGGGTCATGACTCTTCGGCGCCCCTCTACAAGTTTCGGCTCCCAGATATCGACGGCCACCCCATCGACCTTCAGATCTTTAAAGGAAAGGTCCTGTTGATCGTGAACACGGCGAGCATGTGCGGGAATACTCCGCAATATGCCGGTCTCCAGGAAATATATGACCGATATCGAGACCGTGGATTCGAGGTGTTGGCCTTTCCGGCCAATGATTTTGGGCAGCAGGAACCAGGGACGAATGAAGAGATCAAAGGCTTTTGTTATACGAAGTACAGTATCAGCTTTCCGCTCTTCTCCAAAATCAGCGTCACGGGAACATCGCAGCATCCGCTCTACCAATATCTCACGAAACAGAGTCCCTTCCCAGGTCGGGTGACGTGGAATTTCCAGAAGTATCTCGTGGATCGGTCTGGTCAGGTGATTGGGAAATACGATCCAGGAATGAACCCACTGTCACAGCCGATTATTGCGGACCTTGAAAAAGCCTTGGCAAAGAGTTGAAGCAGAAGGAGACATGGCGAAGCATCCCATCAAGATATTCCGCACCTGCCTGATGATGGCCTTCTGTGTGATGGTGGCGTACATTCTGCTGATCGTCGCCGTTGGGCAGGCCGCGGAATGGGTGAACGTCGGCGGAACGCACAAGTACGACCGCTATGTAGACATGACCACTATCGGAGTCTCCGGACAACGGGTCACACTATGGACCATGCGGGACTTTCGCGTGGAACGAGCGATACCCCGAGGTCTCTATCGCTCAATCAGGATTAAACGCCAATACGATTGTCATGAGAAGAAGAGTCGATCACTCCACAATCGGTTCTATACGCAACCGATGGGACAAGGACGCGTGCTCTATGCGTCACAGGCCACACGGGAGTGGTCCCGCGTGATTCCTGGTAGTGATGACGAATCCGAAATGAAAATCGCCTGCCGATCAGTCTTGGCATCGCGAGGCATACGATAGCGTTTCCTGGGAGTGGGGGCCGATCAAAGACTCCTCGATCACGCTTGAGCGAGCACAGGAAGGCAAACTTGTGGCAATAGCTCGTTAATGGACTACTGCAAAGACTCTCACTTGTACGATCCGTTTGGTGCTCTCAGTTTGTGGCCTATCCCATACATGTTTCTGCCAAGGACCGAACCGATCCTTTTCCTACACCCGTTGTTGTACTGATCCTACACGATCAATTTCTTGTCAGCAGATCCAATAGGAACGGTGAAAACACCTTGACGCCGTTGCCCGCTCCACCAGTACAATGCACAGCATCAATACCACTGCATCCCGAGACGAGGTGATCGCCATGTACAGCAAGGATTCCAAGTTGGTTGGAATCGGAGTCGTCCTGATTATCTTGACCTTCCTTCTTTGTCAGGAGTCTCCCACCTCGACTCCATCGCGTTCCATGACGCACTCAATGGGTGCCACTTCTTCTGTTACAACACCGGTCGAACCATCGATCCCCTCCCCGGCAGTCATGAAGAAGAAGATTGATGATGTGTTGACGGGTCGAACCATCACCTTTCAAGCCAGCAGTGCCGTCCTCTTGCCGGAAGGCCGGTCGACGCTCAATCAGATCTTGCCGATTCTGCAACAGAACCACACTGCCGCCTTTGAAATCGGTGGGCATACCGATAACGCTGGGGCGGAAGATAAGAACCTAGCGCTGTCGGAAAATCGTGCGAAAGCCGTCATGGACTACTTGGTGTTGAAAGGCGTGGCTGCGAGTCGGCTCTCGTTCAAAGGCTATGGGGCCTCGCGTCCGCTCGCCGACAATGCGACGGCTGAAGGGCGATCCCGAAATAGGAGAATCGAATTCCTCGTTCGGATGAAAGGAGAGCAGCCATGAGCTCGTGGTTCTGTTGGTTGCCTGCCTTGCTGGGCGCAGGGCTTATCGGGTGGGGTTTTCAAGGTATGCGATTTCGTCCGTGGGCAGCTGAAAAAAAACAGGAAATCGTCCGATTATCCGAGGAGATAGCAGTGTTACAGAAATCCCAGGTGCCTGTTCAGACCATCGAGAAGCGAGTGGAAGTACCGGTGGAGAAGATCGTCGAGAAGCCGGTGGAACGGCAAGTGGACAACCCGGCGCATGTGGCGCGGATTAAGGTGCTCGAGAGTGAAGTGGCGATCATTGGAGGGCTGCGGGAGCAGATCGCGAAGTTGGAGGCGCGACCGCCGAAGATTGTCGAGAAGGTGGTGGAGCAGCGGGTCGAGGTGCCAGTCGAGAA
>CAZAKX010000126.1:0-8686 GCA_964485915.1 uncultured Nitrospira sp. | reverse complement strand
GAGCAATCCATCAAGATCACGGCTTCCAGTGGTTTGAGCAAAGAGGAAGTCGAAAAGCTTGTTCGAGATGCACAGTCGCATACCGATGACGATAAGAAACGTCGCAAGCTCGCGGAAGCGAAGAATCAAGCCGACAATCTGGTCTATCAAACGGAGAAGAACCTCACAGAATACGGCGATAAAGTTTCCGATGATGAAAAGACAAAAATTCAGGATTCCGTGGCGGCTGTCAAAAAGGCGTTGGAGGGAACCGACGCCGAAGCGATCGAATCCGCAACCCAGACACTCATGACCGCTTCGCACAAATTGGCCGAACAGATGTATAAAAAAGCCGCTGCATCGCCAGGCCCACAGCCTGGTGCAACGGCTGACGCTAGCGCCGATGGGGCGAAGACCGATGAAAAGGTAGTGGACGCAGAGTTTGAAGAAGTAGACAAAGATAAAAAATAGCCTAGAATAACGACTCAGACAGACCGGGCTCTCGACTTGGATGGTAGATCTCGGTCCTTTTATTCTTTTTAGACTCAATGGCTTCCGTGTCAAAACGAGATTATTATGACATTCTCGGTGTCGATCGGAACGCGTCCGATGACGATCTAAAGAAAGCCTACCGCAAGCAGGCACGCCAGCACCATCCCGACCTCCAGACCGGCGACAGTCAAAAAAAGGCTGCTGAAGAAAAATTTAAAGAAGTCAACGAAGCCTATGAAACGTTGAGTGATCAGGACAAGCGGAAACGCTATGATATGTTCGGTCACGCCGGCGCGCAGCAGGGGGCTGGAGGTTTTGACGGGTTCGACTTCGGGCGTGGAGGCTTTGGAGACGTTTTTAACGACATCTTTGAAGACTTTTTCAGTCAAACTCGGGGCGGCAACGGCAGTCGGACCGAACGAGGTAATGACCTCCAATACAACCTTGAAATCACGTTTGAAGAAGCGGTCTACGGCAAAGAGGCCAAGCTCAAGATTCCGCGTTGGGAAATCTGTGTCGACTGTAAGGGGACCGGTGCGAAGTCAGCGGCGGCGATTAAGGCCTGCGCGAGCTGTAAAGGTGCCGGGCAAATTCGGTTTCAGCAAGGATTTTTTAGCGTCAGTCGACCATGCGGACAGTGCGAAGGGACCGGACGTATCGTCACGGAACCCTGCGCGGCATGTCAGGGCCGCCAACGGATATACAAAGAGCGTACGATCGCCGTGCATATTCCGGCCGGCATTGAAACCGGCATGCGACTTCGTCTCTCCAATGAAGGTGAGCATGGCCCGAATAATGGGCCCCCTGGGGATCTTTATGTAGCGATCACCGTCAAGCCTCATCAGATCTTTCAGCGAAAAGGTCTCGATATTTCCTGTGATGTTCCGGTCAATCTTGTCACGGCTGTGCTCGGGGGAAAAGTCGAAGTCCCAACCCTCAAGGGAGATACCGTTATTAAGGTGCCGCCTGGCACACAGCACGACAAGGTCCTCCGCATTAAAGGGCTGGGGATTCCTAGTCTAAAGGGAGGCGGGACCGGCGACCAAATCTATACGATCAAGGTCCAAATTCCCACCAAACTGACGGCCAGACAAAAAGAACTCTTAATGGAGTACGCCAAAGAGAGCGGCATGTCCATGGAAGCCAATGGCGACGGCTTCTTCGATAAGATGAAGACGTTTTTTGAGTAGATCGACCCTCCCCGACTTCCAGAGTCTGCATGCCCGTATTCTTCGTTCGACCTGACTGTATTGCACTTCCGACAATTTCCATCACTGGCGATCTCCTGATTCACCTCCGAAACAGCTTGCGTGTTACCGCGGGTGAAACCCTGTGGTTCAGCAATGGACAGGGCACCAGGTACCATGCTGAAATCACTGAGGTATCCAAGCAAGCCGTCACCGGACGCATTCTGGAGAAGATCCAGGAACCACCCCACCACACGCCTCGGCTCAAGCTCGGCCAATCACTGCTCAAACGTGAAAAGATGGACTGGGTCATTCAGAAGGCTACGGAGCTGGGCGTTGATGAGTTCGTGCCGGTTGAAAGCCGGCACAGTGTAGTACAACTCAAAGCTGACCGCGTGGATCATCAACTCGCTCGTTGGAGTCGCATTGCCCTGGAAGCCGCCCAGCAATCCGAACAGTGGCGCGTGCCCACAATTGCTCCGTCACGATCTCTCGCTGCTCTGCTGACCAGTCGTGGAAATGACACGATGACGCTTATGCTTGCCGAGCGAAAAGAAGGAAAGACTCTGCAAACTGTCGAACTACCGCGAGGAGCAAACGACTCCGTGCTGATCTTGATTGGACCTGAGGGTGGCTGGAGCAAGGAAGAAATAGAAACAGCTGAACAAGCGGAAGGCCTACTCGTTACCCTTGGCCCCCACATCCTCCGGGCGGAAACCGCCGCCATCGCAGCCATCAGCATTCTGCAATCTCGCCTCGGCCGACTAGGATAACTGAGCCTGATGGTAGAGTTTGAGCTTGGGGTAGTTCTGTAGAATTAGAGAATCTGCCGGATCTCAGTGGCCTGATTTCAGATGAACGATAGTCCCATTCTCGCCGCTCGCCCATCCACCTGTGGCATCAGGAAAGCTGAGACCGAATAACGAGCTTGGAGCAATCACTCTCCCCTCGCTCCAAGTGAGCCCGGCATCGGTCGTCCGATACAATATGCCGCGCTCCCCGACAATCCAGCCTTCTTGAGAACTCGTGAAACGAACCTTCAATAAATCGGTGAGCCTCGTACAGGTTTTTCCGCAGGGCAGTGTGTGATCAACCCATTTGGCCCCACCGTTCGTCGTTTGAAACAAGGCTCCGGCATTGCCGACAACCCAGCCGGTTCTGGAATCCGTAAAAAAGACATCGAATAAGGTCACCGCGTGCTGCGTTTCTTGTGGGGTCCATGTCAGACCTCCATCCTCGGTCGACAGAACGGTCCCGAGCGCGCCGACGACCGTCCCCTTTCGGTCATTCAGAAAATGAGTCGCATAGAGGGCAGCTGTCGTACCACTGACCTGCTCTATCCAATTCTTACCGCCATCAGTTGTATGAAAAATCGTGCCGCTTCCCCCAACCACCCATCCAACCATGGGAGAGGTAAAGTACAGTCCGTATAGCGGCTGCTGCGTATCCAGTGATTGCGAGGACCATGAATGTCCACCATCAGTCGTGTACTTCAGTAGTCCGTCTGCCCCTACCACCCATCCATTCGATGAGTCGACGAAAAATACGGAGGTTAATAAGGACGAGGTACCACTCGGGACTCGCTTCCATTTCTTCCCGCCGTCGGTGGTCCGCAGAATCGTCCCTCCGGTTCCAACCGCCCAACCATTCTGGAGCGTCTGAAACTGGATGCTCAGTAACGTGGAGGTTGTGGTACTACCCTGCGTCGTGACGGAGAGCGTAGAATCTGTGCTTCCAGCGAATTGAGGAAGCCCCAGTGTGGAGAGGAAGAGAGCGATACACGCGTTACGACGAAGAGATTGGCCAAAGTGAAACTGGAGCGGCATTATTGGTTGGTGTTCGCATCCGGTCTGTTGTTATTCCAGTACCCATCGTCAGGAAGTCCCTTCGCTTCGATGGTGAACTGCCCGGCTTCGAGGGTCAACCACTTCTTCGGTGAACAGCAGGTACCATCGGGAAGCACATCCCAAGACCCTCGGCGCACGACCAACGGACCAGTCGCCAGGTCATCAAAGAAATCTCCTTTCTTTCCGATGCCGTACAAATTACGGTGCGGCACCGTGACCACAATCTCGTGATCGGTCCATGACTGAACCATAGCGGCAGCGCCGTTGAAGAGCACTTCTGTCCGTGAGACATTCGAGATGACTGTGTCATGCGCATCTGGTTCGTTGATTTCAAGATCAGTTCGGCGTTTATAGGCCTTCTGATTCAGTCCAAGATCGGCATGTTCAGCCGTCTTGAGAAAGGTCCCGAAACCTTTCCCCTTTATGGTGACAGTGGCATCTAATCCCGCAGACTTTGGGTCATACGACTCAACGACCGGCGTTGCAAGAGTGAAGTCTCCGGCCTCGACGGCCACGGTCCCTCGCTCGGCACAACAGAGTCCACCGACATTCGGCTTGTTGGCACTTCGGTAGATGATCACCTTGCCGCTTTTGGCGCTGAACGGCACCCAGACATCGATGCGGTCGTCATTCCATCGATAGATGACGGCTGGTACGCCGCCGATCTCAACTCGATTCTCACCGGTATTGAAATCCATAAAATTGTACGGAGTGGAGCCACTCTCGGAGTAAAACCCAAAGTGCTCGCCGTTGATGCGCAGCAACGTCCCGATAGGCGCACTGGTCGGACTCATAGAAATGGCGCGGGGAATGTGCACGGTAAACTGACCGACGACGCGCTCCTGTCCTTTGTGTCGCAGCACGACCGGACCAGACTCTGCATCGAGTGGGACATGCACCACAATGGCATCGTCTTTCCATTGAGCGATCGTGGTCGGATGCCCGCCGATCAAGACGGCATCATCTATCGACGTTTTGATATCCCCGAACCCCTGACCGAACAGGACGACTTTCGTCCCTACCGGACCGCTGAGCGGGTCCACTCGCACAGACGGAATGAGTGTGAGCGGAACCGGATTACTGACAAGGTACTCAACGGGTGAACAGCATGCCCCATTCGGCAGAGGATCAGATGACGCGAGACGAACGACGACATCGCCGCTCACTGCATTCGAAGGAATTTCAACCTCGATTTTATCATCCTTCCATCGCCGTGGCCGGACCTTGACCCCTCCCACCATCACATCATTCACGCCGAACATCGTATTGGGATCTCTCGCTCCCGCGGACATGCCGAAGTAACGGCCGGTGATCTGCAGGGTCGAGCCACGCTCTGCTTCGGTAGGTGAGATGGATTCGATGGACGGAGTCACAATACCCACATGTCCGGCGAGCAGAGTCTTCTTTCCGATCAGCACCTCAACAAACCCACTGGTCGCTTTAAACGGAACCTTGATTTCGATGGACTCCGGCTCCCACCGCTGCACTAAAGCCGAAACTCCATTAACAACAACCTGATTGAACTGGGTTGACTTAAAATGTCCGAACCCCTCCCCACTCACAATCAACGTAGAACCAGGAGTTGCCGTGGGAGAGGAGAGTGTAATGGCCGCCTGCTTGGCGCTTGCCATTGAGCTGCTTCCTTCACAGAGAACGAGCAGGAGCCAAACGAGCAATGGAGTGGTCATTGAAATTCGGTACATCACTGGTCTATCGGAGAGCATCAGGGACAGATAGCGTGCTACAAACAATGTAGGTCGACTTTAACAAGCGATTTTTTGCAGAGTCAAGGTGGGCTAGACGGTAATCTGGACGATCAGTTCAATCTCCACTGGTGCCTGGCGTGGCAACTCTGCCGCGCCAACAGCGACACGCGCATGACGACCCGCGTCTCCAAACAGTGAGACAAGCAGATCCGAGGCACCGTTGAGCACTTGCGGATGATCAGTAAACCCCGTGGCCGACGCGATGTACCCGACTACTTTGACGATCCGTTTCACCCGATCAAGCGACCCGATCTCGTGCTTCACAATACTCAGACCGTTCAAGACGGCCACACGTGCCGCTTCAACTCCCTGCTCGATCGTAATCCCCTGTCCAAGCTTGCCGGTCATGATGAGTTGACCATCACGTGAGGGTAACACACCGGAAAGAAAGAGGAGGTCTCCGACTTGAACAGCCGGTACATAGTTCGCCACTGGCTTCGGCGGAGCTGGTAATTCGAGCCCCAATTCTTGGAGACGTTGCTCAGGAGGCATTGCTTCTCTTTCCTTACCCGTTTTCACCCTGGCCTGAGGGCATCGAGAAAACTGTCGCCGACCAATAATCGCTCGGCTCGCAGTGCCTCCACAATCGTCTGACCCACATCAGCGGCAGTCGGTCTGGTCCCTAAATCGACCCCTTGCGCAAGCTTGGGCCCGGTCACGAACACCGGCACATATTCTCGAGTAGAGGTCCGCCCCTGCAAGGACAAATCTCTTCCATGATCACCCGTGATGATCACCATATCGCCGAGGCGCAGCTTCTCGAATAAATCAGGCAGCCGACGATCAAAGTCTTGTAAGGCTGTGGCCGCTTGGGCAGCATCATCAGATAGCAGATCCAGGCTGGCACAAACAAGACCTCGGGGCATCTTACTCAACATGCCGATCACCTCCTCCAAGGCCGCGAGTCCTGATGCAACGGGAAACGCTTTCGTGAACCCACGCCCGGTAAAGAGGTCGTAGACTTTTCCGACTCCCATCGCCATGTGGCCGGATCGGCTTAAGACATCCAACATCGTCAAGCCCGGCGGCTCCATCACAAAATCTTTCCGTCCAACCTTCGGCCGAAGCAGATCGTGCCCGCCGATAACCGGCTGCGCAACGACGCGAATGAAACTCCCCGCATCTTTCGCCGCTTTTCGGATCTCGCGACATCGTTGCTGGAATTCCACCGGCATCATGGCGGATTCATGCATGGCGAGAAAGCACGTATTCCACCCATCAGTCCATACGATCGGCGCCCCGGTGGCCATATGTTCCATGCTATGTTGGTGGAGCATGGCCCCCATCGTAGAGACGTTCTTCCCGATCGCTTTTCTACCCAATATCTGTTCGACGATGTCCACAATCTTGATGGGCACACCGGAACTGCAGATCGTCTGGGGATCGCTCTGGATCACCCCGCTGATTTCCCAGTACCCGACGATGGAATCTTTGCCCGGCGAGACGAACCCCAGCCGTCCGAAGGAGCCACTTGGTTGTGCCATAATCCGTACGCCCTTGATTTGGGCGACATGTCCCAGCCCAAGCATCTCAAGATTCGGCACCTGCAAGCCGTCGACTGTCTCAGCCAAATGCACGAGGGTATTGGCCTCGGCATCGCCGTAGTCGACTGCATCCGGCAACGCCCCAATGCCAAACCCATCAATGACGAGCAGAATGATCCGATTAATCATGCGCACACTCTACCAAATCGCCGTAAAGCGATGTAGGTACGTATGGAACCGATGCGGGGATCCGAGAGGACCTAGGCACGAGGTCCACTGCTGTTCTATCGAAAAGTTCATCAGTGGATATCGCTGAAAATATTTTGAGGGAGTCGAGCTGAGGATTCGCAACTCACATCTGAAGTCGGCACGGATCGTTCACTGAACTGCCATTTATCCGGGCCAATGTCATCCCACCCGCCATTCATCGAGGATTTTCAGACTGGCACTGGTCCCGATTCTGTCAGCTCCCGCCTCCAGCATCGCTAAGGTCGTCTTCCAATCACGAATACCGCCCGAGGCTTTGACTTTTGCTCGCCCTGAAACGGTTTCTTTCAGTACACGCACATCTTCGACGGTCGCGCCCGATGGGCCGAAGCCGGTTGAAGTCTTCACGTAATCCGCCCCAGCTTCAACCACTAGGTGACAGGCGATTCGCTTTTCCTCCTGTGTCAAGTAACAGGTCTCAAGGATCACTTTGTGCTCAACACCAGGCGTCGCGTGCACCACGTCGGCAATGTCCGCTCGCACAAGGTCATGCGCACCTGATTTCAGCCGACTGACATTCAGAACCATGTCCAATACTCGGGCGCCACGAGCCACCGCTTCAACAGCTTCTGCGACCTTGGTCTTTGTGGTATGTCCGCCCAAGGGAAACCCAATAGGAATGCCGACTCGAATTGCAGTCCCTGCCACTGCTTCGACTGCCTCATCGACGTAGCATGGCGGGACAAAAATGACAGTAAAGCCATAGTCTCGCGCCTCTCGGCACAGCCGTAACACATCAGCTTTGGTGGCATCCGGTCTCAGAACCGTGTGATCGATGAGAACAGGCAGGTTCCATGCAGACATCCTTTATGAAACTCCTTTCCAATAGGCCACATTGCTATCGCCCGGAACAACGGAGATTTGTGAATGAGGCCCTCTTCGAAACGGTCGCTTCTGATACTTTTCAACGGCTCTATTATGTTCCACCAGAGTGGCTGAAAAGTGATGCGTGCCATCGTTCCTCGAGACGAAATAAAGATATTTGGACGGCGCTGGATACAGTGCGGCCCGGATTGAGTCAGCCCCGGGACTCGCAATAGGGCCAGGCGGTAAACCCGCCCAGCGATAGGTGTTGTAGGGACTGGAATGGGACAGGTCTTTTTTATGGAGGTTTCCGTCGAAATTCGGTAATCCATAGATGACTGTTGGATCACTTTGCAGGGGAATGCGCTTCTTCAATCGATTGTGGAAGACGGAAGCAATGTGCGGACGTTCGTCCCCCGCACCGGTTTCTTTTTCAATCACCGAGGCCAACGTGAGAACCTGATGGAACGTCAAATTCATTTCCTTCGCTCGCGCCTGCCAGTCCTCGGTCACAACACGGCCAAGCTGATCCACCATCGTTCGAATGACCTCCTTTGCAGGCGTGGCTCTGGCAAAGCGATAGGTATCGGGAAACAAATACCCTTCAACGGTTTCCGCAGAAATTCCGAGTGTCGTGATGAATGACCTGTCCGATGCCATCCGGAGAAATTCAGTATGGCTCGTAATATGTTGTCCCTCAAGGACATCGGCGATCTGATTGATCGTATAGCCTTCTGGGATCGTCACTGCGTGAAGCAGAACTCGTCCCGTCAGCAGTTTTGAAAGAATCTCTGCCGGAGGCATTGCTCCATTGAACTCATACTCCCCTGGTTGAATTTTGCGATCGGCTTCTTGGGCCT
>CAZAKX010000125.1:6066-8694 GCA_964485915.1 uncultured Nitrospira sp. | reverse complement strand
TTGACATGCCACAGCGGAAACTGTTAAATGCAAACAACCTGCATTTAATAGAAACACATGGCGACCTCGATCATCGATAGCCTCAAGGCGGGCGGCAAGAAGTTGACGAAGGCCAGAAAGGCCATTCTAGCCGTGCTTGAGCGGAATACCCTTCCCATTACAGTGGCTGAGGTGCATGCGGGTTTGCTCAAGGCCAGGACGGATATTGATCTTGTGACGGTCTACCGTAACCTTGCGATGCTCCAAGAGCTTGGCCTGGTGAATGCCGTCGGGTTTCATGAAGGGCAGATGCGCTATGAAGTGGTGCACGGACGGGCCCATCATCATCATATTCAATGCCGAGGCTGTGGGAAAATCATCGATCTGATGTTGTGCCCATTGAAGAAGTTGACGAAGCTCATTGAAGAACAAACTCGATTCTCCGTAGACGGTCATGCCTTGGAGTTTTTTGGTTGGTGCCCGCAATGCCGATGACACGACTCATCAATAAGGCTGGCCATTGGGCGCTTGTCCTGGGTTATGTGCTGTTGGTGCTGACACTCCAGCCGTTGTTGTTGGAACACACCTTTGCGGCCGGTACATCCCACGAACATTCCGATCAAGATGTCTGTGCTTGGCTGGATCATGCTGCCAGCGCTGGATTGCATTCAGTCACGCCACCGCCAGTCCTTGTTCCTGTTCTAGTCACGACAACCTCTCTGCTGAATCTTATCTTCAAGTTCGTTCCCCGCTCATCTGATTCTGTCCGCGGTCCTCCTTTCTTCTCCTTCTAATTAGTCAATTTGATCAATCGCTCTGTCGATTATGTCTCTCTGCACCTTGTGCGGGGAAGATCGGGTAGTCGTCGTTTTCCGCCTCCCGGAAATCGGCACTCAAGGGGTTGGGCGTTCTTCAGTGCCCTGAAGAACGGCACCCGATCTTCTCCTGCAGAAGGTGTCTGAAAATATAGTTTCGCGGCCTATGAGAGGAGGAGGTGTGTCATGGCGACGACTACCGAGATGATGGCTCCAGTACCGGTCACGGTGTTGACTGGTTTCCTGGGGGCGGGGAAGACAACCCTGCTCAATCGGATTCTGACGACGGAGCATGGAAAGCGAGTAGCGGTGATTGTGAACGAGTTCGGCGAGGTCGGCATCGACAATCAGCTGGTCATCGGGGCAGATGAAGAGATTTTTGAGATGAACAACGGCTGTATCTGCTGCACCGTGCGAGGCGATTTGATTCGCATCATCGGCAATCTTCTGAAGCGCAAGGACCGATTTGACTACATGGTGATCGAAACGACCGGACTGGCCGATCCGGCCCCGGTTGCGCAGACGTTCTTCGTCGATGATGAGATGAAGCGGCGGCTTCTGCTGGACGGCATCGTGACCGTCGTCGACTCCAAGCACATCTGGGAACATCTGGACAAGAGTCCCGAAGCGAAGGAGCAGATCGCCTTTGCCGATGTCATCTTGTTGAACAAGATTGACCTCGTTCCAGCAGGAGAGGTCAATGAATTAGAGGCACGTGTCCGGGCGATCAACGTGATGGCCAAGATTCACCGGACGAAGGATGCGCGAATCGAGATCAATCGCTTGCTGAATATCGGCGCATTCGATCTGAGCCGCAAGCTCGAGATCGACCCGAATTTTCTGGGAGAGGAAGCGCATCAGCATGATCCGAGTGTGTTCTCCGTGGCGTTCGTTGAGGACGGAGTGGTCGATGAAGGAAAGGTGAACGACTGGTTCCGTGAAGTGCTGAGCACCATGGGCACGAACATTTATCGGATGAAGGGCATTCTCAACGTCGAAGGACGTGATCATCGGTTCGTGTTCCAGGGGGTGCACATGCTGTTCGACGGCAAAGCTGATCGCCCGTGGAAGTCTGGAGAGGTTCGCAATAACCAGCTGGTGTTTATCGGGAAAGATTTGAATCGTGACGCGCTGACGAAGGGATTTCGGTCATGCCTCGTTTAGCGAAACGCCAGGCAGCCGTCACGCTGAGCCAGATCGGTCAGGCGCTGCTCAGCGATTATGTCCATCGTGTGTCCTTTGCTCCTGGTGGCAGGAGGTTCGCTGCGTGCTCGGCATCGGGCCAGGTTGCCGTCTGGGAGACGGCTTCCCTCAAGCCGGTCTGCGAACTAAAGGGACATCAGCAGTCGGCCTTAGTGCTGGCCTGGCATCCAAAGCGGAAAGAGTTGGCGACGGGGGGGCAGGACGGTCTCATCCGACTATGGAACACGGACACGGGTGAAGAGCGAGCCATGCTGCCTCTTGGAGCAAAAAGCTCGTGGGTGGAACATCTGGCCTGGTCGCCGGATGGTCAGTTTTTGGCTGCCTCGGCGGGAAGAACCCTTCGAATCTGGAGTATCAATCCCACGAATACCCCTCAACTTGCCGCAGAAGTTCCAGCATATAAGACGACGATTTCAGCCGTGACCTGGATGCCGCGTGGCGGTGGGGTTCTCGCCTCGGCTTATGGTGGGGCCTGGCTATGGAAGATCGGACAAGAGAAGCCGATTCGGCCCTTTCCCTATGACGGGGCTCTGTTGACGATCGCAGTGAGTCCGAGCGGGGAATATCTGGCCTCGGGAAACCTCGATGGGTCAGTCCATCTCTTCCGTACGGACAGCGATCAGAACTGGCA
>CAZAKX010000125.1:0-5966 GCA_964485915.1 uncultured Nitrospira sp. | reverse complement strand
GAAACCTCGATGGGTCAGTCCATCTCTTCCGTACGGACAGCGATCAGAACTGGCACATGTCCGGCTATCCGGTGAAGGTAACCTCGGTTCGATTTGATCATAACGGTCTCAATCTGTTCACCGCGTCCGGTCCGTCCCTCGTCTCGTGGAATATGAAGAAATTCGAGGGCACGGGCGGTCGCCTCTTCAAGGGACATCTGGGGTGGATTCAAGAAATCGCCTGTCATCCCAGTCGGTCCATCGTGGCAACGGTAGGAGAAGACGGGTTGCTCTGTCTTTGGGAGCCACAGACGACCAAACCACTGTTAAACCAAGAGGTGAACAAGACCGGTGGACTGTCGTGCGTGGCCTGGAGCTCCACTGATTCCTGGTTGGCGACCGGCGCCAGTGACGGGGTGGTGTCACTCTTTTCCGTTCATGGCATTGAGGATCGGACATGAACCTGTTTGGTGGGAAGCGGACCATACCTGTCGATCAGGCTGATCGAATTAAGGCCTGGACCAGAGGGGTGTTTCATCTCAACGGCGAGACGATTGTCATGGTCACGGAATTGGAATGTCGTGAACCAGGCTGTCCGCCGATTGAAACCGTGATCGCCGTGCTCGAGGGACCTGGCCATACCCAACAGTACAAGATTCATAAGACCGCTAACGAGGTCGGACTCTCCGATGTGGAGGAATTGGTCGGCAAGGAGGGGGCACATCATGACCAGCACTGATCATGTCCAGCGCAGTGCCAAGGCGACACCGATCTATGTGATCGCCGGATTTCTGGGGAGCGGGAAAACCACTCTGCTTAAGAGGGCACTGGCGCGCGAACTGGATAGGGGGGTGAAGCCGGCCGTGCTGATGAATGAGTTTGGAGAAGTCGATGTGGATGGAGCGTTGCTTCATGACCATCCACGCTCAAATGATATCGAACTGGAGGCTCTGCTGAGCGGCTGTATCTGCTGCGACTTGTCGGGAGAGTTCAGCGAAAAAGTCGGGCACTTGGTAGGGAAGTCCAAGGGCGCCCCGCTCTTCATCGAAACGACAGGTTTGGCAGACACCGGACAAGTCGTTCTAGGGGTGGAAAAGGCGCTGGCCGCTCCGCAGAAGGGTTCGGCCAGAGGCAAGTTGGCCTCCGTCATCGTGCTGGTCGATGCGCCACGATTTTTGAAGCTTGGCGCCTACTGGGCTGCGGCAGAGGAACATCTCAATCACGCCGACATCGTGGTGTTGAATAAACTCGATCAGGTCGACAAGCGACAGGCTGATGTGATCGAACGGCGCATCAAGACGGCGAATCCCAATGTCACGCTCGTGAGAGCGGTGCATGCGGATGTGCCCATCGAACGACTGTTCAAGGCAACAAGGCGTGCTCATGCTTCCGTGATTCCTGAGACACTCAAGAATTCCGCAGCGGGGTATCAGAGCGGAAGCTTCAAAATCCTGAAGCCGTTCGATCCCGTTCTTCTGGAAGCCTGGTTGAAGCGATTTCAACGATCGGTCATTCGCATGAAGGGGTTTGTCACGGTTCATGGCCTGGAAGGGTTTCAAGAGTTGCAATGGGTGATGGGCTCGCTGGCTCTTACACCTTACCACGGCAGGACACCATCTCAGGCTATGGTCGTGGTCATCGGTCGGCGCGTGCTCTGGCAACGATTTCTCGAAGGCTTGGAGACCTGTCTTGTGAAGCCGGTCCGCCAGACGAAGCGCCAAACGAAACGATGGAGTGGTGCGACAAGGAGGACGTCATGATGCAAGGGAGTGAGACGATGAAACCGATGGCGAGCCAAGCGGCAACGCCTGCCGATGATCCGGCGGCCCGCCGGGTGGTTCAGGACGCCCATGGTCGCATGTATCGGTGGCCGGCCGGCTTTGGAGGCTATCGAGCGAGACTCTCGCTCAACGATGAGGGGCGTATCTACAGCGGCAGCGTCAGTCTGGTGCCTAGGAAGGAGACGACGGTGCAGTTGGATGGAGCCGACGCGGCACTCCAAGAGTGGGTGCGAGAACGACTCTGGACACAGGGGATGCACTTGGCATTTTCCGCATTTGAGGAGGGCGACGGGAAATATGTGCTGTCCTTCGATCCCCACGATGATCCCGCTGTCCCGCACCCGCGAGGCCGCCGTGTGCTGCTGACCGGGGGGCGACTCGATTCTTGGTACCGGATCAAGGATGGTCAGTACACCCAGATCGGGCGGATTACGCCGATGACGGAACGGCGAGTCAATACCATCGAGCGCTGCGATCACGTCCCGGATGGAAAACAATATTCCAGCCACTATGTGATGACCTATTTCTCGCTCGATGGGCAGGCCGTGATCGGAATGGAGAGTTACGTCAATGAATATAAGGATGTCAGTGGCGTGTGGCTTCCCTGGCGTCGGCGTGTCTCATTCGGCGAACGAGGACTGGTGAAGACGCGGGTGATCGAACTGTCGGAGCATGAGGCCTTGGCATGAGTGATCACGGGAGGAAGGCACTCTGGCAGGTGAGCGCCGATAGGGAGCGAGCTGCAGGACTGATCCGTGAAGATTCGACTGCGAAATCGGCCTGCCGGCTTGGGATAGAGAAGATCATCCTCCCGCAACTCGACATCAACCATAAGCCCTGTAATCTGGCTGAGCTCCTGCCGAGGATCAAGCAGGAAGGTCTTCCTCATGACGCCTGAAAGAGTCGATCCGATCATGATCCATCTTCTCGAGGGGCAATTTGGCCAGCGTGATGTGCAGTGAGCTTGCCGAGCGAGTCGACCTGGTGGTTTGTGATCTGGATGGGTCTGCTTGGGAGCCTGGGGGCTTTGCTGCCCGCTGCCGTCGTCTTATTTATTCCCGACGGTTGGCGGCATCGGGTGATGCCGTATCTGTTGAGCTATGCCACGGGCACGATGTTGGCCACCGCAATGATCGGGCTGATCCCCGAAGCGTTGGAACACATTCCCATTTACGAAGTGGGGCTGTCGATCCTGGCCGGGCTCGTTCTGTTCTTTGTGCTGGAATGGACGGTGATCTGGCGACATTCGCATGGAGATGGGAGGGATGATCATGATCATACGCACGGCGGAGGTCACGCTCATGGGGCAGGCAGACAGACCGGGATGCTGATTTTGATCGGAGATGCGGTTCACAACATGGCCGACGGCATAGCAATCGGTGCGGCCTGCGTGGCTTCACCAGGCCTCGGGTTGGTGACGACGCTCGCGGTCTTGGGCCATGAAATTCCACAAGAACTCAGTGATTTCACCATTCTCTTATCGAGCGGCTTCTCCCGGTGGAAAGCCTTCTTCTGGAATACCCTTTCAGGAATGGGAACCCTCGCGGGGGTTGTCGCTGCGTATGGAGGCCTCGGATATGCGGAGGCGATCGTCCCTTATGCTCTCAGTGTGGCGGCGGCGAGTTTTCTCTACATCGGCTTAGCAGACTTGGTGCCCGGTCTACATGGGCGAGTCGGTGCGGCCAAGGGAGTCTGGCAGTTTGCCATGATGATCGCGGGAATGGTGACCATCGCGACATTAACGATGTTGCCGCATTGAAGTGAACGGGTGAAATATGATGCGATCGGCGGACCTCGGAGACCATCTCATTTATCTACAGGGACGGGTTCCGTCTCGCGGAGAGCGATTAACGGCCGAGTTCGTCATTCCTGCCGCTCGGTTGTCAGCCAAGCCGCTCACGGCTGCAGAACTCCGGCAGGGGCTAGTCGTGGTCTCGACGTTGCCGAACATTCAAAAGCATGCGTGCCTTGCGCAGATTGTGGAGCTTGAGGAGCGCCGAGACGAGCGTTTGCCGAATGTTCGGATTGTCCATGTGTCGGCTGATCACGCCGAACATTGGGAGGAAGTCGATCGGTTTCATCCCAACGTCCAATCAGCTGGCTATTCCCTCTGTTGCGCGGATCAGTCCAGTCGCGAGGCCTTTGTTCTGGCGTTCGGAGTCGGCGTGGAGAATCACCACCGTATCGCTCACGGCTTGTTCGCATTACGAGACGGCGTCTTTCTGCACGTCGAAATACCGCATGATCAAATGCGGCCTGCTGAAGTGAGAGGATTTCTGCAACGACTGAGCGGAGAGTTCGGGGCGCCTCCGAGTCAGACGTCCTGAGTCAACACCGAAAATGAATTGCTAGGCGAGTTGTAAGACTCCATGGTCATCACAATGCGCGCCATGGGTGAAATGCAAGTGGCCGGCGACCAGATAATCGATATGGTCTCCGTGCGGCACTGCTTGATGTCCACAGTTCGTGCCATGGCGATGTCCGGCCTCATGCCCCTCGCAGCGATGGGTCGGCGTACATCCTGCCGGGTTCTGTGTGGTGATGTCGAGCCGATGTTCGTCGACATGGTCGCCGTGCAGATGGTGTAGGTGCCCATCATGCAGATAATCAGTGTGGCCATCATGAGAGACGGCCGGATGCCCGCAGTTTGCACCATGCCGATGATTGTGATGCTCATGGATGGGGTGGTCGTTCATCAGCGGACTCCTTTCGTGGGAAGCGTTGGGTACAGAAGTCTAGACCGATGGTGATGGATGGTCAATAGGTGGAACACACCGGGGGAGCCTTCTGTCCTTGTCCTCGCGGGTGGGCGGGTTCTTGATCCAGGTCGGTGGGATGGCGAAGCGGATGTGTGGATCAGAAATGGAGTAATCGACGCGGTGGTCTCGCCAGACGTGCCTCCTCCTCAGGGGGCTGAGCATCTGGATGTGACAGGGTTGCTGGTATTGCCGGGCCTCATCGATCTCCATGTCCATTTGCGTGAACCGGGGTACGAATATAAAGAAACGATTGCGACAGGGACGGCTGCAGCGGTGGCGGGGGGCTTTACATCGATCTGCTGCATGCCGAACACCAAGCCGGTGAACGACGAACCGACAGTGACGCAGTTGATCAGGGGAAAGTCCGGGGAAGCTGATCGTGCCAAGGTATATCCGATTGGAGCGATTACGAAGGGGGTAGCTGGACATGAGTTGACTGATTTTCGAACGTTGAAGGAAGCCGGATGTGTCGCGGTGTCAGACGATGGTCGGCCAGTGATGAACGATCACATGATGAAGGAGGCAATGAAGCAGGCAGCAGACGTTGGTTTGCCCGTCATCGACCATTGCGAAGATCTCATCCTGTCTGGCTGTGGTTGTATGAACGAAGGACCGGTGTCCCAAGCGCTGGGAGTACGGGGCATTCCGAAAGGTGCGGAGTTTCGAATGATCGCTCGCGACATCAAGCTGGTCGAAGACACGGGTGCACGCCTGCATGTTGCGCATCTCAGCACGGCGGTTGGAGTGGACTTGGTGCGCCAAGCGAAAGCCAAGGGATTGCCGGTGACCGCCGAGGTTTGCCCGCATCACTTCACGCTGACGGATAGCGTGGTTTGTGAACAAGGGGTCAATGCCAAGATGAATCCGCCCCTACGGAGCGAGCGAGATCGGGACGCATTACTGGAGGGGCTTGCAGACGGGACCATCGATGCGATTGCGACGGACCATGCTCCTCATGCGGAATATGAAAAACAGTGGGGCATGGATCGAGCCCCATTCGGGGTTGTCGGATTGGAGACGGCGTTGGCACTGACGCTACGGCTCGTCGAGAGGGGCGTCTTGTCTCTGGAGCGCGCCGTGCAGTGTTTGACCAGCAAGCCGGCCGGGCTGTTGGGATTGCCGGGCGGCACGCTGTCACCCGGGTCGTCGGCCGACATTGTCGTGGTGGATCGTGCTTGTGAATGGGTGGTTGATCCCGAACAGTTCCACTCAAAGGGGCGGAATACGCCGTTTGCCGGATGGCATTTACGTGGTCGGGTGATGATGACAGTTGTCGGGGGGCGGATTCGACATCGGTGGCCAACCGCTGCGTGAGCGGGATCCATGCGCACGGTCGCATTTCTCCACCAAAAGGGCGGTACGGGAAAGACGACGTTGGCCATGGCGAGCCGTTGGGGAGAACGGTTCCGCGTCGTTGCCCGATCTCAGATTCAGCCGATTGTGCACT
>CAZAKX010000124.1:0-8744 GCA_964485915.1 uncultured Nitrospira sp. | reverse complement strand
GGCGAAAGAATCGGCGGTGAGCTGATCCGCATGTGGACTTCTTTTGCCCCGGCCTGTCGAATCATCTTGACGATCTTACGGCTCGTCGTACCTCGAACGAGAGAATCATCGATGACGACCACCCGTTTCCCTTCCAACACCTCCGGCACGGCGTTCAATTTCACCTTCACACCGAAGTGGCGAATTGATTGCTCCGGCTCAATGAATGTCCTCCCCACATAGTGATTGCGGATCAATCCGGTTTCGAACCTGATTCCTGCACCTTCAGCATAGCCGAGCGCCGCCGGCACGCCGGAATCCGGAACCGGGATCACCACATCAGCCGGCACCCAGGACTCGCTCGCCAGCTGTCGCCCCAATGCTTTGCGGGTAGCATAGACGGCATTGGCCCCAAAAATTCGACTATCGGGCCTGGCAAAGTACACATACTCAAACACACACATCGCCGGATCCTTTTTGGGAAACGGATGGTGGCTGTCGAGCCCCTGATCGCTGATTACAATCAATTCGCCAGGCTCAACCTCGCGGACATACTCGGCGTCCAACAAATCAAACGCACAGGTCTCCGACGCCACGATCCAACTGCTGCGCAGCCGCCCGATACACAGCGGCCTGAGTCCATAGGGATCACGCGCAGCGATGAGACCATTGTCGGTCATCAACACGACCGAAAACGCCCCTCGCACCTGACTCAGCGCATCGACGATCCGTGCGAGAAAAGAACCCGCGCGTGAGTGCGCAATAAGGTGGATAATGACCTCGCTGTCCGATGTCGATTGAAAGATTGCTCCATAGGCTTCAAGTTCGTGCCGAAGCATTTGAGCATTGATAAGATTACCGTTGTGCGCTAACGCGAGATTGCCCAACGCAAAGTTCACGATGAGCGGCTGCACATTCTTCAAATCGTTACCACCGGTAGTAGAATAGCGATTGTGCCCGATGGCCATATGACCAGGCAGCTTCTCCAACACCGATTTATGAAAAATATCGGCAACCAGACCCATGCCTTTCTGCACGGAGAATTGCTCTCCATCTCCTGAAACAATTCCGGAGGCCTCTTGTCCTCGATGCTGTAGGGCGTATAACCCCAGATAGGCCAGATTGGCGGCTTCCTCGTGGCCGAAGACGCCGAAGACCGCACATTCGTCGTGAAACTTATCGGGCGAGATGATCGGCAGTTCGTAGTTCATACCCCTCGTCGTCCAATCGACTCGACTAGTCTTCGCGTAACGTTCGTTCTAACGATAATGCCCACCGGTCATGCAGCATCACAACCGGTTGATCAATGACTTTTTCCGTCGACTGTTCGTCTCCCACGTACACAACCAAACTGCTTCCTGAAATCGACCCGATCAGTTCGACCGGGACCCCATACCGAACCGCCCGGTCGAGAATTGCTTGTCGATGAGCCGGCGTTGCAGAAATCACAATCCTCGACTGACTTTCGCCGAAAAGAACAGCGTCTTTTCTCAGCCGGCCTCTCGTCAATCTTATCACAGCACCAATGGTCTGTTCAGGGCCGGACACGCAACATTCAGCCAACGCAACGGCAAGACCGCCTTCCGAGCAGTCGTGCGCGGACTGAAGAAGCCCGTCATGAATCAGTGAAAGGACGCACTCATGCAACACCTTTTCCTTCTCCAAGCTCAAGTAGGGTGGTGATCCCTGCTCTCGAGCGTGAACGACCTTGAGGTACTCAGTCCCTCCTAAATCCTCTCGTGAAGAGCCGAGCAAGAACACATCATCTCCTTCGGCCTTAAACCACTGGGTCATCGTTCGTTCGGCATTTTCAATCAGCCCAACCATCCCCAACATGGGGGTAGGATAAATCGAGAGCCCATTGGTTTCGTTATAAAAGCTGACATTCCCGCTGACGATCGGGATCTGGAAATGCTCACAGGCATCTTTCATCCCTTCGATCGCCATGACAAACTGCCACATGATATCGGGACGTTCCGGATTGCCGAAATTCAGACAATCGGTCAAGCCGATCGGGACAGCGCCGGAACACACCAGATTACGCGCCGCCTCAGACACAGCGAGACGAGCTCCTTCGTAGGGATGCAGAAGGCAGTAGCGGCTATTGCAATCGACCGTCATGGCCACGGCCTTATTCGTGCCCTTGATCCGCACCACCGCCGCATCGGATCCTGGACGGACTACGGTGTTCGTTCGCACCATATGATCGTATTGCTCGTACGACCACCGCTTGCTGGCAATGGTCGGCGATTCCAACAACGCCAGCAACGCCGCGTTCGCATCTTTCACATCAGGGATGGCATCGTAATTCAGGTTCGTCAACATATCCTGATAGGATGGTGGCTGGTAGGGCCGTTCATACCGCGGGCCGTCGTCAGCCAATGCTTTGGCCGGGATTTCAGCGACGACCGCCCCTTGATCCTTGACACGTAACATCCCATCAGCCGTCACTTTCCCCACCACGGCCACATCCAGATCCCACTTGCGACAAATGGCCAGGCATTCGTCTTCCATGCCGGCTTTTGCCACCATCAGCATTCGCTCTTGCGATTCGGACAGCATGATCTCGTAGGGGGTCATCCCCGGTTCACGTCGAGGCACCACCGTGAGGTCCAATTCGATGCCGTTGCCCGCACGTGAAGCCATTTCGCAAGAAGAGCTCGTCAGCCCCGCAGCACCCATATCTTGAATCCCCACCAGCACATCGCGTTCCATCAATTCCAGACAGGCTTCCAACAGCAATTTCTCAGTAAAGGGATCGCCGACCTGCACCGTTGGACGCTTCTGCTCAGATTCATCATCGAACGAATCCGACGCCATCGTCGCTCCGTGAATGCCATCGCGGCCCGTCTTCGAGCCGAAATAGATGACTGGATTGCCGACACCGGCCGCGGTGCCACGGAATATCTTGTCTTTACGAGCCACCCCCAGACAGAACACATTGACTAATGGATTCAGCGCATAGATATCGTTGAAAACAATTTCACCCCCCACGGTCGGGACACCCATGCAATTGCCATAACCGGCAATGCCGGAGACCACTCCCTTCATGAGGTGGCGATTCTTGGGCGAGTGCAGCTCTCCAAACCGCAGGGAATCAAGCAGCGCAATCGGCCGCGCCCCCATCGTAAAAATATCGCGCAGAATACCGCCGACTCCTGTAGCAGCACCCTGATACGGTTCGATAAACGACGGGTGGTTGTGTGATTCCATCTTGAAGACGACACACAGCCCGTCGCCGATATCGATCGCGCCGGCATTTTCACCAGGCCCTTGTACGACACGAGGGCCGGTCGTCGGCAGCTTCTTCAAATGCACGCGTGAACTCTTGTAGGAACAGTGCTCGGACCACATCACCGAGAACATGCCAAGTTCCGTCAGATTGGGCTCACGCCCGAGAATATCGGTGATTTTTTGGTATTCCTCGCCCGTCAGATTGTGCTGAGCGATGAGATCTTTGGTGATAGGCGGCATGCTGGCTCGTATCATACCCTAGCAATCAGGATAACAAGAACTTTCACCGGATGCCTTGACCTGCTCAGGGCATAGGCCCACGATACACATGCCACAGTAGCGAGTATTTCAAAACGGGACCGGCAAGGCGCCCAATACGCCTTGCCGGTCCGTCGAATTACATTTGGGAAATCCCAAACTTTTTACCGCACTTCAACTTTAATGGCGGCCTCAGCGGCTAGCGTTTCATGATCCTTATTTGCCGCCACAACCTTGATTTCATGGGTTCCAGGAGACATCCCCTTAACCGTCCCTTTCCATCCCTTCTGGTATTCCCCATCCACGAAACAATGGGCATGCGTCGCCTGGCTCCCCTTCGTGAGTTCATACACCACTTCGACGTCGCTCCCTACTTTGGCGCCAGCTGTTGGACTCTTGATCATCAGCTTGCTGCCATCATCGGTCGCAGCAAAACCATTGACACCGACTCCCAAAGTTAACAGACCAACTGCCGCCAACACTGCACCTACACGTCTCATTGTGACCCTCCTCAGTATGAAAGAATGATAAGATTACCCCTCACCGGCTGACTCAATACTTTACCGCGACAACTTCGCATCTTCAATCCTCTGAGAACCGATCTGGCCAAATCGTCGAGGTCTCGATTCTCCCCGTGACGGCCGACGCGCTTAACGTACTCCGGCAGATCGTTTCCGCTCACACGACCTGATCATCGACAAGAAGATCGCTCGCCCATCGTCGTTTCCCATCATCGCTTCTGCGCAGCGCTCCGGGTGAGGCATCAGCCCCAGTACATTGCCTTCGGCGTTGCGGATACCCGCAATATTGTCAAGCGAACCGTTCGGGCAGGATTCCGGCGTGACAGTCCCATCAGCTGTGCAATACCGAAAGATGATCTGCGCATTGGCTTGAAGCCCGGCTACGGTCACTGGATCGGTGTAATAGTTCCCATCTGCATGAGCGATCGGGATCTTGAGTACCTGACCGGGCTTGCACGTATTTGTAAAGGGCGTCGACGCGTTCTCCACTCTGACGTAGGTCTCGCGGCAGATAAAGTGCAACGATTTATTTCGCAGCATAGCACCAGGCAACAACCCCGCTTCCAACAAGATCTGAAATCCATTACAGATCCCCAACACCAAACCTCCATCGGCGGCAAACCGCTTCACCGCCTGCATGACCGGAGAAAACCGTGCGATCGCGCCTGTACGGAGATAGTCTCCATATGAAAACCCGCCCGGCAGGATGACCGCATCCAAACCAGCCAATGACGTCTCCTTGTGCCACACCATGCTCACATCTTGTCCGAGCACGTCACGAAAGACATACTGACAATCGTGATCGCAGTTACTCCCTGGAAAAACAACGACGCCGATATTCATAAGACCATGCCCACCGTGGACCTATGCGGTTAACTCGTACCGATATTCTTCAATGATCGTATTCGCCAGGAGCTTCTCACACATTGACTCAACCGCAACCTCGGCCTTCGCTTTATCGGTCTCCTGGAGATCCAGCTCCATATACTTGCCAACACGAACATTAGCCGCATTCTTAAACCCTAGTGAGTCCAGCGCATGTTCAATCGCCTTCCCTTGTGGGTCGAGAATCCCCTGCTTGAGTGTGACATGAATTTTAGCTTTCACTCTTGACTCCTCCGCTCAGCCGCTTGAGTCTGGCGATCGACATATTTTTTGATCCACAAGATAGCTGCCACGGTCAGCCCTCCGGCAAACACCAGACCAACGAAGGCCCAGCGCCAGGGCGATTCGTTCAACCGATACGCCATCACCCCGATGATCGCCGCCCAGACCACCACCGACGCAATCAGGCCATAATTTAAATACGCCCGCAGCATCTCCGCTGTTTCCTCCCTTGTGTCATCCGCAAACCCGTGCCAACACCTCCTGATACGCCTCTTCGATTTTCCCCATATCCTTTCGAAACCGATCCTTATCCATCGACTCACCGGTGGTCATGTCCCAAAAACGGCACGTATCCGGAGAAATTTCATCCGCCAGGATCAGCTTGTTGTGGAAGACGCCAAACTCGAGTTTGAAATCGACGAGCTGCATCTTTCGCTCAGTGAAAAACGGCTGAAGGACCTGGTTCACCGCGTGTCCCATTTCACGCAGCTCGCGCAGGACTCCAGGCGTGGCAACATTCATCAGTCGCAAGTGATCGTCATTGACTAGTGGATCGCCGAGTGCGTCGTTCTTGTAATAAAACTCGATAATCGCCGGATCGATCCGGTTCCCTTCTTTCAATCCCAGCCGCTTAGCCAAACTTCCGGCAACCACATTACGTACCACGACTTCGACCGGCACAATCCTCACTTTTTTCGTCAGCATTTCTCGCTCACTCAACCGTTCAACGAAATGCGTACGGATACCGTTTTGTTCTAAAAGCCGGAAAAGCCGTTCCGACACCTTATTGTTGATCACACCTTTTTCGACGATGGTGCCGCGTTTCTGCGCGTTGAAGGCTGTCGCATCGTCCTTGAAATACTGCACGACGTGGTCCGGATTCTCCATTGAAAAGATCTTCTTGGCCTTTCCTTCATATAGAAGCGTCCCTATCGCCATGGTAGGACCTCGATGATTCGGCTCACTGCGCCAATAATTCAACGATCTCGTCTAACGCTTTTTTTGTGCCGAGGAAGGTCGGGGTTCCAAATCGAGGCGTATAGTGAAATTCCTTCACCTTCTCGAGCGACAAGACGAGGCTGTGAAAATCCTCCAGCTTGGAGGTTTCAAAGTAGGTGATGAAATCCAGATCATCCAGCCCGCTGGAATGATAGAGCTTTCGTTTGACCGTCTTGAGATAGGGCAGCGTCGCTTCGGTATGCTCTTGCATCATCGCCGCTCGTCTTTCTTGGCCAAGGCCCCACCACTCGGCTGATTTTCGGATTGGAATCACGATGGCATACGGTTTCTCGCCAGGCTCACTGACCGTCTTCAAGTCAGCTTTCATCTGTTCGGGAAATCCCGGAGCATAATTCGGTTTTTTGGTGAGTCCGTGCATAACCCCGGCTGTCTTGAGGTGTTTCCCAAACTGGCTGCTTCTCAGATCGAGGAGAAATTCCTGTGTGTCGCGCAATTCCACCGCATGAATTCTGAACAAGAGATCGGCCTGATCGGAAAGCCCTCGAAGCAGATACAGATCGATCGCCACATGCTCTCGATGCTGCTCCACCACACCCTTCAGTGTGGCCAGCCAAGCGATACGAGCCGACGGCTCTAATCTGCCCCAGTCCTCGTCGAGCGCAAAAGCAGCAAACGTCCCGTAGATTCCAGGATCGGTAAGGAGTTTCTCTCGATCCGCCACGGCTTGCGCATCGGATACCCAGGAACTCCCTATCAACCAAAGAAGCGTCAGTCCTATGACGAGCAATCGAGTCATAATCTCGCTCCCTTCCCTCTGCTACCGAAAGAACGATGTCTGTTCCGCCCAAACACCCGCCGATAGATTTGGTCGAGGTGGCGCAGATAGTATTTCGGGTTGAAACAGGCCGCAATCTCACTTTTCTTCAGGTGTTGTGAAATAAAGGGGTCTTTCACTGCCAATTCCTGTAGCCCGCCTCCTCCCCTCCAGGAAGCCATCGCGTTGCGTTGAACCGCTTCATAGGATTCTTTTCGCTGTGCCCCCTTCTCGATCAACGCCAACAGCAATCGCTGAGAATAGACGAGTCCCCCGGTCAATTCTAAGTTTCGTCTCATTCGATCAGGATAGATGACCAGGTGTTCGATGAGATCCGTGACTTTGGCCAGCATGTAGTCGATCAAATTTGTGCTGTCCGGCATGATCACCCGCTCAACGGACGAATGGCTGATATCGCGTTCATGCCAGAGTGCGACGTTTTCCATCGCCGCTAGACTGTTGGCGCGCACCACCCGCGCCAAGCCGCAGAGATTTTCGGAGATAATCGGATTTCGCTTATGCGGCATCGCCGACGAACCCTTTTGGCCTTCGGAGAAATACTCTTCGGCTTCGAGCACTTCCGTCCGCTGAAGGTGGCGAATCTCCGTCGCAATTTTCTCAATGCTGGCCGCGAGCAAGGCGAGTGCCGTCGCATAGGACGCATGGCGATCCCGCTGGACGACTTGGTTCGAGACCGGATCTGCCTTCAGACCGAGCTTCCCACAGACATACTCTTCGATCTCGGGCCCCTGATGGGCGAAGGTCCCCATCGCACCGGAGAGTTTCCCGATGGCGATATCATTCCGTACCTGCCGCAGCCGCTCCTGATGACGACACATCTCTTCGTACCACAGCGCCAATTTCAGACCGAACGAGATCGGCTCGCCGTGAATGCCGTGCGACCGTCCTACCATCACTTGGTTCTTGTAGCGAAGGGCCTGCCGTCTCAACACGACAAGCAACCCAGCAACGCCATCCAAGATCAGATCCATCGCCTCAGTCATCTGCACGGCGAGGGAGGTATCGACGATGTCGGAGGACGTGAGTCCCATGTGAAGAAACCGATGTTCGGGTCCGACCGAATCCATCAGCGATTCAAGAAAGGCAATGACGTCGTGTTTGGTCACCTTTTCGATTTCGGCAATCCGCTCGACGTTGATCTTGGCCTTCTTCCTGATCTTCGCCGCCGTGCCACGCGGAGCCTGCTTGGCCCGCTCAAAGGCCTCACACGCATACAGCTCAACGTCCAGCCAGATTTCATACTTATGCTTCAGGTCCCAGATCGCCTTCATCCGTGGACGTGTGTAGCGATCAATCATGGCCCCCTCGTGAGACGTGAACTGTGAAAAGTGAAACGTAAGACGTAGAAAGTGAAAAGAGGTCCGGAGATTCGTCTGTCCCCTGCATCAACCTTTCACCTTTCACATCTTACCTTTCACCCGCGCAGCGTCGGCCCGTTTGTCAGCCAACCGCAGTTCGGTTGCCAAGGCCTTGTCCAGGATCGCATTCACAAACTTTGAGGCCTCGTCATCGCCGAACCGCTTGGCCAACTCGATGGCTTCATCCATCGTCACCTTCGCAGGCACATCGTCCAGCCACAATAACTCGTAGAGCCCTGCCCGCAAAATATTGCGGTCGACGACCGGCATGCGGCTCACTGTCCAATTCGTCGCATATTTGCCGATCAAGGCATCCAGCTCCTTCTGATGCTCGATCACACCCCGAACCAACTGTTCGGCAAACGCTTTAGACTCATCTGAGACCGAATATTCATGCCAAAATTCGTCGAGAGAGAGAGGGGCCTTCCCGTGGATATCGTGTTGAAACAAAATCTGCAAGGCACGCTCACGGGCCTGATGACGAGCTCCCAT
>CAZAKX010000123.1:0-8762 GCA_964485915.1 uncultured Nitrospira sp. | reverse complement strand
GGAGCGGTTGCGTTGCCGGTTATTTTCATGGTATTGCTCGTGTCGCTTCCGTTCTTCGATAAGGATCCAGAGCGGAATATTTTTAAACGACCGATTGCCCTGATCAGCTGGATCGCCATCATGGTGGTCATTGTGTTGTTCACGGTTGCCTCAGTGATTAACCGAGAATTCTTGGATTAGGCAGGTCCCCATTCGGTATGGCTGAAGAACGCGAATCGATGTCTCCGACGAAAATAGGTTTCAGCATCCTCTGGTCCGCCTGCTGGACCGGTATGGTTGTGAAATCGGTCTTTGCCGTTCTTCTCTTGGCGATGGGATTGGTGCATTTTGAAGGCAGATTTGGGCTCGCCGTCGTGATGTTGCTGATCAGTCCGGTCACGGTCTTTTCGATTCCGATCATCATGGCCGTGTTTGGCACGCACTTTGGTGAAGGGATCGGCCTCGAGATCCTATTCTGGCTCTCGATTCCAGTCGACATTTGGGCGCTCGGCCTGGTCGGCCGTACGTTTTTCCTTGAGCGACTACGGAAAGAGCCGCCCGATGGACTTGGACTTGCCATTTGGTGGAGAGCCGCTCTCGTAGGAGCCTTCTTCCTCCCAGTCCTCTGGGGTATCGTGAGCTTTATAACGGATAACGCGATTACCGCGTCTCACTCGATGTCTGAAATGGAAAGTTTAAGGCACATTACGGATACGGGTCTTCCGGTGGCAGAACGAATCGGTCTTGAGTTGACAATCTGGGGCTCGATCTCTTCAGGCGTGTTAATCGCGTTATCTTTGATTGGAGTATCCATTCTTGGACAAATCATTCGGCGCATATCGGAGGATTGCCAGCCGACTTCAGAAAGTTATCAAGGACTCATTACTCGGTGGGACCTCATGCGTGTACCGACCGATCAGGGATTGCTCTTAACCTCGCTGGCTGGTGTAGGTGTCGTGTTCTCTCTGATGTTTTGGTCGATACTTCCAGTGACGACTCCCCATCCGCATGAATGCTGTAAGAAGCCTGAGGTGCTGGCCGAACCGGTATTCAAACCGGCGGAGGCATTGAACAAGAACGCCCAACGTCTTGCATTGCTGACGGCGCAGGTTGAGGCGATGGAACAACAAAAGGCAGAAACCAGAGGTCAGAAAGAAAAGGGCAAGGGGAAGGCCGAAGGTGGAACGGCCAAAGACTCCTCTGCCAGGACGAAACCGTAACTTGCGAGGTGATGAGGTGAGCGTCATACAACAAGGGGTTAGCATGATTCAACGGGCTCTCCGGACCGTCGGAAGTCACGGCGGGCTCGCAGGTCTCTTGTTGATGGCGGGATGGCTGGCCCTTCCTTCAATCGGGATTGCAGCTGAGGGAACAACCGCGGGTCCTACAGAATATCGTGATATTCCTTACGTCAGCAGTCGGAATCTTGTTTGGATCGTTGCCCAGTTACATCTCCTATTGGCCGGGTTCGTTTTAGGCGTGCCGATCTTTGCCTGGCTGTGCGAAGTCATTGCCTGGAGGGGGGGCGAAAAGCGTTACGATAAGCTCGCGAAAGAGTTTACCAAGCTGCTCACATCCGCCTATGCGACCACCGCGCTCTTCGGGGGCATTTTGTTGTTTCTCTTGGTGGCGTTCTACCCCAAGCTCATGAATTATCTGACCGATGTGTTCTTCCCCTCCTTCTTGCTGTACTGTCTCCTGTTTCTGTTGGAAACCGCGACGCTCTATCTCTATTGGTATGGGTGGGACGCGATGCAGGATGGCCGGAAGAAAACCGTACACGTGTTTCTGGGGTTCCTGCTGAACTTTTTCGCCTTGTTCATCATGATTGTGCCCAATGCCTGGGCCACGTTCCAGGCCAGCCCGGTTGTCATTTCGGAAGGCACGGCGATTGAGCGAGCCTGGGCTGCGACGTGGAATCCGACCTGGTGGCCGATCAATATCCATCGGCTCATCGCCAACGTCGTGCTTGGTGGGTACATTTGCGGAGCCTATGCCGGAGTCCGGTACTTGTCGGTCAAGAGTCCCGAGGATCGGGAGCATTACGATTGGATGGGCTATGTCGGAAACTTCATCGGCGTGTTCGGCCTGTTGGCCCTGCCGTTTGCCGGCTATTGGCTCATGCGGGAAATCTACCAGTACAACCAACAGATGGGTATCACGCTGATGGGAGGGTTCCTGTCCTGGCTCTTCATCATCCAGGCCATGCTGATCGGCGTTCTGTTCCTCGGTTCGAACTATTACTTCTGGTTGGGGATTACCTATCGCATTCCCGGATCAGAGTCAAAATATCGGCGGGCCATGTTGTTGATGCTGATCAGTTTGCTGTTCTGTCTCGCTGTCTGGATGACGCCGCACTCGCTCGTCGCCAGCATCGAAGAGGCCCAGAAAATGGGAGGGGCCCATCACCCTCTGCTCGGCGTCCTCGGCGTCATGTCGGCCAAAATGACCGTGTCGAACCTCATGATTCTGATTACGTTCATGAGTTTCGTGATGTATTGGCGGGCAGGGAAACAGGATACAGCGGGATGGGCGAAGTTTGGAAAAGCCGTGATGGGTGCCGTGTTGGTGGTGGCGAGTCTTGCTGTCATTGTTCTTGGAGTGTGGGGGTATTTTGTGCCGGCCATCGTCCGCATCAATTATTTCTCCACGTCCCAGGTACTGATCGTCATCTTCGTCATTCTCACGATCGCGCCGTTGACGGCGCTGTTACTCAAGAGTGCCAAGACGACCACCGAGATGGTGTGGGGCAGCATGCCTCCACGTGCCGGGTATTCCTTGGTCCTCAATGCGGTCATGGTCATCCTCCTGATGACGCTGATGGGCTATGCGCGGTCCTCGTCCCGCGTCCACTGGCATGTGTATGGGGTGATGCGTGATACGTCGCCCTACGCCTATTCGCCCGCTCTTGGCAGTGCCTCGCTGATCATGGCATTCTGCACATTTTTCTTCTGCATCCTTGTGGCCTTTATCTTCTGGGTGGCCACTATGGGCGATAAGTATAAAGCTGCCGCAGGGACAGGGAAGGGAGAGCTCCCACATGGTATCCCGGCGATGGCCGGAGGGGCTCCAGAAGCGCGGCAACGGCGATAGGTGAGCGTCATCATGCATCAAGAAGACACCGAACGACACACGTACGAGTTGGAGAGCTATGAGTGAAGTCGCACAATTACAATTAATCGCATTGTCCATCATTGGGATCGGAATTCTGATCCTGCTGTTTATCAAAGCCGTGTTTGTCAGAGTGACGGGGTTTGTCGCCATCGTCCTGGGCTTGTTTTCGCTCATGTCGCTCGCCGTACCCCAGCTGGCCTCTCTGCCTCCGGCGGAAGAAAAGATCGATATCGCCAGCATCAAAACACCGACTGACATCGCCGCCATCGGACAGACGGTGTTTTTCAGTAAAGGCCAATGTGCGCTGTGCCATTCGATCGGCCCAAGCGAATCGGCCCGTTGTCCAGATTTAAAGGGGATCGGCGCTAAATTGAGCAAGGATTTCCTCTACGAAAGCCTAACGGATCCTCAGGCCTTTGTGTATCGGGATTACCGCCATGGGGGTGTGCCGAAGGAATATCCAGCCACCATGCCGGCCATCAATAAAGATCCAATCGGGCTTTCGAAGAATGAAATCCTCGCTGTCATCGCTTTTCTGCAACAAATGAGCGGTGAGCCGATTTCTGTCAGCACGTCGGAACTCGAAATACCGGGCCAGGCATCGCCGCCTCCCGTCAAAGCGGCTGAATCTGCTCCATTAGCTATTGCACAAGCGCACTAGGGAGGAACGTATGGGCGCGTTAGGTAAGCCGATCATACTCATGGTAGCCATGTATGTATTTCTGAAGTTTGTGCTGCCGTATATTCCAGGCTCAGCCCCACTTCCCTCCAGCCTGATATTTTTGTATCTCCTGCTGACCGCAGCCGGTATCGTGATCTTTGAAACGTTGAGCGGAGAGTCAAAAGAGGCCTTTTGGGGGCCGATGCAACGGTTCCTGACCGGAGAAAATATCGGAGGGTTGCAGGCAATTCGCTATGGAATCCTAGTTCTGTTTCCTCTACTGGTGGGCTGGCAAACCTACGGCAGCACCGCATCGAGCGATGCTCCACCGGCGGAGAGCAGAACGATCCATCCTGCACCGCCAGGAGAGTACACGGGGTTGTCAAACCCTGTCCCTAAGACTCCCGAGAATATTATGCAGGGGAAAGGGTTTTATGCGGCCTTTTGTTCCCCATGTCACGGGGGAAATTTTGATGGCAAAGGGCCTGCTGCACGAGGATACAATCCTCCACCCGCTAATTTTGCCGACCCCACGACGATTGCGATGTTGCAGGAAAGCTATCTGTTCTGGCGCATCAAGAAAGGCGGCGTCGGTCTTCCGATTGAAGGTGCGCCATGGAAGTCTGCCATGCCTCGTTGGGAATTTGAATTGCCGGACGAATGGATTTGGAAGATTATCATGGGAGAATACGATGGAGCGCACCAATCCCCACGGACGTGGGAGTAATGGGAACGGAGAATAGGGTGTACGGATCTAGTTGCGTACGGAAAATGAGGACAGCATGAAACGGGTGAATCACGTGATGAAACGTGTACTGCGGGGTGCGTTAGCTGCAATCGCAGCGATGATTATCGCAGAGGCATCCCTTAGCTTTGCGCAGGAGAGTGTGGCGGTGAAGGCCACGATTATAACCGGTGGGTTGCCCGTCGATGATCCCAATGCTGCGATCTGGAGCAGCGCAATGCCAGCGACGTTTCCCATGTCGCCACAAGTTCATTGGCCGAACCGTATCCAAGAGGTGACGGTCAAGGACGTATCCGTCCGGGCGTTACACGATGGCAATCAGGTTGCGTTTCTTCTGGAATATCGCGATCCCAGCGAGGATCAAGACGACGCAGCAGCATTCGAGTTTATGGTAGGGGACAAAAAGGCGCACTTTGCTCATGGGCAGCCCATGCTCCAGGTTGAAGGTGGCCCGGTCAATATCTGGTTTTGGAAACATAAAGAGGGCAAGGCTGTCGATATGACCGCCAAAGGCTTCGGGACATTGAAGCCTCAAACGCATCAAGATGTGAAGGCGAAGGGAGCCTACTCAAACGGGAGCTGGAAAATAGTCTTTTCCCGTACCCTATCGACTGATCATCCTGATGAGGATGTGCAAATCACGCCGGGGGAATTCATTAGTATCGCCTTTGCGGTCTGGGACGGACGAAAAGACGCCGTGGGAGAGCTAGTGGAAAAAGGGTCTCAAAAAGCCGTGTCCTCCTGGTGGTATTTCCGAGCCGATGCCCCGCCGGATTATTCCAGCTACATGTACGCGGCGATCGCCGCGGTAGTGGCCTTGGGATTTCAATTTGTCCTGATCCGAAAACTCAAGAAAGGGCAGTGAGCATGAAGGCGGCAAGGCTGGGTCTCATCGGATTGATGGTTGGCGTGATAGGGGGAGTAGCAGCGCTCATTGGGGGGTGCGCGAGCGAGCAGGAGAAACGTGGTCATGAACTCTATACGCACTACTGCAGCGATTGTCACGGTGAAAGCGGTAAACAAAATCAGGGGTTCAACTGGTCGGCTATGCCTGATCCAAAGCCGAAAGACTTGTCCAATAAGTCTGAAATGGGAACGTTCTCGGACCAAGAACTTTTCGCTACCATCTCACGCGATATGCTGGACACCAGCGAGGAAGGCGGCGATGAGATCGGGGACGACGACTTTGCGGTTCCGACGATGCCGACGTTCAAATACACCCTTTCAGAGGATGAAATCTGGGCGATCGTCGGGCATGTACGTACGCTCCACGGGATGAAGATGGAATTCAATGTGGAGGCGCGCAAAACATCCCTTGATGAAGGGCTGAAAGCCGCACAAGCGAAGTTCGAACAAGCCAAGCAGGCCTATGAAGCCGCGGAAAAGAAGGCCAGTGACGAAGCAGAGCGGAAAAGCGAAGAACTAAATAAGGATGTGGATGTGGACGAATCCGCCTATGCTGCCGAACAGGATGCCATGGGTCAAGCCAAGAAAGAGCTGGATGCGGCTCAGGTTGCCCTGAATAACTTCTCGACCAGACCGGGAAGAGGGGTCAGTATCCCAAGGCCGGATTTAACGGTCAAATCGACAGAAACCGGCGCATTGATTGAACGTGGTAAACGACTATACGAGAATAAATACGGTTGCAACGGCTGTCATAGTCTTGCCGACGAAGGTGGCAAGATTGGTCCTGCCTTGGATCGAGCGGGATTTCGGCTGAACGCGACCTGGATCTATCGCTGGCTGAAGAATCCGCAAGCTATGGATACGCACACACGCATGCCGGCATTGGGGTTGAGTGATGCGGATGCGAAGGCCGTAACCATGTACGTGGCTACCTTGCGGGCACCAAAAGCGGAGCCAGTTGAGGAGAAGCCTGTTGAGAACCCTTAAATCAGCAAGCCTCCCAGGAGTCCAATAAGTAGAGTGACCCCGACCCATACATGTGCGCGGAACATATCGAAGGCCTGAACTGGTGTGATCGGTCCATATAGCTGACGGACTTGGAACATGAAGAACGCGACCACACCTAGGAGGGCCACATAATAGGGCCATCCTAACTGAGCAAGCCACCCTACGGCGGTCAAGAACGCGACCATCACACCAAAAGCCATCCCAACCCCTTGGTGAATGAACGGCCCAAAGTAGAGGGCGGCGGACTTGACTCCAATGTGTCGATCATCTTCTTGATCCTGGATTGCGTAAATCGTATCGTACGCGATGGCCCAGGCGACTGTCGCTCCAAAGAGGCACCAGACCGGTGCGTCCAACTTCCCTTGCACCGCTGCCCAGGCCATGACGGTTCCCCAGCCGAAGGCGATGCCCAGCATGGCCTGTGGGATATGGATCCATCGTTTAGAGTAGGGGTAGAGTGCTGCAAGCAAGACCGCGATTGGGGCGAGCCAGGTCACGATGGGCGGAAGCAGAAGCAGGAGGCATGCCGCTAGCACCAGCAAGGCACTGAGCAGTAGCACGGCTTGGCGTCGGGATAACTCACCTGAGGTCAAGGGCCGAGTTTTAGTCCTGGTGACTTGCCGATCGAATCTTTGATCTGCTAAGTCGTTCATGATCACTCCAGCACTCCGCATTAAGAACGATCCACCAAGAAATATGGCAAGCAGATGAAGTGGTGGAATGCCGCGAGCCGCCAGCATCAGGGCCCACAGGGTGGGGAGTACTAGTAGGTAGGTGCCCGTTTGATTTTGCAAGCGGATCAACCGCGCAAGTGCGGACCAGGGTATTCCTGACGTGCCAGAAGAAGAGGAATCTACCGGAGTAGACATGGTCTCGACCTTAACGGAGGGGAAAAGGGCTGTCAATGCACCTTCAGCGGTTGTGACGCATCAGGGAATTCGGTATAACCACAAGGTGCCACGAGAACTCGCAAAACAACGTCGGAGCTTTTTAGCCTGTCGCTCCCTCATTTTTGGTTGGGCGATCGCCTGGGTGCTCCTTTCCATGGCGAGTTGTTCCCTGTTGAATCGGGAGCAGCAGCCGGCCAATCCGGAACCCATCTCCCTCACACCGACCATCTGGTTTTCACCGAGCGGAACGACGGCGGAAATTCCTTACCGGAATGCCTGTCACGAGACGGTGGCCATGCCCATGGCCGATATCCTTCTTGGTTCTGTCCCAAACAAGCTGGCACGAGTCTTTACTGGTGTGACGGCACAAAACCACTCTGAAGACCTTCTCGCATCTGACGGCGTGGTTGAAGTGGGCGTTGGTCTGAAGCGGATTGATCTAGAGGTTCCAACACAACGATCGGGAACATATCCCGCGACCGCCACGGTCGGGCTTGAAATGGTATTTTTAGCTCGGGATGGCACCATGCTGTTCAGCAGAAAGCTCGAAGGCACAAGTCGTGGGACGGTGGTGGTGGCTGACCAATCCTGTGCAGTGACGGGGTTGGATGCTCTCGTTCAGGAGGCCATCGGTTCAGTGACCGACGGGCTGGTTCAGCAAATGGCCAAATCCGTTAAGATTCGAGAATACGCAGCCCAGCGGGACGCGTGGGTCCCATTGGCCTCCCATCCCAGGCCACCGTCTGAAAAGTCTGTTGAATCAGCTTCTCCCGTGGGGCAGGCAACAAGGGAAGAAGCAATGGCTCCTACGGCCCAAGCGGGTGAACCAACCCAACTCAGTTTTCGTGCCATCATTCGCGATGAAAGTCGTGATCGGGTGCTTGAACCGGATGAATCAGTCACGATCCACCTTGAAGTGATGAACGAAGGGGTTGTGGAAGCCAAGGATGTGGTGATCCTCGTTCAAGGGAAAGCGGGGTTAGATCATGTATTCCCGCCAGACATCGTTGTAGGCTCCCTTCGGCCTGGAGAAATCAAACGTCTTTCTGTGACGAAACGAGTCACGGTGACGGAAGCGACTCTTCCTGGTGAACTGACCTTGAATTTGCGGTCAGCCAGTCCGATGGCCTCTCTTCCGCCGCCCAAGATATTCAGCCTGGGGATCAAACCCAAGCGCAGCGATCTAGCCTCGTTGCCGGATGTTGACCAGATGCCGCCATCACTGATGATGGGGAAACAGCCAAGGGCCGTTATTATCGCGATTGGAGTGGGAACGTACCGGGACGAACAGGTGCCGGTCATGAAGTATGCGAGCCACAATGCGTCGGTGATGGCGGAGTATTTACATGCCATCGGCAGCGTTCCACGTGAGCGGATGCGGATTCTGCTCGATCGTCAAGGTGTGCAACAGGAGTTTGAAGAGACGTTCACGCAATGGCTTCGCAAGCGAGCGGATGCC
>CAZAKX010000122.1:0-8817 GCA_964485915.1 uncultured Nitrospira sp. | reverse complement strand
TGTGGAAAAACTGGAGCACGAATCTCACTGCCGCGTACAGTCCGACGGCTGATGAGCCCAGTCAATACTTTCAGAACAAAGTCGTGCATCAGCTTCGACAGCTCCCGACGGTTCCGACCGTGGATCCGCGTAAAGAGACCGATGTCATGATTGATGGGTCCTTGACGCGATGGTTTCCCTTGTGGGATGGACCAAAGATCATCTTTGCGGGCGGTGGGTTTTCCGTCGGCACGATCTATCAGCAAGGGTTTCTTCGTGCCGGTGTCAGACGGATGCCGATCACGCCGACCCTGTATCATAGTGAAACGTGGGGCGATGTGAGCTTCCGGGCATCGGCCTTGGGACGGATCAGCTATCAGGCAAACGGCGCGGTGCTCCACTCGGTCAGGTCCACGGCAGGGCTGGTACAGCCCGCGATCGCGTTTGGTCAATACCGGACGACCGCAAATGGCGAGACAATTCCGACATGGGAAATCGAGTTGGCTCTCATGTGGGATTCGGGGATTTTCGTCAATACGGCGGGGCAAAGCCAGGAGCAGTTTGCATGGGCGATCGCCGCTTCCGCCGGGCCGCTGCGCTTTGAAACCTGGAACGACAGCATGGGCAATATCGCGGAGCGCGATTACGGCCCGAGTTATGGCGCAAGCCTGACCCTTGATGTCCTGCGTGTCTGGAACATCATGCAAGAGCTTCGATCGACACCGACTACTAAAGCGCCGGCATCGTCCTAGCCTTCATCATGGTGAAGGGTGTCGCGCCATTCACGCACGCATACCACGCGTACACGTTATGGTATCGCGTATCCATTCAGATGCACTGAATCAAAAGAGATACGCCTTCTGGGTCTCCTACTTCGAGAATCAACAGGGGAGATCTTTCGAAATTCGAACACTTCTCCTGCTCCAATCTTTCAACGAGAGCCAGGAAATTGCGGTGCTGTCGTGGAAAGAGGTCAGCCATGTCTCAATCGTCCTTGCCTCTCTTCGGTGATCCGGCCTTCCGGCGATTTTCTCCTAACGAATTCCGTAACAGCCGCCTATACCACCTCTACCGTGCGTTTCAGCTGAAGCCGCCCAAGAAGTACATTGTCCTGCGGACACGTCTCTTCCACGGTAACTTGGCGTTGCCCGCCGTCTTGCCGGCAAATCTTTGATGAGCACGTGTCCTGATGCTGAGGAAGCCGCTGAGAAGCGATATCCTAGGCCAGAAGTATGGATCTATGGGCTTGCGAAATCCCGACCTGATCGTATAGGTTCACGCACGATCAATTTAAGGCTGTGGTACAGAATGAACGGAAGGGCTTTGACCAGAGCGGTGACGATGTCTCTCATTTTGCAGGCATGTGCGATCGCTCCCCCTCCCCCGCTAGAGCACAAGCCTACTCCGGTTGCCGATCAGTCAGCGAAGGTGCGGGATCTTCGGAAGCAAATTCGTGAGCGAGAGAGACGAATCGAGGAGTTAGAGTCTCAACTAGAAGCGTTGAAATTGATTGATCAAGATTCCAAAAATCAAAAACCGCTGCTCAGACCATCGACCACGTTACCACCGCCGGAGTGACAAGTATCAACCGTTGGCAGAATCGGAGTTGATGGCGTCCTGCATTGCGCGGCGGTGGCAGAGGCCTTTCTATCTGGCTCACGGACAGAGGTATGGCAGGAATCAACGTATCTTCAGTTTAAGTTCTGCGCAAGGCGCACAGTATTTTCCCGTGCGGCCGGAGAGCGGTGGGGTGTGATTTTGGTGGGCCCCCCGGTCCTCCATCGTTACTCATGCTGGTGTGGAGCGGCTGATGCCGTCGGCATGGGAGCCGAAATACATCCCTCTATGAATTCGACTTTGCATTGCCATGAGGATGTCGCCTCGTTGACGCGGATGATCACATCAGCCGGTTTCACAGTAGTCGGAATAATGTCCACGAGCACATGATCGGGGACGCGATTGAAATACACACCGGTCACACCAGGGATAGCCTGCAGAACAGCATTCATCTCGTTTTCCTTGCCGGTACAACCTGAGCCGGTCAGCGTCAAGGGAAGCCGCTCCTTGGCAGGTGGAGTTGCTGAAACCGGCAGCGTGAGAGTAAGGCTTGCGAGAAAAAACGTGGTCGAGATGGCTCGATAAGCCCGGATATTTCGCATCGGAAGAACTCCTTATGTCTAGGACGTCACTCTAACACACATGCGCGAGCGTATAAAGCACGCGAACCCCGCTCAGTGACAGAGTCGCCGGAAGAAGATTTGGTTCGATTGCTTTTTGAAGTGACAACCCCAGACGCGACGGAGTTGTCTGCGACATGGTATATGGTGAAAGTCGATGGACTCCGCATCGGAATCTGGCGATAATGTGCGTCGTATGGTCGTATCTCGCTCAGATCAACCTCGTCGAGTCTGGCCGGAAGTCGTGGGACTCATCCCTGCGGCCGGCCAAGCGAAGCGCCTGCAGCCGTTTCCCTGCAGCAAGGAATTATTTCCTGTGGGGTTCGCAACAGATCCACAGACGGGGACGCCGCGACCAAAAGTGGCGGCACACTATCTCTTGGAGAAATTCAAAGCCGCCGGCATTTCTAAAACCTTCATCGTCATCCGCGAGGGGAAATGGGACATCCCGAACTATTTTCAGCAGGGACAGGGGGTAGGCCTCTCGCTTGCCTACCTTGTCATACCTGGATCAGTCGGTCCCCCTGATACTCTTGATCGTGCATATCCATTTATTGCTCAGCACCGCATCGCGTTCGGCTTTCCCGATATCCTCTTTGGTCCACCTGATGCCTATGCCCGATTGATAGAACAACAGGAGCGAACCGGGGCAGACGTCGTGCTCGGACTGCATCGTATCGAAGACACGCGAATCTGGGACATGGTGGACAGTGATACGGACGGGCGGGTCCGTGAGATTGTGATGAAACCGGCTTCAACTACACTGACGTTCGGCTGGTGCTTCGCCGTCTGGACGCCGGCCTTCTCGGAGTTCTTGCACCAGTTCCTCCGTGCCGACGAGACGAAACGCAATATGAGCGTCTTAGCCAGCACGACCAACGATCCAGGCGGGGACTTAGCGGTCGGGGTCGTTCTCCAAGCAGCCCTCAAGGCTGGGCTAGCGTTACAGACGGTGAAGTTTCCACGGGACAGCTACCTTGATATCGGTACGCCTGAAAACCTCGCTAAAGCGGTACGCCGAGAAGCTACGGAATGATGACAAGGCGCTTACGAGGTATACGGGTGCGTAGGATTCTTCCTACTCTAGGAACTCACTTGGTCTGAATCAGAAAGGCTTTTGAGCGCGCAGTCCCACCGCTTGCGACCACATCGATGAACGACATGCCTGGCCGAACGTCGGGAACCCTTGCCTGAATGGTCGTGTCGTTTACATATGTATAGTCGATCTTGGTCGGACCTGCCGCACTAAACGCCACGCCGCGGAAACAGTCTTTGGATCCAAACTGTTCCCCCTTGATCGTGATGGTCTCTCCCGGCTTGGCTTCGTCTGGTTCCACCTGGATGATTTTGGGTCGCTTACTGCTATCGCAAATCGGGTCTGTTTCGACGGTCTGCTCGTTGTGTCCTTTAATCGATTCCGCGTCGTGTAGCGTATAGCCGGCTCCATCAACGATCATTCCTTCTTCGGCAAACGCATGGACAGGGAAGAGGGGAAGCGTCGGCGAACAGAATAACACGAGAGCCAACAGGAATCGGGGAGCCATCGGGACCTCCTTTGCGTCAGACCTATTTATTGGGCATGGGGACATATGTTTCTCCGACGATGGCTTGCCCGGGAGGGGATAGCGCAAAGTCGGCAAAGGCGACAACGAGGGGATTCGGATCATGTTTTGATAGGAGCAACAGCGGTCGTCGTAGGCCGTATCGCCCGTCCTTCACGGTCGGGATTTCAGGTTCAACTGCATCGACTCGCAAAAGACGCACGGCGACCCCCTGTGCCACGGCGGAGCTTCCTGTGCTTAACGAGATATATGCGACAGCTGACAGTGGTGGAATGGTTCCGACGACCGTCGAAATGACCATGTCATCTGCAGCAATCATCGTGGCGGTCTGAGGAATGCTCCCGATAATTCCGAGGTGAGATTCGAACGCTTCCCGGATGTTCTGATTGCCGGCGCGGTCGATCAAAAGGATTCTGGTCTCTGGTCCACCCACCTCAGACCATTCTGTAATCTTTCCGGAAAAGATGTCGGCAACCTGCTGCGTGGTGACTTCCTTCGTGAAGTTGGAGAGGTGTACTAAAATGCCGATCCCGTCCCAGCCGATTTGTGTCGCAGTCAGCGTCTGGTCCTCAACCCCTGTCACGGCGATCTGAGCATGGCCTGTCTTGACTAATTGCAGCGGCGTGGATGTCTCATCCCACAGGACATCGATATAGGTGCGGGGATTGGCTCTTTCAAAGGCCCGGGCCAACGCTTCCATGGTCGGTTGCTCTGGTCCGTTGCCGACGATGACTAGGTTGCCTGTGAGTTGGCCCCAGGCACCAGCAGGAGACAGGAACAGAGTCATGCTGAGAAGTAGGGAGGTAAACAGTCGGTTCGTTGTCACGGGGTAGCCGGCTGATGACATCATGTGGGATGGCATAAGCAAGGTGTTGTACGTCTAGGACTCAGAAATCGAATCTCCTTTTTCCGTTGAGTCTGAATCGGAAGACATATTGGGCAGCGGCATGTTGCGCTGTGCGTTCAACGGGGGTAGCTTGGCAAATCGCTGCATCCGTTCTTGGCCCATGGCCTTGGCTTTGATCTCTGTGAATCCTGGTTTGCGGTCACCGCTCACTGAGGAGGAAAACGAAGACATCAGGCGAGTGGCCTGCCTCGCATGACAATAAGGGCATTCTGTGTCTTCGATCCTCGTATAGACGGATTGAGTGGCCTCGAATTGTTTCTCACACTGCCCACAGCGATACTCATAGAGTGGCACGGGAGTCGATCCTTTCGCTCAGCAACGGCGATCTAAGCCGTAGGGTGATTCAGACCTTGACAAGCCTACCCGGTGTAGGCGATCTTGACCGGCCCACGGACACCCGGTTATTGTAACAACTTACGCTGCTCAACTGCCAGCTTCACAGGAGGGTTTCGATGCCAGTGCTGATTCGACGGTACAAAGGTAACAACGGGATGATGCAGGAAGAACGAATCGATGATGAGGATCGAATCGAGCGCTATATGAAGCTCTTCGAGAAAGATGATGTGAAAAAGTTGGGAACCGGCGTGAAGGTCTTCATCGAGAAGGATGAGTGGCAGCTCCTCCCATAGTTCGCTGAGGGGTTATCAGTGAAGGGTAGGCGCGTACCATCTCGCATGCCCTTTCCCAGCCTCTTACCACGATCTAGCCATCGCTGATTGCCCTGCCATGACATATTGGCTTCACATTGCCCGTGGGATCGACCGAGTGACGCTCCATCGAGATCGTTGTTCCGAGGTTCCATCCACGTCGACCTCGAGTGATTTCTGGGAAGGTGGATGGTTTGACTACCCCGATAAGGAGCGTGCACTCAGGGCCATGGAGCAGGCCGGAGTGAATCGACAACGATTGTGCCCCTTGTGCAAACCCTAGACCGAGAAAGTGCCGAGTCTTGAGTGCTGAGTTCCGAGTGAAATGATTGAGCATTCTTGCTCAACGCTTTGCACTCACCACGCAGCACTTCTTTCGTCATGCCCCGACTTGCACTCTTACTGACGACCGTTATCTGGGGCGCGACCTTCCCAGCCACGAAGGCGGCACTTGACCAAATTTCTCCGCTTTCTTTCCTGTTTCTTCGATTTCTCCTCGGCACCCTGTTGATCCTGCTCTGGCTTGCAGCCAGCCGCCGCCGCCTGCATTATGATCGTGCCGTCTTAGGGGCGAGTGCCTTGACCACCGTCTTCCTTTTCCTTGGATATTTCCTGCAAACCGTTGGACTCCAGCATACGACAGCATCGAATTCGGCCTTTCTGACCGCGCTGTACGTGGTTTTTGTTCCGTTGATCTTGATGCGGATCGACCGGCGGGTAGTGATGGCGACAGCAATAGCGGTCGGTGGACTCTGGTTACTGATCAAGCCTGATACCTCGATGAATGTCGGAGACCTTATGACGCTCGGATGCGCAGTTGCCTTTGCGGGGCATATCATTTGTCTCGAGCGATTCACCCGGCAAGTCGATGCACCGTCGTTACTCGTTTGGCAAATGCTGGCGATGACCCTGCTGTTTCTTCCTGCTCCCTGGTGGGAGGAGTCTCCATCTGGTGCGTTTTCCCCTACCGCTGTCTTGTTGATCGGTCTGGGGGTGACGGGCGTACTTGCGACATTGGCATTTGCCGTTCAAATGTGGGCACAGCAGCTGGTTCCCGCCCAGCAGGTGGCGTTACTGTTTGCGTCCGAACCAGCCTATGCAGCGTGGCTCTCGTGGTATTTTCTTGGAGAGACGTTGGATATGCAGGGATGGATTGGGAGTGCACTCATCTTATTGGCTGTTGTGATCGGCGCGTTCGGCGGATGATCATTTCGGCAGGAGGAGTTCTATGGCACAGAAGTTTGGTAATGGACGGTGGGTTCGTGAGGGGTTCTTGGACAATCGGGTCGAAGGAACCGTCGTTGGGCAGGTCGTGTTTGCCGTGATCGGTTCGGTTGATTTTTATTTACGCGGCAATTTCAAACCGGATATCGCAGGGGAAGTCATTCGATTCCGCAACGGCCGGTTCGAGGATGATGATGTGGCCGGGCAGATCATTGGTGATATGGCAAACCCACAGATCGGAACGGTCAATCTGATTTCGCTCGATCCGCACCCCAATCTGGAGCCACATCCCTATGTCGAATGGTTCACGCTCAGAAAGGACCATTATCGATTCGAGCTGAGCCCCGGCGAGGCTTGGGTATTATCCCATGAGGAACGGAAGACCGTTGATGACGTGAGTCGACGAATCCGGGAGACCCTGGCCAATCAAGAGTCTGTTCGGCCAGGGCCTGAGGAGCGTACGGATTGGATCTAACGAGCGGTGAGTTCAAGTTCCGGCTGAGGGGTTGGCAGCTCAGCAGCCTTCGCTGCTATGTCGATCTTCTGTTTGAGTACACTGCGGTCAGAATCCCGTTTGGTTTTTCCTTCTCGTACATACTCAGGGACACCACGGACATCCCAGACCAGGCCTAGCCACTCCAGCCCCTTCAAGCAGTAATAGGTCATGTCGATTTCCCACCAGTAGAAGCCCTGTCTGGTCGAGGCGGGGTAGTAGTGATGATTGTTGTGCCAACCTTCTCCCATGGTAATCAGGGCCAGGAAAAAGTTATTTCGGCTGTCGTCGCCGGTCTCATACCGTTGGGAGCCGTAGACATGGGACAAGGAGTTGATCGTGCAGGTTCCATGGAACAATGCGACGGTTGAGATGAAAAAGCCCCAGATCAGCATTTGAGGGCCGTTGGTCCCAAGCTCTGGTGCGTGGGCTTCCAGCAGCATACCGAGGCCGAACATCGCGAATCCGGTAATGGTGGGAACAAGGACATCAAACCGGTCGAGAAACCGCAGTTCCGGAAACTTCGCAAAATCGGCGATTCCCTTCAGGCGCGGCGCGTAAAATGTCTGGGACATAATCCAACCCATGTGCGACCAGAGGAATCCTCCCTGGCGCGGGGAATGCACATCCTCCGGGGTGTCGGAGGCGATGTGGTGATGACGGTGATGGCCGGCCCACCACAAGGGGCCACGTTGCGCGCATGAGCTACCGAGCAATGCAAACAAGAATTGGACCGTGCGAGTGGTCTTGAACGTGCGGTGCGAGAAGTACCGGTGGTACCACCCGGTGACCGCAAACATGCGGATGTAATAAAAGGTCACCGCGACGGCCACCGCCGTCCAACTCCAGCCTACCCAAATGACTCCCAAACACATCAGATGGACAGCGAGGAAGGGGATACTGCGAATCCAGTCTACCTTGGGAGGTCCCTCTACTTTGGTGTGTTCAAGGCCGGCCCAGGAATCAAACCAGCGCAGAAAGGAATACCAGGTATCCGGAGCTTTGGTCGAGCGAAGCGATTGGGCGTCGAACATACAATTCTCCTCGTGGTCGGGGGATCGGCAAAATCACTGTGGTGGGAGACAGGGAGCCGGGGTCCCGATTAAACTGATTAAGCGTCCAGAGTAGGTTGGGAGGTTATTATACACAAACATATCAGGAAAGTGAAACCAGAGTTTTTCCTGGCCCCGTAGCCTTGATTCTACTGGAATGGGCATCCCTGTCTACTCATTTATGTGAGTTCACGGGATGGATTTAACTCATGGAGTGGTTTGACAGTCTTTAAACCGCTCAGGGTTCTCCTATTACTCACCTACTCACCAGCCTAAAGTGACCACCTAGAAAGGGGGCAGCACGGCCTAAGCCTTCCCATGCCTCAGGCCGCTCATGAATCGAAGCAGTTTGTCACGAGCACTGGTATCTTCGTGGTTTGTCATGGGCAGGATCTGATTAGCCCGAATGTCGAACGGCACGCGACTAAGATCCGGAGCAAACCAGGTTGGTGCGGTATCGTTCAGCGTTGCGTGAGCATGCGAGGGCTATGAAGAACATGAAGCATGCCCACCACCTATGACGTCGTTGTGGTCGGCAGTCGGCCAGCCGGGGCTTGCGCGGTGTGATGGCTGGCCAAGGTGGGGGTAGCGGTTGCGGTCCTTGATAAGGCTGCGCTGCTGAGGTGCGAGACTTGTGATGCAGGGCGTGAGTCAGTCTGCTTGATTTTCAAGAAAGCTTCCGGCCCTATTACCGTAGTTTCCTTTTCTCCTGGTCTTCAATTTTCATTCGGGCTGCGCGATTCCGTTCATGGTACGACAGGCTCACCACGAACGGA
>CAZAKX010000121.1:0-8948 GCA_964485915.1 uncultured Nitrospira sp. | reverse complement strand
TTAGTACGCTCAATTTAGACGGAGATGGACAAGCGGATCTCGAGAACCACGGTGGACTAGACAAAGCCGTCAATGTGTACCCGGCTGAACACTACCCCTATTGGGCACAGACGATAGGCTTGGCTGATCTTCAGCCAGGAAGCTTCGGGGAAAACTTTACAATTGAAGGCTTGCTGGAAAGTGACGTGTGTATCGGGGATGTTTTTGAAGTCGGTGATGCCCTGGTCCAGGTATCTCAGCCCAGACAACCCTGTTGGAAACTGGCGCGGCGCTGGCAGATGAAGGATCTTGCTCTTCTGGTCCAGGAAACTGGTCGAACCGGTTGGTATTTCCGCGTCCTCAAAGAAGGCCACGTCCAGGCTGGAAATAGACTAGTTCTGATAGAACGCCATCATCCAAACTGGACGGTATCTGTCGCAAACGAGGTGATGCATCGTCGGACACAGGATCGGCAGGCAGCCCAGGATCTTGCGGACTGTGTCGATCTCTCGTCAAGATGGCGAAACAAACTCAACCGACGCGCACTGACTGGAACTATTGAGAGTACATCGTCTAGGCTTGATGGACCTAGTGGTGGATAGAGAGAGAATCGGCTCAGCCTGATGCTTTGCTACCGTAAAAGAGCGCTCTTTGTGGCCCTAGCCCATCTTCACTTGCCAACAAAGACTCCCGATCCATTTTATCTGCAACGGGCCAGTCTATGGTATGGTTCTGTGCCATCTTAGAAAGGCTCACTGCATGAACGGTTCGACGCGCAGCTGCTCCCCCTCCGTTGTTGTAATCATTCTCCTGGGAATCATCCTCGCCCTGCTTCCCTTGGGGAGCCGAGGTTATGCGCAATCGGAGGAAGACCAGCGTGCATGGTTTGGTGCGCTCGATAGCCTGTCGAGCGAACGGATGCTCGCCGACGTGCGCACGTTAAGCAGCCCGGTTTTTAACGGAAGGCGAGCCGGATCCGCCGATGACCTTCGCTCTGCGCAATGGGTTGCACGGGAATTGATTTTGGCAGGGGTACAACTACCGCTCATTGACAACAACGGGATCGCCTTCCCCTCTCCCAGGTCCACGAAGGGAGAGCCCGTCGGCATCATGGCCTCGAGGGTCTCCACGTCACTCATCGAACCTGACCCGGTCGTTCGCACCGGTGCAGCGGACCAGTTGGTCACAGCGCAGTTGAGTAGCGACTACCTCCCGGTCTTTGACTCCCCCTCTGCCGATCTCCAGGGTCAGGTCGTCTTCGTCGGTTACGGCATTGTCGATCCCGCTCAAGGAATCGACGATTACGCCGGCGTCGATGTGAAGAACTGCATCGTGCTCTTCCTGCGTGGCAAACCGGATCACTACCCAAGCCCTGTCAGCCACGCCGACAAGGTCCGCTTCGCACGAGATCGAGGAGCCGTAGCCTATCTGACCGCAACAGGACCGATTATCAGCCCATATGAAACTCGCCGTGGCGCCACGGGAAGGCCCAGTGCATTATATGGGCAGCTCTCCTCTGACCAAGCCCTCCCTGGCGCATGGATCAGCACGAAATTGGCCGAGACGCTCCTCGCCGGAAGCGGCGACGAGTCCAATCCTGACCACCTTCGCACCCTCCAAGAACAACTCAATAACGCCCCAGCAGCGCAATCGCGCCTCATCAATCGATATGCCTCTCTCCATTGGAAAACCACGATAGCGGACGGCTTGCTGACGAACGTGGTGGGGATGATTCCTGGTACAGGGCCGGAGACCATCGTCATCGGCGCCCATCGCGACCATTTCGGACGTCCAGCGGGCCTCTGGTTTCCTGGCGCTGACGACAATGCATCAGGAACGGCCATCGTCCTGGAGGTCGCACGGGCCCTTGGGAAACTCGGCCTACGTCCCCAACGGTCGATTCTCTTTCTATCATTGAGTGGACATGAGCGCGATTTGCTCGGGTCACGCCTCTATACAACGAGACCCGTCATCCCCCTCGGCTCAACGAAAGCCATGATCAACATCGACCATGTCGGAGCGGGAGACGGAGTGTTAATCCTTCGCGTCGCAGAGTTGAAGAAGTCCACGTTAAGGGAAGCAGGGTGGATAACGGGTTCGGTCAAGAAGCTTGACTACTACGGATTCTTGCCTGGCGGCGACGACGAACCGTTCAAAGAGGCAGGAATTCCAACTGTCAGCATCGCTAGCGGCGGGGTTCACCCGCACATGCATCAGCCCACCGACACCGCCGACACGATCAATCCGGAAATTTTGCGTACCATCGCACGGTATGTCCTCACGCTCACCTGGCAACTGGCAAATTCACCATAATATATGCGCTAGAGCCTGGGAGCTGGCCTGTGCTCAGTAGTCAGCTGATGAGAGCGCATCCCACCACTTAATGGCGCATATGAGCCCGTGAGGAATCCGGGAGCAGGCGGAACGACCTCAGCATTTTCCCGCCCTGGGCGCCATACGGAACGAGACGGTATACATACTGGTCGGTGGCGAGATAGACAAACTCGTTGGGCTCAGGTTGCTGTCGTAGGATTACTCTCAATCCTTCCTTCACGCCAGTCAATCGAACTAAAGAAGTTTCGCTGCCGGGAGACAGCAGCCCGGATGAATCGAGCCAATCGCGCAACGGGAGTCCAGGCGATAGCGCGAACACGCTGATGGTAAGTCCAGGATGTTCATGGTCCGCAACCTGGCCGGCTGCGATGTCTTTCCGTTGAAAGCTCACGCGCTGAACCGCCGGCGGCTGCGCGGTTGTCTGGAGAGGGCCTTCCGTAAGAATCCCGTACTCGCTTGGGTAATATTTGACGGTAAAGCCATAGGTGTGGTCGGTATGCTTCTCCCGACGCTCATTCTGAACGGCAGGCGGCGATTCCATCGGTCTGCCGATTTGCTGGACCGTGCTGTCGCAACTGGCCAAGACGACGCCCACGACAATTACCATCGAAAGCCAACCGACTCGAAACAGGATCGGTGTACCGTTCGCCATCTGATGTGCCTCTCGTGCTTCCTATACCCCCGTGTATGAAACCGACGAATCATCACGGCGATCCACCGACCGGTTAACAGAGGGTGGTGCACAGCTGATTCGGCGCATTTCCGCGTGCGTCATCTTGCACAGAGGTGGACGGGTTGTCAATGCATCCGGTCGCCCACGAGACTATCGGGCCAGGCCGCTGCAATGCCACACAAACCACGTGGCACTGGCTTTCTCACTCACACACGTCAAGCATGGAGTTGAGCCCTGCGGACTGCCCCGAACACTTCGGACACACGAAACCGGCAGGTCATCAGCTGTGAAGCAAGGATTCGAGACTGGTCTGCGGGATGGAGACGCGTGGCCGGCACGCCCACATCGTCTCAATAAGACCAACCGGAGTCATCCGTAGAAACATCAGAGGGCATTTCTAAATTGAAGCGACAAAGAAGAAGAGTGCGCCCGCTTGACACTAGGTAATTTGCTATGTTACATGGCCTTGCGTGTTTTAAGAGAACGGTGGCATGATAGACAACTTTCCAGTCGTGTGGTTGTGCCTGGATGGTTTCTGTTGCCATCGCGTGATAGGATTGGTTTATGTTCGATGTGGTGGCCCAAAGGGGAACACAACCGAAATGTGCCCCAAGCGGTAGAACCTCGTCGATAAACCAGGCTCACTATTCAGACAAATAAAGGAGGCAGGAATGACGGGAAGGAATTTCGGTATGGCGATCATGATGATGGGGAGCGCTCTGATTCTGTCAGCAGGCATGGCCTTCGCTGAAGACGACCCCCCATTGCCCCCGGTTCCAGCCGAGTATGCAGACAAACATATGCCGGCTGGAGGGTGGACGGATCCTAAGGCCATCGAACAGGGAGAGCTGATTTATAAAGGCGAGATTAATCCGAACGTCAACTGTGGCAGTTGTCACGGCAAGGATGGCAAACCGGTCAAGAAGGGTGCACGGGATATGCGCGATCCTAAAAATATCTGCCGCTGGTCCGACAGTTTCTGGTTCTGGCGGATATCGGAAGGTGTCCCGAAGACGAAAATGAAAGGTTTTAAGAACGGCCTGACGGAGGAGCAAATTTGGCAGGTGATGGCGTTTGAGAACATGTTCTCGAACGATGGCAAGCCACACGACCACTCGTGTTACAAACCGTAAGCTGGCGAGTAATGACAAGGCCCTGAACCGGGGCTGAAACCACTCGGTTCGTCCCACGTCGGACGAGAGAAGAAACGGTCAGGGCAAGAGAAAGTCAATTCAAAGGAGGCACCATGTCTATAAGTTTTTCTCGTTGTGTGCGCACGGCTGGATTGGTCGGCGCATGTATCATGACCCCATATCTCGGCATCCATGCGGGTGTGGTGTCGGCAGCGACGATCAAAGCCGAACTGGCGTTCGCACCCAATGTTCCCCCTCCCATCAAACGAACCGAGCCCGCCAACGTTATTGTCAACCTGACATCAGACGAGTGGGTCGGTCCGCTGAGCGACGATCACAACTATGAGTTCTGGGGATTTAATAAATCTGTGCCGGGACCCATGATTCGCGTCATGGTGGGCGATACGGTTGAAATCCGCATGAAGAACGACAAGAACAGCAAGGAATCGCACAATATTGACTTCCACGCAATCACGGGGCCAGGCGGCGGGGCGAGCCTGCTCAATAGCGAGCCAGGGCAAGAAAGCGGTGGAAGGTTTAAGATGATCATTCCCGGTGTCTTTATGTATCACTGCGCCACCGCATCGCCGTCCATTCCCGAGCACGTTGGGAATGGCATGTACGGCACGATCGTCGTCGAGCCGGCGGGTGGGTTGAAGCCTGTCGACAAGGAGTATCAGATCACGCAAAGCGAGTTTTACACAAAAGAGGGTGCTGAAAAGGGCGAGACGATGGAATTTTCGTACGAAGCAGGGTTAGATGAGCGTCCTTCCCATGTGGTCTATAACGGCCATAAGACTTCGCTGGTCAAGAACCCCCTCAAAGCCAAGGCCGGGGAAACCGTTCGGATTTTCTTCACCAACGTAGGACCCAACTTTGTCGACTCTTTTCAGCTCCTCGAGCAGCCGTTCGACCGGGTATACACCGAGGGTTCTTTGACCACACCACCGGCGGAAAACGTCAAGGTGACCAAGGTTCCTACTGGTGGCGCGGTGGTGGTCGAGTTTAAAGTCAATAAGGCTGGCACCTATACCCTCGTTGATCCAGTGGGCAATCGGAAGGACCTCGGCGCCTTTGGTCTGCTGAAGGTAGATTAGAGGATCCAATTAACGAGACCATCTGAAGAGAGTCATCAAAAATTAAAGGAGGCGTCATGCCTAAGAGTTTCTTACAGAACATGCGTCATACCGGGTTGATCAGCGCCTTGGTCATGGCTCCATGCCTTGCCATTAATGCAGGCATGGTGTCGGCGGAGACCATCCAGGCTCAACTCCTGAAGGCTCCCAAGGTTCCCGCTCCCATCACGCGAACCCAGCCCGCCACCGTCGTGGTCAACCTGGAAGCGTCCGAATGGGTAGGGCTGATTAGCGACGATAATAGAATGGAGTTCTGGGGCATTAATGGAATGGTGCCGGCGCCCATGATCCGCGTCATGGTGGGCGATACGGTTGAAGTCAATTTGAAGAACAAGAATGACAGCAAGCAGAGTCACAATCTCGACTTCGGGAAAGCCACCGACGGAGCCGCCCTGGTCACTGCGGAGCCCGGGAAAGAAGCGAAGCTCACATTTAAGGCCACCAAACAAGGCCTCTTTGTCTATCAGTCCTCCACTGCAGCGCCATCCAACATCCAACACCTGTTGAGCGGCATGTACGGCTTGATCCTCGTTGAGCCGGTCGGTGGGCTGAAGCCTGTCCAAGTAGAATACTATGTCATGCAGAGCGAATTTTACTTGAAGGACGGCAAGAAGAACGACACCCTGCCTTTCTCGATCGATAGGGTCAAGGCGGCGGATGCGTCGTTTATCGTGCATAACGGCCACATGACCGCGTTGGTCAAGGTTCCACTCCGATCCAGAGTGGGAGAGACCACTCGATGGTTCTACGGCAACGCAGGAGTCAACTTTGAATCTTCGTGGCACGTCATCGGCGAAATGTTAGACCGGGTATGGCCCGGGGGAGATGTGTCAAAGGCGCCGCTTGAATCTATCCAAAGCACCTTGGTGGGGACGGGTGAAGCGACCATCGGAGAATTCAAAGGCGAAATGCCCGGTACGTTCGTGTCGGTTGACCACTCGCTCTTCCGCACCGAAAAAGGCGCCCTTGGCCTGCTCAAGATCGATGGTCCAACCAATGCTGAACTCTTCAAGGGTCTGTAGTCATCTGAGGGAAGTGAGTAGGGTCGTACCAGAGTCACGTACAACGGTAACGTAAAACGGGGAGGGAGAGGCGAAACCTCTCCCTCCCCGTCCTATGATTGGGCACCTGAGTAGCTGTGTGAATTTTTTAGTCGACTTCGCGGTAAGACGATCTCCACGCCGAGACCGGTACCATCAATGCAGATAGAACTGAGTTGGTTCTGCAGAAGGTATTGACAAAGCAAGGAGTCTCCTGATATTAAGCATGCGCCTAACGTGTTGAGGATCTGAGAAAATGTCCCATGCAGATTTTCGAATTTGAGCCATCGGCAATCAGGCACGAGGGTTGGCCATTTCCCTTTCAGCGGATTCCGACTTACGCGCAAACACTTCTCCAAACCTAAACAAGCATCCCTCGCTGTGTGGTCTGGTGTCATGGGTCACACAGCAGTCCGGCGGTGCAACAACATCACATACAGGAGGGTCGACATGAAAAGCAGAAGGAACAACTGGGTGGGTGGCATCGGCGCTGCGGGGCTGGTTGTCGGATGCCTGGGGCTGGCTGGTCTTGGTTTAGGAACAACAGCTTCTGACGCGCAAGCCGGTCCCTTGGCGGAATTCGAAGGCGGCAAAGCGGTGGAGTTGTCGAAGAGGTTTACCATTTTGGATTCATTTAATAAAGAGGCGGCGCTGGACAATGAGACCGGATTGGTGTGGGAAATGGTACCGCAGAGAGTCACAACGGTGTGGCAAAAGGCCGCCGGTATTTGTGCAAAAAAGACCGTTGGCGGCAAACAGGGCTGGCGCTTGCCCACCCTCAAAGAATTGGAGACCCTGGCGGATCACACGGTCTATCCTCCCCCAGCCCTCATAATCGGCCATCCCTTTTCCAACATCGAGCTTCATGGCTATTGGACTGCGACTGAGCATGAAGAGTATCCGTTCAGCGCGTGGGACGTAAACTTCGACTATGGTATCATCGGTAACGATTTTAAGATCAACAAGAACTTTGTCTGGTGTGTGCACGATAACAATTAGAATCAGAAGCGACTCTTAGGTCATTGCTGATTTGGGGGTGGCGCAAGCCACCCCTGCTCGTCCCTCCCCAAAATCAAGCACATCGTTACTACTGAATATCCTGTAATACTCGGGCTTCTCCCGCAGATCACCCTTGCGGTACTCGACCAGCACTTTTCGTCATTACGATGTCGTCCTGCCGAACAAGCTTGTCTAACGGCCCACCGGTGAGAGATTAGCAGGCTGGGGAAAACTCAGTGTATCCATAAAATGCCGGCGAAGTCTTACGTATGGCGCTGATGGCACAATAACCACAGGATGCTCAAAAAGGCCATCCAGCAAGGCCGCAGTGAGCGAAGAGGCGAGGCGTACGCTTTGGTACGTTGAGCCCTCTGAGCAATGCGAGAACGCCGCTGGGGGACTTTTTCAGCATCCTGTTAGAAGCCCTCAGCTTGACGCCAGGCATTATGACATATCTCAGGCTACTCAGGACGATGGCTGCCCCACCCGTGACGTTCTGATATGGCATCGTCAATTCGGTGGCCACCCTGCTTAGAGAATTGGCTTGCGATAGGCCAAGCACAGGGTCTATGGCGGCCCATTTCCATGCCCGGAATGGGCCGTGGCCTCGGCAACGACGTGATGCATCGACAGACAGATGAAATTCGAGCCGCTCAAAGCCTCGCAGGTTGTCCAGCCCTTGTTGTTCGATGGCGTCAGTCTCTCTGAACAAGCGGGTTGCCGCGAAGACGGTCGGGTCAACCACGGCAAGGCTGTATGGACCCAACCTCTAACAGGCGCACAAAATAGAACCGCCCTCCACCTGGCTGACCAGATGCAAGGCGGTTCATTCCTTACGATGACACGAAGACGAAGTCGAGGTTAATCCTTCTCGTCCTCCTCATCATCATCTTTCTTCTTCTTTTCGACCTTCAATACCGGCTGGCCCTGCGCCAAGCTGGCATTGAGATCGTGCTCTGGAACTTTCTTGTGCACCAAGTTCTGATGGCAATCGATGCACGTGGCGCCTTCCGTCTGCATTTTCGCATGTGCAGCCTTGGCTGACGCGCCTGGCGCCTTCACATTCTTGTGACAGGCTCTGCACGTGAGACTGTCCCACTCCTTTAATTTCATCCGAGCTCTATAAGCCGCCTCTGGGCGATGCTCATTGAATTTTTCCACCGTCGAGTAGTCGGTGGTGAATTCCTTAATGAGGAAGGGCACTCCATCTACCACGTGCGTATAGATGGCTTTATGGAAGTTGGAGAAGCCTTGGGGCACGTGGCAATCCTTGCAGCCTGGATCAGCGCCAAGTGCGCCCCAGTGTGAGGACTTCTTCAACTCTTCATAGGGATAAATTTCGGAATGGCAGCTGATGCAGAACTCGGTTCTTGACACCGCTGCTTCACCCCCAAAGACCACAGCGATCAACAGGATGCCGACCACTCCCCCGACAATGAACGTACCGGCCTTTCCTGACATTACTCCTCCTCAGCCTTGTCGGACTTCACCGCTGGCTTGGCATTTTTCTGGAATTCTTCGTGGAACTTCGGGATCGGAGGGCCGGTGAACGTCCCCGCCAGTTTGAAATGATCATGCATGGCTTTGTCGTTCCGCACGTACTTCTCAAAATCAAACGAGTACTTCTTGTCGACGGTCGGGGTAAAGGGCGTAT
>CAZAKX010000120.1:4355-9059 GCA_964485915.1 uncultured Nitrospira sp. | reverse complement strand
ACTCCTTACGACTCACCTCTCCAGCAGACCAGACCACCGCCAAACAGTCCGGATGCTCCAACTCACCCTCGCCAAAGTCTTCCTCGCGATCGGTCCCAAGCAGCATCGCGACCGTGTTCTGCTCTATGCCGTCCAACAACGCCATGTTCCAACCAAGTGTCGCGGCAGAAACTCGCGCGGAGCCGATTGCGTGGCCGACATCGTGATTGCAGTAACGAAATGCCCGCTCGCCATATTTCCAAGCTTCGCGCCAATGAACCGATGTGAGTCCAAAGAGAAAGGCACCAGAAGGAAATGGAGCCAGCAACCGAGCAACTGACTCAACAGGAAACTCGGCGCGCAATTCCAGCCCATGTTCTTTCGGCGCGTAATGGTACAGACCCGGTGTCAAATGGAGCCTGTCGATCTTTGGCAGAACGACATAGCCCTCCGTCGGATGCAGATTCCCTGATGAGGGATTACTCCGCAACGCCCATTCAGATTCACCTGCTTTCTTCCAGGCCGACAAGGCGAGGGCAAATTCAAAGAAACGGGACAACGTGCTCAAGCTGACAGGCTGGCAAAAAACAGCGCCGTGCCTATAGATCGCGTCATACAATGGCGAGACGGGCTGATCATCGGGCTTGAGTAACGGGAGAGAGATTAACTGGGCTCCCTCGAATCGCCGGAACGGATCAGGCTGATTCGCCCAATCGAGGTACCCCAACGACCGAGCATAGCGATTGAAATGGTGCTTCGTCTGCGCATGATACCGAATAACTCGGTCAATGAGATCGACCCGTGCATCCTGAACAGAGCCTGAAGTCGTATTCATTATTTCCCGGTCCCCGCCAAAGCGGTATGGAAAAACTGTAAGCAATTCCTATACTGAAGCACCTGACTCGCACTATGATACACACAGTCGCAGAGAGATCACAAAGCCATGCCATATCAGGGCGAGATATCCCTTAGTCGTCAAACGATCATTCGGGTCTTGGGTGCGACGACCTTCCTCCTCCTTGTCGCCAGCACTACAGGACAGGTAGCACGTCAAGTATTTGATCACCCGGGACTCATGGGATTCGTCCCTCTGTTCTACGTAGACCAGGAGGGCAATGTCCCCACATTTTTTTCAGCCTCTTTGTTGCTATGCGCATCCCTCCTTCTTGCACTCATCAGTCGACTAACGAAAAAAGCGAATGATTCGCGTTGGCTCCAATGGACAATTCTCGCATTCGCACTCCTGTACATGGCAATTGATGAAGCTTCCGGAATCCATGAATTGTTACAAACACCGGCTAAATGGCTGATAGGCCGGCAGAACGCCAAAGGCGTTTTAACCTATGCGTGGATCCTGTTTGGCATTACCTTTATCTTGGTTTTTGTACTCTCCTACTTGAAATTTTTCTTCAGCCTCCCCTTGCGAACACGAATACAATTCTTTGCAGCCGCAGTCGTTTTTCTTAGCGGCGGGCTGGGTATGGAACTTGTGGAAAGCTACTATGTCGGAACCTATGGTAGAGAGACGTTCGGGCAAGCCATGCTTGTAACAGTGGAGGAAGGTCTCGAAATGGCGGGCGTGATCATTCTCATCAACGCCCTGCTAACTTACATTCACAGTCGTCATGGGGAACTGCGATTGAGATTCGCTGAACCCAAAGAAAGTCCGTCGCCCATAGCTTCTTGTGATTCACATGTCACTACGCCCGTGATACCGTTGCCTCGCTAGCCTCATTGACCTCTTTCCCCCACACAGCCTATCCTGCAAAACAATATTTGAGGTAATTCATGCGCTTTGATCCTGCCCTTGCCGCTCAAGAAGCCTTTCGTGAAGCAGAATCGGAGTTAGCCTCCGATTGGGACCGTGCCGTTGAGCTGGAAGAAACCTTTTCCACCAATGCCGGCACTACCGCCCGGGAAGCCTATGAAGGATTACTCTCCATGGCACAGCAGTACCCCAATGCCCATTCTTTCCAGGCCTTCTGCATCTACATCACTTGGCAGCAGGTGACGGAGGAGACGATCGCACGGCACTTTGAGACAGGACTAAAATTGTCCGAAGCCTATCTCGTCTCCCATGAAGGCAAGAACCCTCGGGACATCGAGTGCGTCACCGAATTGCACGGCTCCTTCCGCGCTGGGTTAGGGCTTGAGGAACAAGACGAGCTGCAAGTTGAATTTAAGCGGGACACGCCGAAGGGCGGAGACTAAGCGCTGAAGTGTTGAGCATGTCGGACAACGATAAACATCGGGCCAGGATTTTTCTCCATCGGGGAGATCTGGTTCAGGCTCGCGCTGCCTGGGAAGCGGCGGTGGCCGATGATCGAACGGCCGTCAATCAGCAAGCGCTCTCGGCTTCTCTTGGAAACCTCGGCAATACCTGCGCGCTCATGAATGAGTTTGCCCGCGCAGAAGACTGCTATCGAGAAGTGCTCCAGATCCAACGAACCGAGCACAATCTCACGGCCGTGGCCCATACCCTAGTCAATCTCGGCAATCTTCATATCGCGTCCGATCATCCCGAGAAAGCGCGTCCCTACTATCTCGAAGCCATGGATCTCTTGCGCCAACTCCAAGACAACCGAGGACTCGGAATTCTTTACAATAACCTCGCACTTCAAGAGGCTCGAGACGGCCAATGGGACCAGGCCGTGGCGTCATTTAAACAGGCTCTCGACCATCATCGGACAGTGGGCAACGAAGAAGGACTCGCTGTCACGTATAGCCAACTCGGCAAATGCTATCTCGATCAAGGAGATCTCCTCAGGGCCGAGCGCTGCTTGAGCAATGCCTCGGAGCACTACATCAAGCTCGGCAACGAACCGGCCGAAGCCGCAGTCCTGCGCCTCCTCGCGAAGGTGTACGAGATACGCCAGGATTCTATTTCTGCACTGCGATGTCTCGACCGTGTGGTCGCTCTCGATCAGCGCTATACGTTGCCTGAGTTACAGGCCGACTCAGACCATCTCTCAAACCTAAAGACAAGCGGCTAGCCCGGTCTCCATTTCGCCCCGCGCCCTCTCCCACGTGCCTTTGCCGGAAACACAGCGAATTCCTGGACAGAATTTAGTCCTCTGCTACCTTTGAAGCGTCACGCCTGGACAGCTCTTGATCAAGTTTCACCCGACATGAGCCGACAAGATAGTGACGTGGAGACAGCATGGATCGTTGCATTCGCACCTTCGCCACCTTTGCACTCGGCGCCGTTCTGGCAGTACCCAGCGTCCAGGCCGGGGATGTCGTGCCGACCATTACTGTCGGCACGCAAGAAGTCGGACTCACGGCCGGCTATATGTTCTCGCATCGGCTCACAGAACTACACTCGACCAAACAGCACGGACCGGCCGTGATGCCATCGTGGATGATGACGATCACCGATCCCATCGGTGACAGCTGGTACCGAGGACAAGTCTCTCTTGGAGCGGAGATGGTGTACCTGGAGTTCCGAGAGCCGCTGGTGACGCATGGCATCGGGTTCACACCGAGGATCAAGTACACCTTCGTCGCTTTGGGGCGTCTTCGACCGTATGCGGAATTCGCCGGCGGGCCTTTCTGGACGGACCTCGGCGGACGCATTCGTGAACAAGCCAATGAGTTCAACTTTGTACTCGTCGGGGGAGTAGGCGTGTCCTGGTTCCTGACGCCCCAACTTGCCGTCAACGCCGGCTACCGCTTCCATCATATCTCCAACGCCGGGACGGCATTCCCGAATCTTGGGCTGAATGCAAGCCTGCCATTCGGTGGCTTCTCATTTTATTTTTGAGGAGACAGCGATCATGACGAGACACGCCTTTCGCTGGTCGATCGTAGGCTTCAGTGGAGTCATCTTGAGTATGTCGATCGGATGCGCTCGAACAATCGAGCTGCAACCGGTCTCAACAGAGTCGCAGGCCGCCATGACCCACTCGCTCCCCAGCAATGAGCGGGTTCCCTTGGTCATGGATTCGTTTCATCTCTCACGAAACGGAGCACCGCAAGATCCCTCGACGGAAGCAGAGCGCAGGATTCTCAACAGGGTGCAGGACACCAGTCTCTTTTCCACGCTGATTCCACTCGGAGGACAGTCGGATTCGCTCGGAGAGAAAGTCGTCTCCGCGCGTATCACTGTGGACGAAACCATCGACCCCCATTCCTGGCTGTCGTCGTTCAAAGGGATCCTCCTCGGCGGTTCCATGTTTCTGCTCTCGCCTTTCGTCGATTTTGAGTACGACTATGCGGCCACCGTCGGTCTTGAGCTCGAGCGGTGGGATGGCCAGGTCAAGCGGTACGAAGCCAACTCATCGGGCACGGTCCGCTACAAATTGTTCGGCGCCTCACCGGTCATGATCGACGAACTGAAGGGACACGTCACGGAAGCCTGTCTCACTGATTTAACCGGCCAACTCGTTCGAGACACCACACGCTACATTGCCAGCAGCGCTCCAGCCCCAAAGTCCGGCATCCGTACCGTGACGGTGAAAGCAAGAAGACCATCGGCACCACAGCCTTCCCTTTCCGTTGTCCCCACGACCACTCCGATCCCCTAGCACCATCACTCGTCTCTCTCACCGACATTCCTATCTGGCCGATCCCACTATTCCGGTGCTATAGTACCCTTCGATTACCGGAGCCGCGAGCCATGAATATTGATGCATTCCGCCAGATGGTCGCCAAGAATCCGAAAGGTTTCTTGGGGCGCTATGGACTTGGCAATAAGATTCTTCAAGAGAATGGGAGCGTGGAAGA
>CAZAKX010000120.1:0-4255 GCA_964485915.1 uncultured Nitrospira sp. | reverse complement strand
TGGGGCGCTATGGACTTGGCAATAAGATTCTTCAAGAGAATGGGAGCGTGGAAGAGGCCGTTGAGCATCTGACTGTCGCTACACAGCTGGATCCAACCCATGCGGCTTCTCATCTGGCCCTGGGACGTGCATTGATCCAACTAGGACGAAACGCCGATGCCAAACCGGTTCTGACCGCCGGAATCGAAGCCGTCCTTTCGGGACGATCCAACGGCGGCAAGGATCTGGTGCCGGACGTGCAGGAGCTCTTGCGCTCCCTCGGGTGAATCATTCACTATAAATAGAAGGGTGATTACGTGAACCTCGACGACGCCAGAAAACGTATTGAATCAGCCGTCACGCAATATGGACAACATGCCGCTCCGGCGATTGACCTTGTCATGGCCGAAGTTCGTTCCGATATGGGGTCCGGCGCATTCAACGAACTGGTCGACGAGTTCGACCTGGAACTGCTGTACAACATCCCCCCCATGGAATCGGACCATTCCAATAGTTGAGTAGCTTTTCCCTGCACCGGTTGTCACTCGTGGTTTTCACCGACTCCTCGCTATGCCGTTGATCTGGGCCGCCATCTCAGGACATGGATTTGGCCACGCCGCGCAAGTGGTGCCGGTGCTCAATGCATTAGGCCGTCTCGTTCCGAACCTCCGAGCGCTCCTTCGCACCACCGTCCCTGCATCATTCTTCGCAGATCGCCTCATGATTCCCTGGGAAACGAGCGCCGTTCAGCAGGACATCGGCTGCATTCAGAACGGCCCCATGACGATCGACGTGGAGGCGACCTGGCACCAACATCACCGATTCCACAGCACCTGGGACACACGCCTCCAGATTGAAGTTGACGCGATGCAGGTGGCCCAGCCGGATGTGATCCTTGCCGATACGCCCTACTTGGCTTTGGCGGCGGGAAAAGTGGCTGCTATTCCTACCGTCGCGCTCGTCAGTTTTACCTGGGACCTCGTGCTCTCCGAGTATGGAGCACCCCCATCGATCGATCGCTGGGCAATCCTCCAGTTGATTCGACAGGCCTATGCTCAAGCTGATCTCGCCCTACGAATTACGCCGGCTCCTACCATGACAATCTTCAAACAATTGATCGACATTGGACCGATCGCCGAGCCGGCTTCCTCAGCTCGTGGACAACTCACCGAGCTTCTGAAGCTGACGCCCGGAGAGCGCACCGTGCTCATCGGATTCGGGGGCATTCCGTTGGACTCACTCCCGTTCGACATACTGGAATCGCTCACCGGCTATCGATTCCTCTTCGACGGCTCCGTCCCATCGACAAGCAAGCGATTCGTTTCTACCAAGTCCCTACCGTTTTCGTTTAAAACCTTGCTGGCATCCGTCGACGTCGTCATGACCAAACCGGGCTATGGGACATTGGTGGAAGCGGTGGCACTGCAGACACCTCTGGTCTATGTGCGACGGTACAACTTTGCCGATGAACAACCGCTGGTGGATTATCTGCACCGGTATGGACGAGGGGTAGAGCTCTCCTTGATCGACTTCGAAAAAGGAAAATGGGACCTGACGCTCACCAAGGCTATCGAGGTGCCTGCACTTCAGACCGATCCACCGCCGCCCACCGGAGGCACAGAAGCCGCAGACCTTCTTGCCCCATACGTTGAGGTTCGAAGGGAGTAACAGGTGCGCCTCCTCATCCTCTGCATCAGAATCTTCGACGGCATCAGTACCCGCATCATCACGTTTCTGTTTCGCATTCAGCAGCTGCTGACCGGTGTGCTCCCGGCCGTTGCGTCCCCCGACGAGCTCACTCGTTATCTTCAGGCCCACTATGGACACACCTATCACAATGCGCCGGCTCAATACCCTGAGTACTCCCCTATCTGGGCACTCGAACCATGGGAAGAAGACGTGTTGACCCATCATATGAGCGGGACTGGTACGGTCTTAGTGCTAGGGACCGGGGTGGGGCGCGAATCCATCGCCATTGCACAACAAGGCTATCGTGTGGTGGGCCTCGAACTGCATTTCGATGCATTGCGCTGGGCCATCTGGCGGGCAACTGCACGGGGTGCATCTGTCGGGTTTGTTCAGGCCAGTTTCCTGGCTCTACCGGCGAGAGCCGGCAGTGTCGACTACATCCTCTTGCCAAGTGTCATGTACAGCGCGATCCCTGGAAAACGCCAACGACAGACCTGGCTGCGGAGCATACGCACCTCCCTCAAGCCACAGGGACGGGCCATTTTGAACTTCATGGTTGATCGGGAGCCCGAAACGACGACCCAACGATTGACGCTCGCGCTGGCCGGACACATCATGAAGCTGCCCGGAGCCAACAAGAGTTACCAGCCGGGCGATACCTGCCATCAAAGTCACTTCCTCCATATCTTCACAACAGAAGAGGAGTTACGTTCGGAGGTGACCGAGACCGGCGCAACCATTCATGCGCTCAACTGGAGCAACGGCTATGTCGTCCTCAGCTGGCCCATCTTCATCGATCCTGGGTCCTGATCCCGCTGCGCGGTGCGACCACCGGCGCGAAGAAAACCCCTGGAAGGTACGCGATATATTTGGTATCCTCCCGGCGATGTCTTCTTCCCCCGTCTACGCGAAGCACTCCGATTTCGTGCAGCGAGAGGTCGCAGGCGAATGTATCCTCGTTCCGATCCGTCGCAACCTGGCCAACGTCAACAGCATCTACGTCCTGAACGAGACCGGTGCCGTCTTCTGGAATTCCATCGACGGGATACGCTCAGCGCAGTCCATTGAACGGGAAATCGGTGACATTTACGACGTCGCTACAGAACAGCTGCATCGTGACTTCGAGACCTTATTGGCAGATCTGCTCATGATCGGGGCTATTCAGGAGGTACCCACCCACAATGGTTCAGCGACGTAAGCTGGATCACCTGCCTGACCGCTTCCCCCTCGCCTGTCAATGGGAAGTCACCTGTCGTTGTAATCTTCATTGCGTCATGTGCTACACGGACTGCTTCAATGAACCGGAGCGGATCCGACAAGAACTGTCGACCGTCGAGCTGCTTCGCATTATGGAGGAACTCGCTGAAGCCGGCTGCCTGGAACTCTGCCTGACCGGTGGTGAACCGCTCGCACGTCCCGACTTTTTCCAGATCTATGAACGGGCGATCAAATTAGGATTTCTGGTGACACTGTTTACCAACGGGACATTGATCACTGCGTCGATCGCCGACCGCTTAGCGGCCCTCCCTCCTCACCGAGTCGAAATCAGCTTACACGGAATGACGGAAACCACGTTCGAACAGGTCACGTTGGGGCGAGGATCGTTTCAACGGTGTCGGCAAGCGATCGCCTGGCTGACGGAGCGACGAATCCCTCTGACGCTCAAATCAACAGCCTTGACGTTGAACCAACACGAGATTCTCTCAATCAAGCGTTATGTCGACCCCATCGAATCCGTGAGCTACAAACTTGGTGAAGAGATTCGACCGGCGCTTGATGGGTCCGGTGCTCCCTTTCGGTTTGCACTTGAACCGGAGGCTCTCGACGAACTCCATCGACAAGATACTCAGCTCCTACGCGAGGCCTGCCAAAAACAAGTTCCGGACACACGCCCCTGCCGCAGCGGGGTGCGACGATTTCACATCGACGCCTACGGCTTTCTCCAACTGTGCTCCGGAAACCGCGCGCAGGGCTACGATCTGCGTAAGGGATCGTTCCAGGAAGGATTCTACAACTACCTGCCTTCATTCGGCTGTCGATGGAAACGCGAAGCATCGACCGATCTCCTCCGCCCCGAGGTGACGCATGTCTGATGCGCGAAAGCTACCCGCTATGGCCTACGGCGAATTCAGCCGACGCATACATACCCACGCCATAGACGCCCATCACGTCACCAACGCACAGCTCGAACTGACATACCGATGTAATCTCCATTGCCGCCACTGCTATACCGATCCCTACAACAACAAGGACTCGATCGCTCAAGAGCTGTCCCTCTCCGAAATCACCCGACTGATCGATGACATGGCTCAACTCGGAATTCTCTGGTTGAACTTGACGGGAGGTGAGGTGTTTCAGCACCCTCGGTTTTGGGACATCTATGACCACGCCTATCACCGCGGGTTCCTGCTCCAACTCTATACCAACGGCACCCTGTTCACCGAAGCGATGGTGGCGCGACTTCAGGCTCAGCCTCCGTTTACGATCGACATTTCCTGCCATTCAATCGACGAATCCTCCTTCGATTGGTTCACTCAGGTGCCTGGCTCCTTTCGAGCGTTTCGGCGCGGGCTGGAACTCCTTCGAA
>CAZAKX010000119.1:0-9190 GCA_964485915.1 uncultured Nitrospira sp. | reverse complement strand
CTAAACCGGACAGATCACGTGCTACAAAAAGCGGACAGATGATGTGCTAGCTACACTTTCCCTCACCCTTTCTTGTTCTACCCTTCCTAACGATGTAAGATGCAGCGGGTTGCCCCTTACTCAATCGGCATTGTCGAGGGCAGGATGAAAAGCGTCGCCTACACAGTCTCTCCGGCACAGCGAGCAGAGATGTCCCAACGACTCTGTGAGAAACTGGAGCGGGAGCCAGGAGTGCGGTTCGCGTATCTCTACGGATCCGTGCTTGAGTCCGACAGGGTCCATGATGTGGATGTCGGACTCTTTCTTGACGACGCTGCGGTGCTACAGAAGGCGACGATCGCGGACAGTCTGTCTACGAGGCTCACAGCGGCAGTCGGATTACCGGTCGATGTCCGGGTGCTCAATGAGGCGCCGCTCTCGTTTCTGTATCATGTGTTGCGCGGGCGACTCCTCCTGTGTCGAGACGAGGCATTCTTGACGGACATGATAGAAGACGTCGCGCGCCGCTATCTTGATCTCGCTCCGCTCCTCCGCAGCAGCACGAAGGACGCCTTCGCCGCATGAGCCTCAATCCGGACCTCATCCGGGCGCGTTGCGCTGAAATCGATGCGTCGTTGATCCGGCTCGACCAGCTTCGTCATCTGCCGCGTGAGACGTTCCTCTCCAGCCAAGATACCCTGGACATTGCCTGTTATCGATTGCTCATCGCGATCGAGGCCGCAACCTGCTGGTCCATGTCTACTGGAAGATCGATTATGAGCAGGTGTACGAAATCATTGCGACACGTCTTGATGATCTGCGTGCATTTCGTACCGCCATGGCTGGATTGTTGTGATCACTACCCGCAGTTAGTATAGCGCCCCTACATTTCTTGGATCGTTCGTCAGTCCTGAGCTTCCGACAAGCCCGGATTCGATTCTCCGAAGTCCGGGTAATTTCAAAAATGCCGTTCGGAATTCGACAAGCTCAGCACGAGGGGCTTGGGAGCTTATAACGGTTTTAAGTCACGCCGCTTCCTCGTTGAACCGGTGACCGGGTATTGCTACGATGACCGGTCATTCACCCGTGGGAGCCATCACTGTGCCCAACCCCCTGAGCCCCAAACCCTCAACAGATCATCTCGTCATCGAAGGAGCTCGGCAGAATAATCTGAAAAATGTTTCGTTACAGATCCCTCACAATCAGGTCACGGCCATTACCGGCGTGTCAGGGTCCGGCAAGTCGTCACTCGCCTTCGACACGATCTTTGCCGAAGGTCAATGGCGCTATGTCGAATCGCTCTCGACCTATGCCCGCATGTTTCTCGACAAGGTGGCTCGCCCGGATGTTGATCGCATTCTCAACGTGCGCCCGGCCATTGCCATCGAACAGAAGAATCAAGTGCGCACATCCCGGTCGACGGTTGGGACAACAACGGAAATCGCCGACCTGCTCCGCCTGCTCTTCGCCAAGATCGGCAAATCCATATGCCCGGATTGTCATCAAGAAGCCCGCTCCTTTCAGCCGGACAGCGTCGCCGATGAGCTGCTGACACGATGGCCCGATACCCGAGCGATGGTGCTCGTTCCAATTGCGACACCATCTCGCAAGGACGAAGCTGCCCTGATTCAATCGTTGCTGACTCGCGGATTTGCCCGCATCAAAGCAGGCGATGAGGTTATCGATTTGCACGATGTCGACAGGCCTTCACTTCACACGTGTCCCTCACTCTTCATCGTTCTCGATCGCCTGGTGATCCGGGAAGACAACCGCACTCGTCTGGTGGAAGCACTTGAAACGGCGTTTCGCGAAGGCGAAGGCCGCTGTTCGATCGATATCATCGACCATGGGCGGCAATCCTACAGCACCAGATTTCTCTGCCAAGGTTGCGGCCGTACCTTTGAACCTCTACGACCGATCCTTTTTTCATTCAATCATCCGCTTGGCGCCTGCCCGGAATGCAAAGGGTTCGGCAATGTGCTGCGGTACGACCCCGAACTCGTGATCCCCGACCAGACCAAGTCCCTCGCCGAAGGGGCCATCGAACCCTGGAGCAAGCCGAGCGCCACTTGGTGGCAGAAACAGCTCTTGTCCGCGATGAAACGGCACAACGTTGACGTGACTGCTCCGTTTCAGGCACTTCCTCAAGACACACAGCGGTTGCTCTGGGAAGGCGAGAAATCCTTCGATGGCATCAATGACTTCTTTGAATACCTTGAAGGCAAGCGCTACAAGCTGCATGTCCGCGTGATGCTGAGTCGTTATCGCACACCCTTCGATTGCCCCAGCTGTCATGGCACCCGCCTCAAACCGGACGCGTTATTCGTCAAGATTGCCAGTACCGATATTCATTCGGCAATGGAACGAACCGTGGAAAGCCTTTCAGGGTGGATAGCCTCTCTGCCGCTACGCCAATCCGAGCAAGAGATCGCGGCGGATATTCTTCGACAACTCAAGGCGAAGCTGGAATTTCTCCAGCGTGTTGGTCTGGGATACCTGACCCTCAACCGACAAACCAAGACCCTCTCCGGCGGCGAGGCGCAGCGCGTCGCGCTCGCGAATCAACTGGGTTCTCGGCTCGTCGGTACTCTCTACGTCCTCGACGAACCGACCATTGGTCTTCATGCGCGCGATACGGATCTCTTAGCCGGCATCCTGCACGACCTGGCTGCTTCCGGCAACACCGTCGTCGTGGTCGAGCACGATCGCCGCATGATTGAATCGGCTGATCATATCGTTGAACTTGGCCCTCACTCGGGCGAAAAGGGCGGTGAAATCGTCTGTGCCGCTCCCACTCCGGAGTTCATCCATGACCGTCGGGCAACCACCGCCCGATACCTGCGTGGTGAAGACTCCATTCCTCTCCCAACCAAACGGCGCACCGGCACCGGGAAAATGCTGGTGCTCGCCGGTGCAGCTGAACATAATCTGAAAGACCTCCTCATCCGTATTCCCCTCGGCATGCTGATCTGTGTGACCGGCGTCTCCGGCTCGGGCAAGAGTACGTTGGTGGAGGATACCCTCTACCGCGCCGTGGCCCGCGCGTTTCGCGTAGACTCCCTTCCCATGGGCCACTTCAAAGCCATCAAGGGCATCGAGCATCTGAAAGGCATCAGATTGATCGACCAGCAACCGATTGGGCGCACCCCACGATCCAACCCCATTACCTACCTGAAAGCGTTCGACGACATTCGTCAGCTGTTTGCCTCTGAACGTGACGCGCTGCGGCAGGGATTCACACCCGGCCACTTTTCTTTTAATGCCGTCGGAGGTCGCTGTGATCGTTGCGAAGGCAGTGGCGTTGAAAAGCTGGAGATGTACTTCTTTGAGGACATCTACGCACCCTGCGAAATCTGTGAGGGCAAGCGCTTCAAACCCCAGACCTTAAAGATTCGGTATCGTGGCAAGAACATCTCTGACGTGCTCAACATGACGGTGGAAGCCGCGCTTTCCTTCTTCGCCGGGACACCGAAGCTGCAAGAACGACTGCATCTCTTGTCCACCATCGGCCTCGGATATCTGCGCCTCGGTCAATCCGCGACGACCCTCTCCGGCGGCGAAGCCCAGCGACTGAAAATCGCCGCCGAGCTGGCAAGTACCGGAAGGGGACTGTCCCCACAAGGGACTGTCCCCCTTTCCCGCCGGGCGTCCGGGGACAGGCACCCCTCAACAAGCTCGGGGAGCCAGTCCCCTGGCATACTCTATATCATGGATGAACCGACCACCGGGCTCCACTTTGACGACATCAAGAAATTGCTCGCCGTCCTGCACAAACTCGTGAACGCGGGTAATACGTTGGTCGTCGTTGAGCACAATCTGGATGTCATCAAATCCGCCGACTGGATCATCGACCTCGGCCCCGAAGGCGGCGCCGCCGGTGGACAGATTGTGGCAGAAGGACGGCCGGAGCAGGTAGCAAAGGTGGCCGCATCCCATACGGGACGATTCTTGGCGGATGTGCTCTGATCACCTGTTTCCAACGTTAGTTAGCAAAAGCCAAACAAGTTTGCGGCGCGGTAGGCACGGCTCATTTCTTCCACATCATGCTGAAACCAATTGGCCAGCCAATCTTGATACGTTGATGTACACACCTGCGCCTCTACCCCATCACGCAGATGTCGAGCCACCAAATGCGCTGCCATCATCCCCGACATGATCGCCCGCAGGACACCGTGTGAAGAAGACGGATCCAAGACTGCTGCAGCATCGCCGGTAAGGAAATAGCCGGGCCCAGCTACACGCTCCGCCATTCGCCATGTGACATCCGCACTACGCGAAGGTTCGGCTTCAAGATCACGAAGACCATGTGGGATCCATGTGAGACCGGGTCGATTGTGCGCTTCGGTGACGCGAATCCACTGAAACCGATTCGGCTCGACCTCGGCAACCCAGGTCCACCCATCTTGGTCTGAGCGAATCGATGGTGATGGATCATCAAAACACCCGGTGGCATACCCAAATCGCGCCACCAATTGAGGTGAATGCCTCACAATTGGAATGCGAAGCCGGCGTGCGAGCGTATGAGCGCCACCGCTGCAATCGATCACGTAGGTTGCTGCGACTGGTCCTTCGGATGTCATGACGCCGGCAACCTCATGGGACGCGTTGAGCCACACCCCTGACACTTTGCCTCCCAGAATCTGTGCCCCACGCGAACGGGCACCGTCGAGTAATCGCTGGTCGAAATCTGCACGGATCGCCTGATAGCCCCGCCATGGCCCATTCGTATCCGTGCCGTACGGCACGAATTGCATGGCCCCACCCCAGCCTGACCACACACCCAAATGCCTCACATATCCGGCTGATTCGAGCTGGTGCGCAACACCCAGCCTGGCTAACAGTGGCTCAATACCAGGATGCAATGTTTCGCCGGGACGAAACCGTGGAAACGGCTTCTGTTCAACGATCGTGACCGGGATCTGCGCATCCAAAAGAGTGAGTGCGGCGGCGGCCCCTGATGGACCGCCGCCTATGATAACAACCTGCTTCACACGCGCGACCACACGGTTTGACTCGCCCGTTTGCGAAGCGCCGTGTCGGTCCGTGGACCGACCAGAAAGACCTGTCGATCTTGGATCGGGAGCAGGCTGCGACGGAAGTCACTCGGATGCGGCTGTTCCGTCTCCTCTCCTCCTAAGATCATGTCGATCCGATAGACCTCTCCAGCCAAGACAGTCGAAGTATCGATTTGAGCACGTTGTAATTCAGGATCTCCTGCACTGATTTTTCGGAACGAGACCACAAAGCGTAGGTTCCGATCGTCACCTACGATGCTGTAACATTTTGCGATTGCCTCCATCCGCAACTGATACTCTTCGCTTGAGGCTTGCGTGGTGAGGCGCGGCGTGAAGCGCCCTTCCAAGGCATTTTTCACGTAGTCCACGTGTAAAAACTTCTCACAATCAAGAAACTCAACGCCGCTGAACGTACTAATCCTGGGACCGACAACACCATCCCATGGAAGCGCACCCACTTGTCCGATCTCCTCGTCGGTCAGCGGTGCCACGGTGGCCCGCAAACCTGGGTTTCCTGTGTTCGGCGACATCGCTCGCGATGCATCCGGCGCCACGGCCGGCCAAAATGTACTGAGCGCGGCGCAGAGCTTGGCATCTTCCGGGAATGGGCTCCCCAATCCATAGGCAGCCAAGTGCTGGACCTGTGCACCAGACACCCGCATGCGATCAGTGCTGACATCCCACCCAGGCGCGAAAACCCCGGCACAATCGTCCGGCAAACAGGAATGTCGATCGGCATCCGATGACTGTGGGATCGTGGCACCGGTCGGTGGTGGACCTAAGAGAGGTACGACGGCAGAGATGGTTTTCTCCGCCGCGCTAAAACGGTTCCCCGGCATCTGAAGATTGGCCGGAAGGCGTGTATCACACAGCGGCACCGGCGGGACGCCCCAAAAATCATCGGGGACGCGTTCAAACAATTCACGCTGACCGGCTGACGTGAAGAAATCAGGAGCCCCAACCAATGAGTAACAGGGCACTACCGTCGGAGCGACTTCCGGTTTCCCAGTCAGTGCGGACACTGTCGCACTGATCTGACCATCCCCAGTGAAATCGACATAGTGGAGTGCACGATAATTCCCTCTCGACACGGTGTCGTTCACATCCGGTCTGGCAGGATCGTTATTCAGATCAATCAACACGCCGTTCCGCACCTGCGTTCGGGCGTGGACATAGGCAGGCGCTGGACGGATTTCTGATCCGTCAACACCCGAAACGGCACCAGGCTCCAGGGCAGCAAATGCTTTTTGCCCAGCCGGCACCCGGTAGGTCAACAGCCTTCCATTTACCATCGCCGGCTCGATCAGCCTCGGATGCGGTACCGGCATGACGATTCCCTCGCCCAATGAGGGATCGGTAGATAGTTCCGCAATCCCCGTCGAGAATTGAAACGGCGCGGTCATGGGGACTCTCGTCATTCGTAGCGTGACGGCACGAGTCCGTCGAATCTTGTCGTTGTAATGAAACGCTGAGTAGTCCACCTGGAGATTAACCCCAGCAATACACTCCGTGCCGTTGAAGAGCTTATGGATCGGGACCCAGAAATCACGGCTCCCATCCCCCGACCGAGGACGCATGACCGTGATATCACTCCCTTTCTTTTGCACGGCAAGAAAGGCGGCAAACCGCGACGGACAGACGCGAAAGGCAAAGGGGTCATCGGCAACCTGTGCCTGAAACCCACGATTCTTGGCATTATACAGAGCCGATCTTGTACCCACACGTGAAACACCGGTTCGAGAAAACACCATGTCGGCTTGACGCCTGGTACAGGTATCCCGTGCCGGCCGATACTCATACGCGAATAACACTACCGACAGGCGTTGGGATCCGGTCAACCCAGCCTTGGCTTTCAAACTCCCAAGCGTCGGCGGTTGAACGCCAAACACATAATTTTCAACTGTCTCTATCTCCTTCAGCGTCGGAAACCCACTGAGACCTGCCGTCACATTCGGCGATGCCAAGGCGTGATACAACAGACTATCCGCGGGAGATCCTGCTGTCATTGCTTTGGTTGCGGAAAGAGAAAAGTCGGTAAATCCTGTTCTAGTCCGGTCAATAGCCGTGAGCGTCTTTGTAAGCTCCGTCTTGAACGCTGCACTCGTGGGCTTCACAATATCGAGCTGCCCGCCGGTGACGTTCAACAACAAATCACGCCAGCCTAGTGGAGCCAGCCGATCGCACAGGGCTTTTACCTCGTCGATTAGTGCCATATGCACATCCTTTCACACTGAATCCAGACGCATGAGGCGCGGCGGACCGAACGTCCGCCGCCGCCTCAATGTGCCGGCTAGATCCATCTATTCGACGATCTTCTCCATAGTATTAATGCTGACATGCGGCCATTGGATGAGGCCAGGGCAACAGCCTGGAGGGAGATTATCCACTCGCGGGAAGAAGTCCAGCATGACCAGTTGCGTGTACTGCAGACGCAGCTTCGGCTTCCCATACTTATCTTTCTCCTTCAATTCTTGAATCCAGAACGTGGACTTCACGACCGTTGCGTTGGCCTGCCTGACGATGAAGGGAATATTAACTACTCCACCCGTCGGCAGCGTTGAATCAACATCGAGGACCGTTGTCTTCTCGACCTCGACACCTTCATTCGCCGCTTCCAGCAAATCATTTGGGCTGACCGGATTGAACAATCCCTGAAATAAATTGTCCTTGAAGTGTTTGTACGGTGCCAGATAGGGATTGTTGAGATCCTGATCGACCCCGATCGGCAATCCACTGATATCAGGAATGCTTTGAGTGCCTGAGTGTTCACTGCTTCGGCCTAAGGCCAACACCGAGTCGCCATGGGGAATAGTCGCGAGCCTTCCAATATTGAGGCCTTCCGTGACGCCATTGATCATATGCAGCCATAAACCCGGTTCGTGATGAATGACATCTCCAGGCGACCCCGCCAGGCCGCTCTTCGGGAAGTCATCCCCAGCGATTTGCCTGATTCTCTGTTGATAGTCTAAGGCCACGAGAAACTGATCGGTATTGGCGGGAGTTCCGGGAGCGAGACGGATACCACGATTCGGTACAGCTTTGTCGACCAGGGTAAACTCGAGCTCTTCGTTGTATTGGTGGAGCAGTAACCGATAATTGAGGGGGAAGGGAACCCCTTGCGGTGGCGGTGCGACAAAGGGGAGCGCGATCATGTTCCACCCGCGGCCCGGCAGGCCTGGCAGGTTCGCCCATTTTCCCGGAAGAAGCTTTAACGGTCCAAGCTCCTGGTCATTTGTCTTAGGTGGTTCAAGCCTTCGCTTTTTATTCTCGAGCTTTGCCGGTTCCGTTTTCATCGTCTTGATTTCTTTCATCGAACCATCTCCTTTTCCTTAAGATGCAGGTAAATATCTTATGATTACCGATATCTGCCGATCCGTCATCAGCATGGTGACCCACAGACCGCTCCACCTCCTTTCCAACAGTTACTTACCTGATTGGTCTTGTCTGATCTGATCAGATCGGAACCGACAGACGTCGCGTGCGGATCACATCTCGCACAATCTTTCATTCTCCAACGCAAGCGAGATGCCACCGGAACACGTACCCATCAATTGCAATCCCAATTTACCCACAAGCTCTTTACATTCAGCCTGATATGGCTTGCTCGCTGTCAGCACACAGGTACCGTGCCTCACTCTGAGCAGATCTCCATGTATCGAATAGGATTCAGGCGGTGTATCTGATCCGATACCGCACGAGAACGACCCACTGGTATTTTTGAAGTTTCCGCAAGAGTCAGAATCGAAGGTGGCAAGGCGATCTCTGTACCTCAGCCCAGTACAGTGCTACATGCTCACCTAGCAAACTTGCTAGCTGGAGCGCACTGATCAACAAGGGCTGTTCACAGAAACAGGGTGCTCTCAATTGGGAGAGTGGATGATGAGATGGTGAGTTCTCGAGTCACCTGTGTGTCCTCGGTTAAAAAGAAGAGATAAAAGGATGGATCAGCGCAAACAGCGACCTACTCTTTCAGATGATCACCTTTCAACACTGGTTGCTCACTCGCTAACTTTTTATGCAGATACTTTTTGCTGAATGCCGTGACGGCAAAGGCAAGCCCAATGGCGATAGGAACAAACACTGCCGAGGCAATGTTCGCATTGCCAAGCCAACCGAGTTCCTGCAATCCTTTGAAGACATAGCCCGCCAGTCCCGCCAGATAATAGGCGATGACGATGACCGACAGTCCCTCGACC
>CAZAKX010000118.1:3102-9200 GCA_964485915.1 uncultured Nitrospira sp. | reverse complement strand
ACCAGCGCGATCGAGACGATATTCCCCGAGGTTGGCTCCAAATGGTCAAAGAATGTATACGCACCGTCGCGCCTCAGTTCTGTACCACACGCATGCTCAAGGATTATGTCAGTCTGATGTACCATCCTGCGACGGTGCGTCTGCCGACGCAATGGTAGTGCGGTTCAACAGGACGAATCGACATCCCCTGTCGTATCGACGGCAGAACAACATGGCCACCGTGGTGGTATGGGGAGCGCTCTTGCTGGGTCTCATCACGGAGCCCACGTTTGCCGTATCGGGAAGCTCTTCCGCAACCGTCGAGTCGAAAGCTGCAGCCCTGTTCAAGGCCGGTGACTATCCGGCGGTGGCGACGCTGTTCAAAACACTGCCACCCGACACAACCCCGTCAAAATCTCTTCTCCGTCTGGCTTTGCTGAGCTACGTCCGGCTCGGACGAACAGACGAGGCCCTCACGATTTACGCCAAGCTGCACCAGCCCGGAGCATCACACGATTACTCGCTTCTCCGCCCACTGGCCCTCGGTGTGATCACCGGCCATGTCCGAGACCGCCATGAACATGTTCGCATAGCCGCCTACTCGGCGCTGGCAGAATTGGGCCTTCCGGAGACCGCCGCGCTATTGGAAGATGGGTTGCTGGATCCCTCGGTCGTCGTACGCGCGCGCGCCGCGGAAGCGATCGGGAAAGCCGGGCTCGCGGCGAAATCCGGAGCGTTGCGCCGCGCTCTGCGAGATGAGATGCCGACAGTCCGCATTGCCGCCATGACCGCGTTGGGTGACGCGAATGCGAGCGATGTTCGGCAACAACTGCTCGACGTCGCCCGCACCGAAGACGGACCTGAAGCCGTCTTTGCAGACGCCGCGTTGGTCAGCCTGGGGCTTTCCGAGAAGCTGGATACCATTAAAAGCGCGGCGACCTTACCGGATGCCGAATCGCGAATGGCGGCGTTGGGTGCGTTGGGACGCCTCAAACACTCAGGAAGTCTGGCAGTCCTCTCACAAGCGGTGTATGATCCGGATCCATCGGTGCGCGCCTTCGCCGCTGGAGCACTGGGCGAATTCGGTTCCCCAGGCGGCGTGGCTCCCTTGACGCATGCCATCGGAGATGAAGTCGGAATGGTTCGTGGCGTCGCCGCGACAAGTTTAGGCAGACTCGGCATCAAGGAGAATCGGCCCCTCCTCCTGGCGCTCACCAGAGACCCGAATCCTCATGTTCGCGCCAGCGCCGCCGAGGGGTTACTCCGCCTTGGAGACACTTCGGCCATGGCTCTTGCGAGCGATCTGGCACGACATCCGGATCCGTCTATTCGTAGTGCAGCCGCGCAAGCCCTGAGCGCATCGTCCGACGAACAGGCACTGACGCTCCTGCACACGCTCATCCAAGACCAACAACCCCTCCCTCGATTGATGGCCGCCAAGGCGTTGCGAAAGAGCCGTGCCGAGGCCGTCCCGATACTGGTCAAAGGCTTACACGACTCTGATGAAGCGGTGCGCATCGCGTCCGCGCATAGCCTGCTCCATCAGATTACTCAACAGAGCTCAGGGAAACGTCGTCGCTAACGAAGGACCGTCATGGTGAAATTTTTCGGGGTGCTCGTGCTGCTCGTCGGCGCATTTGGAGCTGGCTATTATTTAGGGCAACGGCCTGTCGGCACGCTCCAGCAAACCATCGCTGAACTGCAACAGTCGTTGAAGGATGTATCCAGAAATGTGTTGGATACCACGCTCGGGATCGAGCGTGACCTCCGCCGTCGTCAAGGGCTCGTGGAGGCCAAGTCCCGTGTGGTGCAGACCAAAGCCCACATGGTTGACCGAAATTACGGCGGCGCGGCCAAGGAGTTGACCGAAGCCATCGATGCGGTGGAAACCATCCTCAAGGGAGCTAAAGTCGACCCCATGACCAATGCCCTACGCGATCTCTCTGGGTCACTGAACGAGGTGAAACTGGAACTGGCGATGGGGAAACCGGTCACGTTGAAGAAGTTGGACGAGTTGCAGTTGAGGATGGATCAGCTACTGAGCAAGTAATTCAGGCGTTGGTTGGTTGAGAAAGAGACGGCTTTTTCCACTTCGCAAGAATGCGCTCGATGCGCATCTTGACTACCATGTCCGGGTCCTTGAGCAATGGTTTGATGGCCTCACGCCCCCGTTCGTCTCCGATCGATTCCAAAGCAGCAGCCGCCGTCAGCCGGGTGTACCAGTCGCTATCACCGAGCATGTCGATCAGCGGCGTGATGGCATCGCTGCTTTTGATCCGGCCTAAGGCCCGCACCGCACTCTTGCGGACATTTTCATCCTTGTCGCGAAGCGCACCGATCAACTTCTCGACGGCAGGCTCACCAAGCTCCACTAACGCATCAATGGCATCATCTTTAAATTCGTCATTCCGAAGTTGGAGCATCAAGGGATCGAGCACCCGTTCATCGCGAATTTTCCCGAGGGCCAAAATGGCGTATTTGCGCACTTCCCAGTCGCGGAGCAGTTTAAGCAGCATCGCGACGGCGGGAGAGCCCACCTGCCCCATCGCGTCGATCGCCACTTCTCGAACCTGCCAATCCCCGTCGCGCAAGGCGCGGGCCAACGGCTCCACACACCGCTCATCACCCATTTCACCAAGCGTGATGACGGCCTCTCGACGGATGACCCAATCCGGATCATTGAGGAGATCGATTTGAATATCGATCTCATCTTTAATCTGTTCTTCCTCGAGCGCCACCGCCTCTTGTCCAACGGCCACTGATCCTGCTTCAGTCTGCGTCGGATCAGTCGCGACGTCATCTACTGAACGATCGCTGGCGTGATGACCGAGAGGGTTCGTACCCGGCGATGGAAATTTGGGTTCTTGCTCCATGAAGGAATACCACGCGAGAATATCGGCACGAACTCCTTAACTCGATGCCGTGGCAGCCGCCTTGCTCCCAGCGGCTTGTTTTTTCCGCTGTGCCAAAGCCCGACGCTTGCGCTGCTCCCTTTTCAATCGCTTCCTGAGCGATCTGAACGCACTGTCTCCTTTTGGATTATCGTGGCTGGCACGCTTCGCAACAACCTTCTTCTTGAGTTTTACTTCTTCCGGCTCTGCTGCCTGCTTTTTGGCCATCGATCTAAGCCTCCCGTTCGATCACTCAGGACCTATTAGTTTCAATAAGAAGAGAGCAGGCAGTCTAGTGGAGACCTCTGCACACTGTCAACCTGGAGAAGAGGAACGTGAGTGCGATTAGGCGAGTGCTAACGTAGCCACCGACATTCCTAGCCAATGATCGGCGGAGAGCATCGCCAGAGCCCAACGATTTCGCCGTGCGATCCAGAGGTCGCCCTGCATCGTTCGAGTATGAGCAGCCATCCCGGATGAAGTCCGGTCAGGCAGAGATTGAGCATCGGCAAGAGCCGACGCCGTTCGCCCGGTGAATGTTTCTGAAAGCCACGCGAGGTCCGGGCGGCGCTCGCCGACAATCTCAACTTGCACGTATGCTAATCCCTTGTGTTCCATGCCCAATTGCAGAGCCGCACGACGCGAAAGATCGATGATTCGTCCTTTCTCATAGGGGCCTCGATCCGTAATCCGCACATGGAGATGTCTGCCATTGGTCAAATTGATGACGCGGACCACGCTCCCTAGCGGCATAGTTCGATGAGCGGCGGTCAACGCCTCCATATCGAACAGCTCACCGTTCGCCGCCTTCTTACCGTGGAACTGCTCGCCATACCATGAAGCCACTCCTCGATCCTTGATACCGACATCGAGTTGCACATCTCCTTTAGGAACCCACGAGCATGCCCCTAGCGAGAGGCAAAAGATGAGGGCGAGAGAACCTGACGATGAGAGCCGATTGTAATGAGAGTAGGTGTCCATACTACGAGCCGCCTCCCTCTGCTGACATCGTTGACTGCTGGGACAAGTTGAGATCAGAGTATGAAAGGGATCGGATTTCAACAACACCGACAGGAGTACCTGTTTCCCCCACCTCCGTATGGAATCCTCCGTTGATCAATCAAGAGAATAACCATTCAAAAATGAACAGGGTCGGCTTTGTCGTGGTCCACATATAGATGAGATCGAATTTAAATTCAACTGCAGAAGTTGGGACGCTGTCGGCGAGAGGATCCAAGCTCGCCAAAAAATCGCCTCGGCGGTGATCAATTCCTCCTGTTACAACGAACATCTTGCGTGATCCGTCGTATCGATGCAGTAACCCGTCATGCTTGATCCATACGGCCGTATTGACTGCCTTGGAGGTTGTGAGTAAGATCCCCGTGGTGTCCGCGAAGTTGTCGTTTCGAGAGCGAGACCACTTCAGTCTCCTCAGTTGTTCGCACCGATATCACTTTCGTGATCGACGTTCACAACATCACCAAGCAGTACGGCCATCATACGGCTATTGATCGCGTCACTTTCTCGGTGGCCAAGGGAGAGGTGTTGGCATTCCTTGGCCCGAATGGCGCGGGCAAAACGACCACGATGCGGATCCTCACGTGCTTCATGCCGGCTACGGAAGGCCACGCGCGTGTCGCAGGGTTTGATTGCACCGATCAGCCATTGGACGTGAAGCGGCAGATCGGGTATCTGCCGGAAACTCCGCCGGTCTATCAGGAACTTACCGTCACCGAGTATCTGACGTTTGTCGGCCGACTCCGGGGCATGACGGGACAAAAGCTCACGGCAGCGCTCGACCAAACCGTCGGAAGACTTGAGCTGGGTTCGGTGCGTCATCGGCTGATCGGAAACCTCTCCCGTGGGTATCGCCAGCGCGTCGGACTGGCGCAAGCCCTCCTTCATGATCCTCCGGTCCTCATCCTCGACGAACCGACGGTCGGACTCGACCCAAAGCAGATCATTGAGATCCGAGAACTCATCAAGAGCCTGGCCGGATCCCATTCGGTGATTCTCAGCACGCACATCCTCCCGGAGGCCACCGCGGTCTGCCAGCGGGTCGTCATTATCAACAAGGGTCGTATCGTTGCGGAAGATACACCGGAACAATTGTCGGCTCGATTACGTCAATCGGAGAAGGTCTCCATTACGCTCAAGACCGTCCCTTCGGACTGCGAGATGAAACTTCGGGCGATCCCAGGCATTCTCAATGTGCTGCCGGGACAGGCAGGAGGGAGCTTTCTCCTCGAATGTGAATTGGGTCGGGATCTGCGCGATGAGATCGCGCGTCTGGTCGTGTCATCCCACTGGGGGTTGCTCGAACTCCGTACGATATCCATGACATTGGAAGACGTGTTCCTTCAGCTCACACGCCATGAGGAGCACCTCGCAGAGCCGGCAGAGGCGATGGTCAGTGCCGTAGCCGAACGGACGGACGTGTAGGTATACCCATGACCCCCGTGCAAGCCATTATCGCGAAAGAACTCCGCAGTTACTTTGTCTCTCCCATTGTCTACGTGGTCGGAGCGGTCTTTCTGCTCATCTTCGGACTACTTTCCTACCTCTATGTCGGATTTGCCGGAGCACAAGCCATCCAGCTGATGCAAATGCAAGGAGGGGTAGCTCAAATCAATCTGAACGACCTGGTCTTCCGCAACCTCTTTGCCAGTGTGCGGATCGTGCTGTTGATCATCTTGCCTATCCTGACCATGCGACTGTTCGCGGAAGAACGCAAATTGCGAACCTTTGAATTCCTGCTGACGTCACCCATCAGGATCAATGACATTATCATCGGCAAATTCGTGAGTGTGCTGTTGATCTATCTCGGTCTCTTGGTACTAACCATATTGGTCCCGACCGTGTTGATGCTGTTCAGCGATTTCGATTGGAGTCCAATTTGGACCGGGTACCTGGGGATGGTGCTGCTGGGAGCGCTGTTTCTCTCAGTCGGGGTGTTTGCGTCGGCGCTGACGGAAAATCAGATCGTCGCCGCCTTTGTGAGCTTCGGCACGCTGCTGTCCGTATGGTTGATCGCCGGATTGGGAAGTCTCCTTGGCGATACCACGGCCGGCCGGATTATTTCTTATGTGTCCTACATGGAGCACTACGACCGATTGGTTCGAGGATTGATCGACACGAGCGATCTCGTGTACTTCGGAAGCGGACTCGCGCTCATGCTGTTTCTGACACATCGCATCGTGGAATCGACACGCTGGAAATGAATCTCAA
>CAZAKX010000118.1:0-3002 GCA_964485915.1 uncultured Nitrospira sp. | reverse complement strand
ATGCTGTTTCTGACACATCGCATCGTGGAATCGACACGCTGGAAATGAATCTCAAATCTCTTCCCCTCGGTCTGATCGGAGTCGTACTCGCAATCGGCGGCATGATTGCGTACAGTCTTCGACCGGACTGGCTGTGGGGCGTCACCATTGCAGAGGGGGCAGCGCTCATCTCTTTGGTGCTGTTCTTCGGCTTGCATTTCGAAACCGTGAAGGCGTTCTCAGGCCGACGCTCCACAAAAATGGGGTTGAACAGCGTCCTGATGATCCTGCTCTTTTCGGGCATTCTGGTCATCGTGAACTTTCTCGCGTCCCGCCACTCCGTACGGTGGGATCTCTCGGAAAATCAGAATTTCACGCTTGCCCCGCAAACCTATCGTGTCCTCAGAACGTTGCCGCGCGACGTCAAAATTACCGTGTTCACTCGGGAAAAGGATCCCGGCTATCAAGCCTTTAAGGAACGACTGGAGAGTTATCGACAAGCTTCTCCCAAACTCAGCGTGGAGTTCATCGATCCCGAGAAACAACCCAAGATAGCCCAGAACTATGGGATCTTCCGAACCGACACGGCCATTTTCGAGAGCGATGGGCAGACCATTCGTGTCACATCACCGTCTGAGGTCGAGTTGACCGGTGCCTTGATTCGTATCTCCAAGGATTCCAAAAAGCGTATTGTCTTTGTGGAAGGCCACAGCGAATTAAATCTCGAGGACAAAGAACGCAATGGCCTTTCACTCGCCAAAGAAGCCCTGATTCGACAAGGGTACGGCGTCGGCACCATTTCGCTCCTCAAGGAGTCCGCTGTGCCGGACAACACAGCGGTGTTGGTGCTAGCCGGCCCACGCCGTTCCGTGACGAAAGAGGAGCAGGACCGTATTCGGGCGTACGTGGAGAAAGGAGGGCACCTCCTGGTATTGGCTGATCCCAATACCCAAACCGGCCTGGAATCATTACTCGCCCATTGGGGTCTCGGGCTTGGTCCGGGTGTATTAGTGGATCTGCAAGATCGGTTGGCCCAAGGCGACCTCACGGCATTATTGGTCAGAACGTTTACTGAGCATGAGATCACGCAGGACCTCACCTCCGCCGTGCTGCTGCCGCTCTCCCGGCATGTGACCTTCGATGAGCAAGTCGGCAAGGACTGGGACTTCGTGCCGCTGGCTCGCACATCGCCGAACAGTTGGGCCGAGACCAACATGCAAGGCCGCGTCGTGAGCTTAAGCGAAAAGGAAGATGTGAAAGGGCCGCTCCCCATGGCCGCTGCATTGTCGCCGAAGAAGGCGCCCGAAGAAGGCGCAGCTCGCCCGGCCATCGCAGTGATCGGCAACTCTACCTTCGTATCCAATGCCTTCTTTAACTTTCCCGGCAACAGCGACTTCTTTCTCCATACGATGGGGTGGCTGGCCGATGAACGAGACTTGATTTCCATCGCACCGAAAGAGCCGGCGTTGCGGCCATTCACACCCAACCCCACCCAAGAACGGACACTGATCTATATTCAGGTCGTCTTCCTTCCCCTCCTGACGTTGCTCACCGGCATCATCGTATGGAGAAAGCGCAGACGCCTCTAGCCTATGCCACGGTACCTGCCTACAGTCCTGATGCTGGTGATTCTCGCTGGTCTAGGCGGCTATCTCTACCTCGTGGAGCTCCCCACCAAAGAACGAGAAGAGAAGCAGGACACGGCGCAGAAGCAACTTCTACTGTTCCCGGAGACCGCGATTACCGGGCTTTCGATCACCACCGCTCAGGGACCGATCAAATTCAAGTTGGACGCACCGGGGAAATGGTCGATCGTGGCTCCGCTTCAAACAGAGGCCGACAATCGGGAAGTACAATCGCTGATTCGGGCGCTGGTAACAGGGACCATCACCCGGACCCTCGAAGAGCAGACCACCACCTTGGCGCCGTTCGGGCTCGAACCGCCGGTCACCACCCTGACCGTCACGGCGGGAACACAGCAGGAAACAATTTCCATCGGCGACAGCGGACCCCTCTCCAGTACCCTGTACATCCTTCGTGCATCGGATCGGCGCGTGTTGCTGACGACCCTCGCGCCGAAGGACTTCATCAATAAATCTTTGATGACCTTCCGTCGGAAGGAGCTCTTGCGATTTGCCCAAAACGAGGTCGAACGAGTCCGCTTGACTTACCCGACCACCGAAATCGTGATCGACAACATCGCGAAAAACAAGCCTCGGCCCTCGTGGAAGATCATCTATCCCATCGAAGCGGAAGCTGACCAGAATGAGGTTCGGTCATTGATGTTTCGGTTGGAAGATCTGAAAGCCCTGAGCATCATCGACCCAGGACCGGAGCGAGACACCGTCGCTACGACCCTCATGACGCAAAAAGTAAAAGTCACCCTGTCGACCGCGGCAGGCGACCAGTCGGTCCGCCTCTATCAACCCGACCTTCAGAGTGGTGAGGCGATTGCAGAGACCACAGCGGATGGGCCGCTCTATCGCATTAACCCTGTTTTGATCAAGGACCTGACACGAGATCTGTTCAATGTTCAGGATAAGCGACTCCTCGGTCTCGATTATACGGACGTGGCCATGTTGTCGGTGAAGACGAGAGATAAGCAGTATGTGCTGATCAATCAGAGCGGCGAGTGGGTACTCGAAGACCAGCCCATGATGAAGGTCAGTCAGGAAGCCGCTGATCTGTTTGTCAGCCGTGTGGCGAACCTTCCCGCAGAAGAACGTGTGATGAAACAATCCGCCCCGCTGGCTCCCTATGGGCTCCTGGCACCAGCTGCTGAATTTGTCGCCACCAGCAAAGACGGCAGAACGACTGGGAAACTGACGCTCGGGAACCGGGCAGGCGATCTGCTCTATGCGACCGGCCAGCGACTGAACGGGGTATTTCAAGTGCGCCCGGACCTTCTCACTCAGATTCCCACGAAGACCGAGCTCCTTGCCAAATCGAAGGACAGTTCAGAAACCAAGCGCTGACCTTTCTCGCGACGGATGCTCAATATTCCTGCGTCAGTGGACGTTCCA
>CAZAKX010000117.1:0-9344 GCA_964485915.1 uncultured Nitrospira sp. | reverse complement strand
TCTCGACGTGCTTGCTCATCCACACTCGTCAAGCAGGTGCCGGTGGAAATAATCTGCATCCGCATGACCGTTGATGCCGAGCGAAGATCAACAAGATCGACGTCACGATGCAGTTGGATTGCTAAGTCCTGGGCCAATTCAAACCGGCGCAGTTCCGGCAAGGCCTCTCGTGAGAAAATGGCGAGATCAATGTCGCTATCAGGTCGAACGGCGCCACGTTCCGCTGAGCCAAATCGATATAAGACAATGAGGCTCGGGACAGCCTTTTGGATGTACGCGATCAATGAAGAGTCGTTCATAGCTAATAGGCCGTAATTAAGTTAGCTCAGGCTACTGGTTCATTCCAATCCTGTCAATCGAAAGGCAGGGTCACTCCGAGATGAAAACCCAGTGCCGGGTGGAATGTAAGGGCATAGATTGCTAGTGGCAGGATCCGCGCAGTTACGGTATTGTTACAATTCCTAAGTGCGGACGACCATATGATTGCCATCATTGATTACGGAATGGGCAACCTGCGAAGTGTCTCCAAGGCTTTTGAGGCAGTGGGGCATCAGGTGATTGTCACGCGCGAGGCGGTTTCGATCCAGAATGCCAGCCACGTGGTTTTGCCAGGAGTTGGAGCGTTCGGCGATTGCATGTCCAATCTGCGGCGGTATGGATTGATCGAGCCGATCAAAGCCGCGATTCAGTCGGGAAAGCCATTTTTGGGGATTTGTCTTGGGTTCCAACTGCTGTTTACGGAAAGCGAAGAGTTCGGTAGGCATGAGGGGCTCAACATTTTCCCAGGGAGAGTTCGAGCCTTTTCGAAAGACCAGGAATTGAAGGTTCCGCATATGGGCTGGAATCAAGTGAACATCGAACTGTCTTGCCCACTATTTGAGGGCATTGCTGATCGAGCAAATTGGTATTTCGTCCACTCATTTTTTGTAGACCCTCAGGACAAACGGATCACGGCGGCGACGACGACCTACGGCATACCGTTCACATCCAGCATCTGGAAGGACAATGTGGTGGCGTGCCAATTCCATCCGGAGAAGAGTCAGGCGGTCGGGTTGCGACTCATGAAGAATTTTGGAGCATGGAAGTGAAGATGCCAGGGAGGCAGTGCCGCACAATCCTGATGATCAGTGCTCTTGTGATCGCAAGTCTTGCGACAGGGTGCAGCGGTGCAAAAGTGGCGACAAAGTCGGCTCCTGAGCTGTCTCGATACCATGTTCGTTCCATTGCCCTTCTACCGTTTACGTCGATCGCGACGCCTCAAGCCCGAAACAATGAGGATTTCTTTATACCGGTTCCTGATAGTGTCCGCCGGTCCGCTATCTCTATGGGGATTCCACAAGAAGCGGACTCCCTGCCGAAGAAGACTGTGGCGGTGCCGGGATATGCGGCCGAAAAAGTAACAGAGTTGTTCTGGGGGCATCTTCAGGACTGGAAAGGCATTCGTGTGCTATCTCCAGGTGAATCAGCTCGAGTCTTTATAGGAAATGGTGACTCAACAGAGGGAAAACCTGAGAAATCCGCCGCCGAAACCGCTAAACGACTGAAGGTGGATGCCGTCTTGTTGGGTGTCGTATCGGCATACCAAGAACGTGTGGGTAGTCGACTGGGAGCGAGTCCTCCGGCAAAAGTTGGGTTCGAGGTAAAGGTCGTGGCGGCGGATGGGCAAGTGCTTTGGGTTGGGAGGTACTATGAGCAGCAGCGTCCTATGACGGAAGATCTGATGGGATTCTTGCAACGATGGGCATTTGTGACGGCGGGGGAACTAGCAGAATACGGAGTGGATGAGGTCTTGAAAGAATTTCCGTTCGGGAGGGGGGAGGGGCAGTAAGGTGTTGGTCATTCCTGCCATTGATTTGAAGGATGGGCGCTGTGTCCGGTTACGCCAGGGGGATATGGCGGCTGAGACCATCTATTCTGACGACGTGACGGACGTCGCACGCAAGTGGCAAGAGAGTGGAGCGACCTTAATCCACGTCGTGGATTTGAACGGAGCCGTCGACGGCGAACCTAAAAATTTGGCGCACATCCAATCCATCATGAGATCGGTCAGCGCCTCCATCCAGGTTGGTGGCGGCATCAGAACTCTCGACACGGTCCGGCAGTATTTGAACGCCGGGATATCGCGCGTGGTGCTCGGCACCGCAGCACTGACGGAACGGACGTTTCTCGAAGAGGCCTGCAGAGAGTTTCCTCATCGAGTCCTCCTTGGGCTTGATGCCAAGGATGGCCGAGTGGCGGTCAAGGGCTGGACGGCAGTATCGGAAGTCAAAGCGATAGATCTCTTGCAACAGCTCTCGGACTGTTCGATCGGGGCGGTGATCTATACCGATATCGCACGAGACGGGATGCTCAACGGACCCAATCTGTCCGCCTTGCAAGAAATCGTCGGATGTTCGCCATTCCCGGTGATCGCTTCGGGGGGCATTACCAGCTTGGACGATCTGCGCGCAGTACAATCTCTCGGTGCCAAGATCGAAGGAGCGATTGTTGGGAAAGCGCTGTACGATGGGAAGTTAGACTATCGGACTGCCATCACCGCTCTACGCTCTCACGCGTCCGCCGGTCGCCATGCTGACTAAACGCATCATTCCATGCCTGGACGTCAAAGAGGGTCGCGTGGTCAAGGGCGTGAGCTTTGTCAATCTTCGCGATGCCGGTGATCCGGTTGAAGCCGCAGCAGGGTACGATCGTGAAGGAGCAGATGAGCTCTGCTTTCTCGATATCTCGGCGTCGCATGAAAATCGGAAGACGATCATTGACGTGGTTGAGCGAACGGCAGCCCGGGTCTTTATGCCGGTGACGGTCGGTGGTGGTGTGGGGACGCTCGACGATATCCGGGCCTTGTTGAATGCCGGAGCCGATAAGGTGAGCATCAATACCGCAGCCGTCAGACGACCTGAGTTTGTCAGAGAGGCCGCTCAACGATTCGGCACGCAATGCATTGTCGTGGCGATTGATGCCAAGCGATCTACGGCTGGCCGCTGGGAGGTCTTCACGCATGGCGGACGTACTGCAACTGGAGTCGACATCATTGAATGGGCGGTACGGATGGAGCAGTACGGTGCCGGGGAAATTTTATTGACTAGTATGGACCAGGATGGCCGACAGACGGGGTATGACTTGGATCTAACCGCCACAGTATCAGGAACCCTGTCGATTCCCGTAATTGCGTCGGGCGGAGTCGGGACGCTGGAACATCTGTATGATGGTTTTGTAAAGGGGAAAGCCGATGCGGTCTTGGCCGCATCCATTTTCCATTTTCGAACCTATACGATCTCTCAGGCCAAGTCGTACTTGCGGGACCGTGGGGTTCCCGTGCGTATGGACGTACTTTCTGGGGTCGCGTGATATGGCGAACCTGGCCGCGATAGACCAGCTCAAATTCGATGGACAAGGTCTCATCCCGGCGGTCATTCAGGATTGGCTCGACGGGACGGTGTTGATGCTCGGGTATATGAACCAAGAAGCACTGGCCAAGACCGTTGCTACCAAGAGAGTCCATTTTTGGAGTAGGTCTCGAAAAAGTCTGTGGGAAAAGGGGGAAACATCTGGGCATACGCTTCAGGTGAAGGAACTATTCATCGATTGTGACGCCGATACCATTCTCGTCAAGGCGCAACCAATGGGACCGACATGTCACACCGGCGAACGAGCCTGTTTCTTTTCCAGACTGGATGAACAGGGCCAACTCGTTCGTGGAAGTTCGCACGACGTTCAAGGTGGAATTCTTGAAAGCGTCCTCCGTACGATTCAGGATCGCCGTTCTCATCCCAAGACCGGTTCCTATACCTCGAAGTTATTCGAGGGTGGCCATGACAAAATTCTCAAGAAAGTGGCGGAAGAGGCCGGAGAGGTCTTATTGGCGTCGAAGGGAGGTAAGAAAGAGGAGATCGTTTACGAAGTGGCCGATTTGTTCTTTCATACGCTTATGGTTCTGGGGTATCACGACCTCTCGCTGCAGGACATCTATGGAGAGTTAGGACGCCGATTTGGAACATCGGGGTTGCGGATGGAAAAGTAGAACACCGGCCCTTCTTCGGTGCGCGCCGACCACCGATCGGAGAATCAATCGGCACATCGTAAGGGGATTCAAACCCGCTTCCTGAGGTCAACATGAGCGATTGTCTTTTCTGTCAGATCGTGGAGAAGAAGATTCCGGCGAAGCTTGTTCAGGAGGATGAGCACACCGTGGCCTTTGACGATATCAACCCGCAGGCGCCTGTCCATACGCTGGTGATTCCCAAACGGCATGTCACAGCCGTTCAAGATTTGGGGCTGGAGGATGAAGCCCTGCTCGCGAGGTTGCTGATGAGCTGTGTCAAGGTCGCAGCTCTGAAAGGCTTACAGAGCTCCGGCTATCGGGTCGTGACGAATACCGGGAGGGATGCAGGACAAACCGTCTTCCATCTCCATTTTCACGTGATGGGTGGCCGACACATGACCTGGCCTCCCGGCTGATGGAATTCCGTAATTGACAGGTTTTTACCCTGTCTGTTAATCTGAACGGTCAATTCTTCTGACAACTTAGCACCGACTCGGCTGGTTATACGAGTTGAGACTCCAGGAGCTGAGACTCTCGTGGGGCAAGGTTTGATTTCCGATGACACGATCGAACGTATCAAGGGTCGAGTGGACATTACCGACATCGTGAGTCACCACGTCTCTTTGAGCAAGGCAGGGCAAAATCTTAAAGGGCTGTGCCCCTTTCATCACGAAAAGACCCCGTCCTTTACGGTGAGTCCCTCTAAACAGATCTTCCACTGTTTCGGGTGTGGCGCCGGTGGCAATGTGTTTACCTTTCTTTCACGCCTGACCGGCGCAAGCTTTCCCGAGGTGGTGCGCGATCTCGGACGAACAGTCGGGATCGAGGTAGAGGAAAGAGCTGCGATTTCCGGGCATCAGGCCGTAGTGACACAGACAGTTGAGCGGATTAATCAGGCGGCGGCCGCTTGGTTTCAGCGGAACTTAAGAGATGAGCGAGCCGGCTTCGAGGCCCGTGAGTATTTGGCACATCGAGGGATCCAATCGCACATGGTCGACCAGTTCGGACTCGGAGTGGCACCTGCCGAATGGGATGGGCTCTTGCGAGCGTTGACCAACCAGGGATTTTTACAAGGCGATCTATCAGCAGCCGGTTTGGTGATCGCCCGAACAAACCAGTCGGGATTCTATGACCGGTTCCGCGCCCGTGTGATGTTCACGATTACGGATGTGCGGAAACGTGTGGTGGGGTTCGGCGGTCGCGTGTTCGTCGATGGGACGCCCAAGTATCTGAACTCGTCCGACACGGTGCTCTTCAAGAAAGGGCAGACGCTGTTTGCGCTCGATCATGCGAGGGAAGCAATCGCACGAACGAAGACGGTCGTTGTGGTCGAGGGCTATTTCGATGCGATCGCACTGCATCAAGCGGGGTTGACGCATACGGTCGCGACTCTGGGGACTGCCTTGACGTCTGACCATGTGCAGGTGTTGCGGAGATTTGCGTCAAAGGTCGTGTTGCTGTTCGACCCCGATGCCGCCGGGGTGCGAGCTGCGTTGAGAGGATTAGACTTGTTTGTGAACAGCGGGCTAGGCGTCAAAGTCGTGACACTGCCGGCGGGAGAAGACCCCGATACGTATGTTCGGAAGGAAGGCCCTGACGCATTTCTTCGTCTGGAAGAACAGGCCCCAAGTTTGTTGGACTTCGCGCTGGAACAGAGTCTCAAGACGACGGAGTCGAGCACGATCGAAGGGCGGATCCGCAGCGTGGATGAAATTCTGCGAATCTTACAAAAGAGCGAACATCCGATTGAGTGCGAAGAGCGTCTCAAAGTCGTGGCTGAGCGGCTAGGAATCAATCAATCGCGTTTGATCGAGCGGTATCCTGTCCTCGCTCGGCAGCAACAATCTGAGTCAGCGCAGTTACGCCAAGCAGTCACCGCGACTCCAATGGGAACGCTGTTTAAGGGGGCACCTGAAGAGCGGGACCTCGTCATTCTTCTGCTGCGCGGCAAGCTTTCGGCAACCGACATACGACGTCTGCAGCCGGAGCACTTTTCAATCGCAGGTTGCCGCAAACTCGTTGAAGTGGCGCTGGCCTACGTGGATCGCGATGGTCGCGTTCAAGTGCAGCCGGTACTGGATCAATTGGTGGATGATCCGGATTGCGGTGCCCTGGTGACGGACTTATCTCTTCGCGACAATCATTTTGATGACGAATCGGAACACGCGAAGGCTTGCCTGGATCTTCTAGACCGCAAGCGATCAGAGCAGGCGATGAGGGCGCTCATTACGAAATTGAAAGCGGCCGAGCGGGAAGGTCGTGCCGATGAAGTGGATTTACTCAACATACAGATTAATGAAATACGGATGCGGAAAGCTGGCACGCCGACCGCTGGTATGGTTTCACTGGTGAAGGAGTAGTCATGCCGAAACAAGAATTGCTCGGTGAGGTGAAGAAGCTGATTACGATAGGAAAAGAAAAAGGCTTTCTGACCTATGACGAGCTGAACAACACCTTGCCCGCTGAAGTGGTGTCGTCAGATCAGTTCGGCAGCATTATGGCCATGTTCGGGGAGATGGATATCGAAATCGTTGAGACGGCTGATGGGGAACGGGTGCAAAAGCGATCGGATGGCGAAGTCAGCGAAGATGCCGAAGAGGTTGAGTCTGACTCCGAGGAAGACAACGAGAAAGCGATTGATCTGACCCCTGGGGCACTGAGCCGAACCGACGATCCGGTGCGGCTATACCTTAAGGAAATGGGCAGTGTGGCGCTGCTCAGCCGCGAAGGTGAGATCGAAATCGCGAAACGGATTGAGGAAGGCAAGTTCGATATTGCCTCGGTGATCTACGGGATGCCGATGACCATTGAGTTCGTCCTGGCGCTCCGGGACCAGCTCAAGAACGGCAAAATCGATGTGCGCGAAATCGTGCCGATTCAGGAGACCGAAGAGGACTTTGAGGAGGAACAGCAGCCGGTAGAGCGGGATTATGAAGAGTTGCGAGTTAAGACGTTGGAGGCGCTCAACTCCGTCCGGAAAGTGTCGCTGGCGCTGAAGGGGCTCGCGGAGAAGGGCCGGCATCTCAGCAATGATCCAGTCAAGCAAAAGAAGTTCAAGAAGCAGTTCGATGCAATCCGTCAGCAAGTGGTGAATAAGATTGAATCGGTCAATCTCCATGGCGTGTTGAAAGAGCGAATGGTGCAGCGTGTCCGCGAGATAGCCCTCCAGATCAGGGCGGCTGAGCGAGAGGCGGTCAGTTGTCAACGGCGCATCGGAGTGGCCGGGGAGGCAGGAGCAGAGCTGCTGAGAAAAATGTGCCGGAGCCGCCAGGACTTTTTGGCCGTCAAGCGGAAGACCGGTGTCTCGGAAGAAGGCTTGCTCGAGATTCGAAAAGTTTATCAAGCCGCTAAAGCGAAGGTGCGCCAACTCGAAACGGAAGAAGCCCTCGCTCCGGCGGAGGAAATCAAGGATGCGGTCAAACATCTCGATATTGCCGAAGAAAAGGTCAAGCGTGGTAAGGCAGAGTTGGTCGAAGCGAATTTGCGGCTCGTGGTCAGCATCGCCAAGAAATATACGAACCGAGGCCTGCAGTTCCTCGATTTGATCCAGGAAGGCAACATCGGCCTCATGAAAGCCGTGGACAAATTCGAGTATAGGCGTGGGTACAAGTTCAGCACCTACGCCACGTGGTGGATTAGGCAGGCGATCACTCGGGCCATTGCCGACCAAGCGCGCACGATCCGCATCCCGGTTCACATGATTGAAACGATCAACAAACTCATTCGCACGTCGAGGCATCTTGTGCAGAAGCTGGGCCGAGAACCGCTTCCCGAAGAGATCGCCGAGCGTATGGACCTGCCGTTGGACAAGGTCCGGAAGATTCTGAAGATCGCGCGTGAACCCATCTCGCTTGAGACGCCGATCGGCGAAGAAGAAGACAGTCACTTGGGGGATTTCATCGAAGACAAGAAAGCCGTGTCTCCATTAGAGGCCGCGATTCGTTACGATTTACAGCGCCAGATCAACAGTGCATTGGAAACGTTGACCCCGCGTGAGGAAAAGGTGTTGCGGAAACGATTCGGTATCGGTGAAGCAACCGATCACACGTTGGAAGAGGTTGGACAGGACTTTGAGGTGACACGCGAACGCATCAGGCAAATCGAAGCGAAAGCACTGAGAAAATTGCGGCATCCAAGTCGCAGCAAAAAGCTCAGGAGTTTTGTCGAGAGTTTATAGGTGTTTCACCGATCAAGGTAGCGTGATTTGACTCCACTCGAAGGGTCGGCCTAAAATCTATTCTTGAGTGGAGACGGATGTTGATACCGAGGGCGGTGGTCGCCATCCAGTACACGGCGCTCGGTCAGCCAACAGCTTGAGTTCGACTCTTTCGATCGGGCCCATAGCTCAGGTGGTTAGAGCGGCTGACTCATAATCAGCTGGTCCTAGGTTCAAGTCCTAGTGGGCCCACCAGCCGGGCGGGCTTCTCACGCCTTCAATGCCCCGGCATTGATGGAAAGGGCATGTTGAATCAAAAATTTTCCCCACTCATCGAATTGCAAAAACTCGATCTCCGGATCATGGAGATCAATGAGACTCGCCGCAAAATTCCCGAACGTCTCCGCATTGCTGAATCTCCTCTTCAAGAGGCGACTCAACTCTTGAACGAAACGAAAGCCGCCGTCGACGCCGCTGCCAAAGAGCGGCGCACGCACGAAAAGGATCTCGAGGCGCATGAGGCGCAGACCGAGAAGATGAAGTCACATGCAGCGAACCTGAAGACGAACAAAGAGTATCAGGCGCATCTGTTCGAATTGGAGTTGGCGAACAAGAAACGGGGAGAGTTTGAAGAGAAGATTTTGTTGTCGATGGATAAGACCGACCAGCTCCAGAAGACCGCCAACGAACTTCAGGAGAAGAAGAACGCGCTGGAGAAAGTCTTTACACAGGAGAAGCACGTGCTGGACGCGCAAGACAAAGAGCTTGCGACAGAGCTGGCACAACTCGAAGATCACTATCGGGAGGCGTCCGCGAAGATCGAGAAAGGTCTACTTGATCGATACAACCAAGTGAAGGCCTCACGGAAAGATCAGCCTCTTGCCGCGGTGCGCGACGGGATCTGCGCCGGGTGCCGCCTTCAGATCCCGCCGCAACTCATCGCGCAGGTTAAACGCTCCACCGATCTGCACGTTTGCCCCTATTGCCGGCGAATGCTCTACTGGGAAGGTGAGCCGGCCGTGGAAACACCCTCAGTACCAGGAGTTAAGTCCTCAGATCTTGAAGTTGGGGAATCAGTTTAATGTGATGTGAAAAGTGCTAGCCGCGAGCGCCTCGACAGTTATCTGATCACTCCCTTCTCTTCAT
>CAZAKX010000116.1:6249-9490 GCA_964485915.1 uncultured Nitrospira sp. | reverse complement strand
CCCGTGCTGGAGTTCATCGACGGCTACGAGACCTGCTCTGCCTTGGTCGACATGGCGGTGGCGGAGTTGGGAGTCAGGCGCGAGGTGGCCGCCAGTGCGTGGGAAGCCGCTGTGCAAGCACAGACTGATGCGGAGCGTACGCTCCGCGAATTTGGGAAACGGGCGCTCGATACAGCCATCGCCGCGGGCAAGCCAGCCATTCTACTCGCCGGCCACATCTACAACGCCTTTACCCCGGAGGCGTCACAATCGGTTGACAAGAAACCCTCCAGCATGGGCGTGGCCGTCATCCCAGCCGACTGTCTCGTGCCGGACGAAGAAGGACCTACCTCCTGGCACTTTGCCAACCAGATCTTGAATGCTGTCGGCATCGTAAAACACCATCCTAACTTGTTCCTGTTGAGCGTCAGCAATTTCAGCTGTACCATCGACGCCTTTACCCACTCCATGCTCGCCTCGGAGTTGGGCTCGAAACCCTACCTCGTCCTCGAAATCGATGCGCACACCGCCGATGCCGGGGTCCAAACGAGGCTGGAAGCCTTCCTGGACATCATCCACAATTATCGAGACATACAGACCGCTGCTGCCGGACCCTTTGTTCCCTGCCGTCTCGTCTCGGGTGGCCGCATTGTTCGATCGAACGGCGAATCGGTACCGCTCATCGACCCGCGGGTGAAGGTCTACTTTCCAAACTTCTCTCCCTACCACACGAGGGCCTTTGCCATGGGAGCCGGTTGGCTCGGGCTCCACTCCGGCCAAGTCATCCCGTTGGACCGCGCCCAACTCGACAAGGGACTGCAACATACCTCGGGCCGCGAATGTCTCCCCCTGCCGATCTGCATCGGCCAGTTGCTTCAGATCCACGAGCAACGCCGACCAGGAGAGATCGCGGGCTTCTACATGCTCCAGGGTGGCGCACCCTGCGTCAGCGACGCCTACATGGGATATTTTGAACGATTCCTCGCCGAGCAACGGCTGACCGATCTGTTCCTCTTCAACCCGCAGCCGGAGAACGACTTTCTGGGCTTCGATAAAGATGTGCTGGCGCAACATATGTCGCCGGTTATTATCCTTGCCGACATTCTCGTGGAGATCGACCATGTGCTCCGCGTCGTCGGAGAAAAAGGCACGTTAGATCAACTACAGACTGAATGGGAACGGTTCGCCGGGGAAACTCGATCACTCGACGAGTTCCATGCCACACTGCCGACGTTCGTCGAGCGTCTGGCGCACCTCCCTCGCACGAAAGATCCACGGACCTGCCCGCGTGTTGTCGTGGCCGGCGACTTCTTCACCCGCTTCAGTTCGTTTTTCATGGACGGCGTGCGGGATCTCTATGCCGAACGAGGCATCATCCTCAAGCCAGTTGATTTGAGTGAGCTGTTTCTCTACGTCGCATACCACCCCATGGCGGAAACGGCGGGCACCTGGGGGATGAAACCGGGAGGCCTAGCCCTGGCCAAGGCCTGCACAAGGATGTTTCAGCCTGAAGGGAAAGAGTACATTCAACAGTGGATGAGCTACCAGACTTTGACACGCGAGGAAGCCCATTACCGTGCGCTTTTTAGCAAGACTGGCCTGCTGGTGGCCGGCCCGAACACAGTCTCGTCCATTTTTGAAAAGGGAGCAGAACACGTCTCGCCCGCAATATATGACGAACTGCTCCCAACCGTAGGCAAGGGAATTGAGGCTGCCCGAGAAGGATACGACGGCATGCTCGTCATCGGGCCGTTCAACTGCCTCCCCTACCGGATTTCAGAAGCCATTCTCAAACCACTCAGCGTTGAGCAAGGCCTGCCCATCCTCACCTACGAGAGCGACGGCTATGCTGTCTCCCCGTCCGTGCTCAGACAGGTGGATGTACACATTCAGCAGGTACTTGAACATGCGGCCAGAAACCACGTGACGCCAGCATGATACGCAGCTGATTCAATTTCACCGGGGAAAGTTTTCCATGATCACAGCCATCGCCTTCACCGTCTATCCGGTCTCGAACATGGAACGAGCGAGAGCGTTTTATGAGCACGTACTCGGGCTTCACAAGAGCTATGATTACCAAGATATCTGGGTGGAATATGATCTAGGCGATTCGACCTTTGCCATCACGACGACCGAGATGGGCCATACGCCGGGAGCAAGGGGAGCGGTAGTGGCGTTTGAAGTGTCAGACCTTGATGCCTTTGTCCACAAGATGAAGGAGCGGGCTGTGCCGTTCGTCACAGAAATATTCGACACGCCCGTCTGCCGCATGGCGGTGATCGAGGATCCGGACGGGAACCACATCACCATTCACAAACGCCATCCTTAACCTATCGCCTGTGCCTAGAGACTATTGCGGGTCATGGACTAAGCCGATTGAAGCCCCGACCTCTCTTGCCCAACACCTCACCTCTTGATACCGTCCGCCGGAAGTCGGCAAGACCGTCTTGTCCGTGCCAGCGAAAGAAGCAATTGGAATATCGGTGGTAGGGTTTATAATCATGGATGACGACCGGTTCTTGAGTACTCTGGCGAAACGCCTTTCTAGAAAGCTACGGCGCACGTTTATAGAGGCATACGCGAGAAAGGAGAGGCTATGGCCCACCTATCGTTGGAACCGAACGAGCAGGACATCTTAATCTGGGCTCTTCAGAGCGCCGTGTCCGATCTCGGTGGGGAAATTGCGGACACGGAGAATCAGGAATTCCGAGAAGACCTTAAGGAGCGGAAAGCCGTGTTGAGGAATATTCTGCAACGATTGAGATAGGGTGATACGCGGCACCTGAATGGCCTTCCGATCGCAGACCGATGAAAGATGCAGAAGGGGTGCAATTCCTGCAATGGTGCCTGCCGAGGCTCCGGCTTTGCTGGCCCGGCTATCGCAAGGTGCGGCGGCAGGGATTCGATCACACAGCCGAAGGGGCATTGATCAAGGCGGAGTTTCGGGAGCCGGTGACCTTTCTCGAGCAGGACATTCGCGAGGCGGCGCCCGAGGGAACCTTTGACCTGATCCTGTGCCGATACTTGGTCTTCACCTACTTCGACGCGCCATTGCAGGGCAAGACGCTACAACACGTCGTGGAACGACTGCGTGTTGGCGGCGCCCTCGTGATCGGAAGAGACGAAAGATTGCCAGGCGGCGAATCCGGGCTGATCCCGCGGTCTCTGAAAGAGGGAGTCTATCGACGAGCGTAGTTTGGCATTCCTGTCAGCCAACACGTGATAGTTGAAAGAACCTCGCCAATTCATCCACGGCAAACCG
>CAZAKX010000116.1:0-6149 GCA_964485915.1 uncultured Nitrospira sp. | reverse complement strand
CCTCCGGCGGCCATGGCTACCTGCGCCTCTTTCAGCACACTCAGGCCCGGCTTGGTGAGATAGCGCCGGCACTGAGTCAGGAAATGTGTGCCATGTCGCCGACAGATCTCATCGGCTCGCTCACGGGCAAGGATCGAGGCCGCTTCGATCGCGAGCCCCTTTGTGAGCAACACGACATCTCCCACCCGCGCGCCTGCAGCCGTAACGATTTTCCCACGTGCACATTCCCCAAACAGAGAGCCCACCACGATGGGACGCGTGACCGCGTCCGTGATTTCGCTGTGGCCGCCGCACAACGAGATATGCAACCGACGGCAGGCCGCATGAAGTCCTGCAAACAAGCGTTTCACAGAAGAGGCCGTCGTGGAACGAGCAGGGAGCAGCACCGTGGCCAAAAACCATTTCGGCGTCGCCCCCATCGCCGCCAGATCGTTGGCGTTGATCAGCAAGGCGTAGGTGCCGATCTCCTCCGCCACAAAGGTGATGGGATCGGTCTTGGCGACGAGCACTTTGTTCCCGATGCAAATCGCCGCCGCATCCAGCCCGATCCCCGGACCTACCATGACCTGAGGGTCCCGTGTCTTGGCAAAAGATGCAAGGAGCCCACGAAGAAGATCAACAGGAACTTTTCCTATCGGCAACGACGATCCTGTCGCCCCGCTTCGGCCCGATGACCACGCTTCACGTTTCACGATTCACGCATGACGCGCTTGTGATCAGCACACCGCGTAGAGCCCACGCGACAATGCTTGGCAGAAGGATTTCATATGAGTGAAGGCTAACCGGACTTGCCGCTGAATTTGTGGCCGCACGGCTTTCAGTGTCACGCCGTCTGCCAACGCAACCTCGACGACCACGGACTGTGGCATGGAAATCGGCCGGCCGATCTGGCTGGTGATCCAGACAGTTACGTCCAGTAACCCCGGCACCTTCTTATAGATGTCCTCCGCCAATACCTGTGCCAGTACATTGTAGATCTTCCCCACATGCGCCACGGGATTCTTGCCTGGCGCGGCCTCGGCGCTGGCCGGCCTACGGAGTGAGATGATCCCGCAGACGCGGTTGCCCCGCCCGACCTCGCCGGAATCTCCCGCCTCGGCAGATGTACCCAACAAAGTAAGGTATGTGCCAGCCTCACCGACGCCGCGCTGATCCAGCACATTCAGGAATACATGCGGAGAAAGGCCGGTCCCGCCTTTCCGTTTCACAAAATCCTCCAGCGCGCCCGCCGCCAATGCCTTCCGTTTGAAATACTCAGACTCACGACGGATCAATGGAGCCAGAAACGGCATCGCCACCGTCACCGTCAAACCCCTCCCGTTTCGTACCGCCAGCACCTTGACGTCTTCGCCTGTGTCGGGAAATTCTTTCTTGAAGGAACGGCTGTTCAAAAATCGCTCGATCTGAAATACCAGCCGCTCCGTCGGCGTCAACGGAGCGTATCCCACGGTGGCGGACGTATCATTGGCCACGGCTTCCCGCGGCCGCTCAGCTACGGACCGCAGCTCTTCCGACGCCGGCTTGAGTTCAAATTGACATTCCAGATCTTTGATCGGCTTGATGCGCGGCAGATGTTGTTTAAACCACCTGTATGCCGTCTGTTCGGCGATCTCCTGTACTGGAATACGTTTGTTCTTCCATTCGAAGGTGGCGCGATCACCCATCACCAGCCGCATCGGCGCCAGTACCGACCCTCCTCCAAATCGACAAGCGACCTGGCCGGCCACCAACATCCCTTTGTCGGCGTTGAAATGGAGGACGCGGCCGCAGGTCTTGAGGTAGGCCTGTGCCAATTGGACGGCCACGGCCTCCATCACGGCGTCGCAGATGGTGTCGGGATGACCCAACCCTTTCCGTTCCACAATCTCCGTCGCTTCCCCTGCGGGAGAAATCCGAGCAGACTCAAGTATCATCGGTTCAATCGAGCTCATGGCATCCCCTCACACCTCCGCGATCCAGGCCACCGCCGACCCCGGTCTTTCCTGATGAAGACGGTGCAGCCCGGCCGCTTTGGCCGTCTCTACCGCTTCATCAAATTCCTCTCTCGTGATTCCTCGGTTCAGCGGGGGATAGTTGAACGATTTCCAGCAGGGACGATACTGATCCATGATGTTGACATAGGTGTTCGTTGAGATCTCGTTGGCGATGAAACGCATGATCTTGGCCATCCCGGCGGCTCCACCAGGCAACACCAAATGACGTAAGAGCAGGCCGCGCACGGCCAAACCCCGTTCATCGATCACCAGGTCTCCAGTTTGCCGATGCATCTCCTTGATCGCAGCCTTGGCGATCTCGGGATAGCCGGGCACCTTGGAGTACTTCAACCCCGCCTCCGCGTCCGCGTACTTGAAATCGGGTAAGTAGATATCGACGATCCCGTCCAGTAACCGAAGTGTCTCCAGATCATCATACGAGCTAGTGTTATAGACCAAGGGAATCCGAAGGCCTTTCTGCGCAGCTAGCAGCGCCCCTTCCAGGATTTGCGGGACTTGATGCGAGGGAGTGACCAGGTTGATGTTGTGGCAGCCCTGCTCTTGTAGGCTCAACATCATGTCAGCCAGTTCTTCCACCGACATGTCCTTTCCCTCCCGCAACTCGCTGATTTCGTAATTTTGACAATATATGCACCGGAGATTACAGCTGGCTAAAAAGATGGTGCCGGATCCGTTCCAGCCACGAAGCGGCGCCTCTTCTCCGTGGTGAGGACCATGGCTGGATACGAAGGGCTTGGCCCCCACCAGACAGAAACCGAGGTCTCCTTCGAGGCGATCGATCGCGCAACGACGGGGACACACATGACAGCGGCGCAATCGTTCCTTTGCTTGTGCAACACGTTCTGCCAGCACGCCGGATTCCAACAGGTCGCAATAGCTGGCTCGCCGTTGTTTCGTTGAGACGGTCATCCTTGTTCCCGAGATGCGGGCTCCATCAACAGGCCAAATGAAGCACCGCCACAACTTTCTGGGTATCTTTCAATCTGTTGAACTCTGCGCAGGCTCTCGTCGTGTCACAGGCAATGAGGGTGATATCTTGCTGCTGTAACCAATCTGATACCGACGGATCGACATACATCCTTTCGAAATAGCCGGTGCCGACCACCAGCAGACTCGGATGGGCTTCACGCAAACCACGGAGATCGGCCAGTTGCAGCCAATGGCCTTCCTTCCTCCACCAGCGATCGTCGATGCGCTCCGGATAGATGATCACATCGGTGTCATAGGTTCGCCCATCGATCGTGATGCTCCCGAAGGAATACTTGTCGATCATGGCTGCTTTTCACCCCCTCTCCCGTACCTGCGACTCTCCGGAACCGACCTATTCGTCGTCGCCCACAAAACTCCAAAGGCAGACACACCCATGAATATCCTGGTCAGCCTCCAATGGCCCAGCGTCCCATCACAAACTGGCCGCAATCAGAACACCGCCCGGCTCGCAGCCGATTCTCCGTCACAGTAAATCCCCCTCGCCGGATCACGTTCTGTCCGCACCCGGGACAGATGGTGTCCTCTGCCCCTTTTTCTTGCGGCATATTTCCGATATAGACATACCGCAATCCCTCCTCACGCCCGATACCTCTCGCTCGGAACAACGAACGGATCGGCGTTTCCTGCCAGTGCTCCATCTTATAAGCAGGAAAGAAGCGGCTGATGTGCCAGGGCACATCTTCGCCCAGTTCGGTCTTGATGAAACGGGCGATATCCCGCAGCTCTCTCTCATCGTCATTCAACCCGGGAATCAATAAGGTGGTCAGTTCGATCCACACTCCCAGCTTTTTATATTCCCGGATAGCTGCCAAGACCGGCTCAAGCCTGGCTCCGCACAACCTTTTGTAGTAGCCGTCGCGGAACGACTTGAGATCGATATTCGCCGCGCTGAGGTACGGCGCGATCTCTCGCAGAGGATCGAGCGAAATGAATCCATTCGTGACAAAGACGTTTCCCAATCCAGCTGCGGACGCCAGGCGTGCGGTGGTGAGGGCCAACTCATAGAAGATCGTCGGCTCGGTATAGGTATAGGCGATGCTCGTGCACCCCGTTCGTTTGGCCTCTGCCACCAACTCGGAGGGAACCGCCAGTGTCCCGATCCCCCAGCGTTCTTCGGGCGGTTCGGTTTCCGCGCACCACTCGCCAGCCGGATGCTCACGGACGGCGGATGATACCTCTTCCCTATGATCCGCCAACTCTTTGAGCTTCGGCCATTGTGAGATAGTCCGGTTCTGGCAGAACCGGCAGCGAAAGTTGCAGCCGACGGTTGCAATTGAATAGGCGGTACTTCCCGGGAAGAAGTGAAACAGCGGCTTCTTTTCGATCGGATCGATCTCCGCTGAGATAATACGGTTCCCAACGCGCGTGAAGAGTTGGCCGTCTTGATTGATTCGCACTCCGCAAGCGCCACGGTGATCTGGTGCAATCTCGCAATCATGTGGGCAGAGGGTGCATCGGACAAACCGATCTGGGAGGGGTTCATAATACAGCGCGGCCTGGAGATCACTGGGCCTGTCAAGCATGACAATGCTCACGAGAATAGGAAAGAACAGAGCAAGGCCGGTGCCATGAGGCGGCGCAAGGGAAAAGCCGAACCTCTCCGACAGGTTGGAGTGCGAACGCAGATTGAACGAATCAAGAAGCAGGGATAACTTGCTACAACACCGCGGTTGCCCCTGTAGTAGAACGCTACAGAGGCACTGATTCGACAACGCTTTCTGCTTCATTTTCCCCTGCAAGAAGGCATGGCATTGCGCTTGCTCATCTTAGGCGGGTTGCCTGAACAAGATTGGCGTGGCTTCCCATGGTATCTCTTGGTCAATATCCCTTGCGGTTTCCGCTCTGGTGTGTCGCCATCATCGGCATACTGAGCTGGGCCCCCTCATGTAACGGAGGAAAAGGAGCGGATTCTCATCCCATGGATTCAAACCGCGAGATCGAGCGCCAGCGGATGGTTGATCAATACATCATCCCCAGCGGCGTCAAAGACCCTGCCGTGATCGCGACGATGCGACACGTGCCGCGCCATCGCTTCGTACCAGCCCTCTATTCCCTCTTCGCCTACATCGATGGTCCTCTCCCCATCGGCTATAGCCAGACCATTTCGCAACCCTCCTTGGTCGCCAGCATGACGGAGGCACTCGCGCTCAAGAAGACGGATAAGGTGCTCGAGATCGGAACCGGATCCGGATACCAAGCCGCTATTCTCGCCGAACTGGTGGACAAGGTGCTGACCATTGAGATTGTGGAGCCGCTTGCTCGCGAGGCAGCACAGACGTTGGCAGAGCTGGGCTACAAGAATGTCCGAGTTCGGGCCGGCGACGGGTACAAGGGCTGGCCTGAAGAAGCACCATTCAATGCCATTATCGTCACGGCCGCACCAGAACAGGTCCCTCAACCGCTCCTCGACCAGCTAGCCGTCGGTGGTCGGCTGATCCTGCCGGTCGGCCGAGACATCCAGACGCTTGATCTCTATCACCGGACAGCGGATGGCTATCAGCGAAAGACGCTCACCCTCGTTCGGTTCGTTCCGCTCGTTCATCCGGAAAAGTAGACGTAGGAGTAGCGCGTACTGATGGACAGGGCGCAGAGCGATCAGTCCACACTTCCTCGCCGTATCGGCTGGTTCACAGCGGCCTGCGTGCTCGTCGGCAACGTCGTCGGCAGCGGAATCTTTACCACGACAGGATTTATGGCACGCGATCTCGGCCATCCCGGATTGATCCTGTCCGTGTGGCTGATGGGTGGACTGATCGCCCTTGCAGGCGCGCTCTCCTACAGTGAGTTAGGGACAGCACTTCCAGTGGCCGGTGGAGAATACCTCTATCTTCACCGAGCCTATGGGCCGTTCATCGGGTTTCTGAGTGGATGGACGTCCTTCACGGTCGGCTTTAGTGCAGCCATCGCAGCAGGGGCCATGAGCGTCGCCGCCTATGTGAATCAACTCCTTCCGCTTGATGGCGAACGAGGTGTGCTCTCGACCCTCATCGCGCTGTCCCTCCTGTGGTCAATCACCGCATTTCATCTAATCGGGGTGGAAGCAGGGGGACTGCTCCAGCGAGCACTGACGGTGTTGAACATGGGAGCCATCATGGCACTGATCGCGGCAGGCGTGGTGGGAGGAAAAGGCGACTGGACGCATCTCAGTCTTTCCGATGCAGGCGC
>CAZAKX010000115.1:0-9878 GCA_964485915.1 uncultured Nitrospira sp. | reverse complement strand
CCGGCAAGGTGTTCCGGTTCAAAGAGCAGGAAAAACTGCACGAAGAGATTATCGATAGTGGCTTGGCGAAGATCTACCAGTCCCACTTAGACATCTCCCGTGAAATCGCTCAAGCCGAACAAACCGACGTCAAAACAACCCTACTCGACGGCAAGGCGTTCGAAAAAATCATTCAGTACGTCCGCAAGGATGTCCCTGCGCTTTTGATCGTGGGACGCATCGGCGTCCATAGCGACGAGGACATGGACGTCGGCAGCAACACCGAAAATCTACTTAGGAGTGCGCCCTGCAACGTACTGGTCTCCAACCGTAAATATGTTCCGCCGATCGATACCCAGGCGGAGTACACCATTGCCTGGACGGAAGAGGCGCTGAGACGGATGGAGAAGATCCCTGTGTTTGCGCGAGGAGTCGCCAAAACAGCGATTCATCGATATGCCATCGAAAAGGGCCATACGATCATCAGCAACACCGTCGTGGATGCCGCAGTCGGACACATTTTGCCGAAGGGCGCGATGGATGCCATGCGGGCGCTCGGCGGGAATCTCGATGCAGCCGGTATCGACCGCGACAGAATGCAGGCCGACGAGGCCGTCACGAAGGATCTGATGGGTCCGACATTAAGCGGAATCATGACCCAGATCGTTGAAGAGAAGCCGAAAGAGATCAGTGCCTCGACTCAGGCCTATCTGGACCGCATGGGTCAAACCTATTTCGTCTGTGATGGATGCGGCTACATCGGTAAGGGTGACACCCCGGTTCGCTGTCCGGTGTGTAGCGCCGACGGAACGAAGTTTAAGCAAGTCGACAAGAAGATCTTTGAAGTGGCGGCGACATCTGAAGGCGAACTGGAGACGGACGTTGCCTACGATGACGTGCCGATGCAATGGACCAAGGATGCAAAAGAGGCGATCCGTGCCGTGCCGGCCGGCTTCCAGCGAAGACGAGCGAAAGCGAGAATTGAAAAGAGCGCACGTAAATTGGGCATGACAACCATCACGCTCGAATATGCCGCCCCGATGATCAAGGAAGCCGCGGCGGAAGACTACACCCCCATTTTTTCCAATAAAGGCACCGGCACGCCAGCGGTGGTTGGAGGCGTGCCTGAATCTCTGAAAACTGGTGGGAATGGCTCGAACGGAGAGGTCGAAGCCGCTTCACCATATCGCTGGACGGATGAAGCACAAACCAGATTGGATCGAGCGCCTGAAGGTTTCATGCGCGATTGCACCAAAGCGCTGATCCTCAAACACGCTGAAAAGATTGGAGCGACCGTGATCACGATCGAGGTCGCCAATGAAGGCATCGAACAGGCAAAGGGTTATATGGCGGAAGCCATGAAGACCGGCAATCTCAAAGATATGATCGCTGACCTCACAGGTAAAATCAGCACGTAGTCACCCAATCCTGGGTGACGATCAACACCATATTAGCCATAACTGATACGCTGGCAACTCAGAACTCAACGCTCGACCCTGGCTACTAGACCTCATGGGCAAATCGCTACCCATTTTCAACGGCTCTGCACTCCCTGGCGCACTGGGAGCATTTCAACAACAGATTACGCAGTTCTTGACTCCCAGTCCGAAATCGGACAGCCCTTTCGACGGAAGAACTGTCGACGACTTCAAACCATATCTCGTCGCCCTGAACTTAACGAAACGCTGCAACCTCAAATGTGATCACTGTTATCTCGATGCCACGACGAAAGCCGCCGGCGGAGATGACGAACTCAACACGGAAGAATGCTATCGGCTGATCGACCAGATCGCGGAAGTCAACAAAGGCTGCCTCCTGGTCATCACAGGCGGCGAACCGCTAGTCCGGCCCGACATTCTCGATGTGGCTCGCCATGCCGTCAAACTGGGCTTTATGGTGGTCTTCGGTACCAACGGCATGCTGATCAACGATCACCTCGCCAAGACCCTTGTGGAAATCGGCGTGATGGGCGTCGGCATCAGTATCGATTCGCTGGAGGCTGCCAGACATGATGCCTTCAGAGGCGTACCTGGAGCCTGGGAAGCGGCGGTAGCAGGCATCGAAGCAAGCAAACGAAATGGTCTCCAGTTCCAAGTACACTTCAGCGCTCAACCGATGAACTACAGGGAACTCCCTGAGGTGATCGACTGGGCACATCAGCTTGGCGCTCGCGTCTTGAACGTCTTTTTCATGGTGTGCACGGGACGAGGTGAAGAGCTGACCGACATTACGCCTGCCCAGTATGAAGAAGTGCTCGGCTTCCTCGTAGAATGCCAAGACAATTACAAAGGCATGTTGGTTCGTGCTCGCTGTGCCCCACACTTCAAACGACTGGCCTATGAGAAGGACCCCAACTCTCCAATCACCAAGGCCACTGGATACATGGGGGGCGGTTGTCTTGCCGGCACGAACTACGCCCGCGTGACACCTAATGGGGAACTGACTCCCTGCCCCTATATGCCCCTCTCAGCAGGGAACGTGCGCCAACATAGCTTCGTTGATCTCTGGGAACGGTCGGACGTGTTCAATTCATTCCGGTATCCCCAGCTCAAAGGAAAATGCGGCGACTGCGAATATACTGATATCTGCGGCGGCTGTCGTGCTCGCCCCTATGTCGACCATGGGGACTGGTTGGATGAGGATCAGTGGTGTCTCTACACGCCCAAAGGTGGTGACAAGATCAAAGTCGCCTTCAACGTTGCCGAAGAATCAGAGATTTCTTGGGATGAGGCGTCCGCACTCAGGCTGAGTCGGATCCCCTATTTCCTGCGCGCCATGGTGAAAAAGGGTGTGGAGAAGCATGCCCGCGAAAACAACATCCCTCTTATTACCATCGACTTGATGGATGAGCTGCGCAAGAAACGATTCGGTAACGACATGCCCATCTTCAAACCTCATACGGAGTAATCCCGATCGGAAACTGAATGTGCGTATCGACCATCACGCTCATCTCTCGTAGCGCCCAATAGTAACATCATGGATACTTTTCAGAGCATTTCCACCGATCTCAATATCCTCATTCCGATCGTCAACCACTGGTTTCATCTCCTCTCAGCCATCATTTGGATCGGAGGTTTGGCCTTTCTTGTCATGGCCGTCACCCCAGGTCTGCAGAAAACCGTTCCGAAGGATCAGATCAAGCCCATCACCGACATTTTTTACCAGCACTACAAAAAGGTCGCCGGTATTCTCCTGCTCGTCCTGTTGTTCACCGGCGGTGTAAATCTCCATTACGTCAATCAAGTCATCGTTTCACAAACAGGGAATGGGGTCCAGCACCACTCCAAGTACCTCATGGTCTTCATGATTAAGCTGCTGCTCGTGCTGGGGCTTCTCACCCTCTTCCTTTACACGGTCATCTTCAAATCAGACGACGAGGCCGATGAGGGAGAAGACTATGAAGCCATCCCGTTCCAGCGTGCCGCGCTTTGGATGGGGTTCTTCATCATCCTGTGCGCAGCTGCCATGAAACATCTGCATCAATAGAGAAGGATGCGCTACTGCGTACAGGACGACCTTCGCCCACTCGCATGATACGGGTCTTGGTCTTGGTTGGACCCGGAAGTCTATAGATTCGCAGTCTGTGGATTACTTGGGCCGATTCAAGCCCAGAGCCCGCTTGAAGACTGTGGCGAAGCCAAAATAGCCGAAGGAATCTTTGAGGTTCGAGTAGAGCCGCTTGATCGTCCCCATCTCCGGATTGGTGACATATTCCATCGTCAACGCAATCCGCTCTTCACCCTCGCCGAGAGGCGTGACGGCATGCCAGAGCTTGTCCCCGTTGAAAATCACCATGTCTCCCGGTTCCGTCACCAGTTCCAGATGACGCGGCTGTTTCGTCGGGTGGTCCTTAAATAGCTCACACACGAGTTTGCACTGGATCGATCGATCAACGAGCCCCATGAGGATCGTATAACGAGCGCCTTTGTAGTACGAGGTATCGTAGTGGAAGCCGATGTGGTCACCCGGCTCAGTATAGTAGTAGAGTGCGCACGAATGGGGATCGTTATCCGGACAGAACATCACCTTCGCCTCGACAAGCCGGTTCAGGAACGCTCTGAATGATTGCGAGCGGTAGAGCTCGAGAAAGAGCGGAGCCTTCTCCTGGACCGTGTAATAGCTGACGCTTCCGCCTTTTTTATGCCCTGGAATGTAATTGCGATTAAGTTCTGCTTTAACGCCCTGGACCTGGGGAACGAGCATTTCCTCCACAAATGAGCGAGGCAAGAACTGTTTGATGACCAGGAACTCATTTTGTTCCCAATACTCGGCATGGAGCCGTTCGAACTCTAATCCAGCTACAGCCCGATTGACGGCCTCCGTGACCGTACCCGCATGATTCGCTACCGCTGTGCTCATTCTCTATCCCTTGCTGGCCGACGCGCTAAGATCTGTCACAACTCTCTTACGGTCCGTTCAATACGGGAGCCCGAACCACTTCGGTATCCGGTGGCGTTTGAAAGTCGAACAACTCATTACCTAATCCGAGATTTGGTTTCAAGTTTGAAAATTCAAAGACGGCCACATTGCCGCTGATTTCATGGAGCGACACGCTGCGGATGAAATACGTCTTCGGGAACACCTCGACCACAATCTTCTGAAGATTCTGGGTCGATTCATGCTCCTTATCTTTAGGAGTCAGGGTAATCAGCGGAATGCCACCGGCTCCACGTGCGGTTCCTGTGGTGGGTTCGACTTCAAACGACTCATCCAATTTGGCGGCTCCCTGTAGCAATTCTAACGGCGCCTTGGACGCAGCCATCTGCGTCAGTTTTCCTACCAAGACCTGTTTATGTTCTGGAACGTACACCTTGACGTCGTCCAGGTTCACGTAGATCTGCTCGCTCGCCGGATCAATGTAATCCCATCGCAAGCGCCCAGGCTTCTTAATGTACACCTTTCCGGACGACATGACGGGCCGCTCAAAACCCTCAATCTTCGTCTTTTGCGAAAAGTCGGCTTGGAGATCCTTCGTCTTCTCGTACCGCGCTTGGAGCTGCTTTACGACCTCACGAACCTCACGTGACTGCTTTTCATCGATCGAAGCATCCCCTGCCCAAACCGGCGCACCCATCACAAACCACAACGCGATCAGGCTCCAACGTCTCATGCTTCCGCCGCACCGACTGGGCCGCGACGGCCAAGGACTTCCCGACGCCCGTCTCGTCCCGCCGCTCCCACGATTCCCTCCGATTCCATCTGTTCGATCATCCGCGCCGCCCGCGGATATCCGACTCGGAGCCGGCGTTGAATCAGCGAGGCCGACGCTTGTCCGGTTGACAACACCAGTTCTTTGGCCTGTTCATACACTTCATCCTTGGCCTCTTCTTCGGCCGCTTCTTCTAGTTTAAGCGACTGGAGCTCCTGATTATAAATGGGCATGGCCTGCTTCTTCACAAACTCCACGATCGAGCGGACATCGTCGTCCGACACAAAGGACCCATGCAAGCGAGTGAGACGACCGGTGCCGGTGGCCAGATAGAGCATATCGCCTCGACCGAGCAATGCCTCAGCTCCATTCGCGTCCAGGATGGTGCGCGAGTCGGTCTTCGAAGACACTTGGAATGCGATACGCGCGGGAAAATTCGCCTTGATCAAGCCGGTCAACACGTCAACGGACGGACGTTGTGTCGCCAATACCAAATGGATACCGGAAGCCCGCGCCATCTGTGCGAGACGGGCAATCTTATCCTCCACATCTTTCGGGGCGACCATCATGAGATCGGCCAGCTCATCGATCATCACGACGATAAACGGCAGCGGTTCCGGCGGTGTGGGGTTCGGCTGCATGCATCCGCGCTCACCCTCAGGGATCGAGCTTTCCCCGGCTGCAAGGCGTTCCTCTTCCGAGAGAAACTGAATCGGAAGCTCAGCCTGTTCGACTTCCGATGTGCTGTTTTCGGTGAAGGCCTCATGCAGACCGGCCACCATACGGTTGTACGCATCAATGTTCCGCACACCCGCCTCTGCCAATAACTTGTATCGCCGTTCCATTTCAGCCACGACCCATCCAAGCCCTCTCGCCGCGGATTTGGGGTCCGTAATGACCGGTCGGAGGAGGTGTGGGATTCCCTCGTATGATTGAAACTCCAGCATCTTCGGATCGATGAGCAGAAGCTTCACTTCATTGGGTTTGGAGGAGAACAGGATGCTCAGCAACATGGTATTCAAACTGACGCTCTTGCCGGCCCCCGTGGCACCGGCGACCAACAGATGCGGCATGGTCTTCAGATCGGCGGTGACCGGGGCACCGAAAATATCCCTACCCAACGCCAGCGTCAGTCTGGACTTGGCCCGACGAAAGGCCTCGCTCATGACGACTTCTTTCAGGGAGACGGTCTCTCGCGATCTGTTCGGCACCTCAATCCCCACGACTGATTTGCCGGGGATCGGCGCGACAATACGAATACTCGTGGCCTTGAGCGCCAAAGCGAGGTCATCGGCCAGATTCACAATACGGGCCACCTTGGTACCGGGTGCCGGTTCAAACTCATACATCGTCACGACCGGGCCGGGCCTGACTTCTGTCACCGTTCCTTCGATGCCGAAACTTGCCAAGGCTCGAGATAGGACCTCGGATTGGGCTTTCAGCTCTTCATCCGACATTCGGTCCAAAGACCCAGATGGTTCACATAACAGGAGTTCCGGGTCAGGTAAACGATAGTCCTCGGAATCGGCCAGTGAGGCGACGACTTCAGGTTCAGCCTCCTCCGGTTCAACCGCGGGTAGAGAATTGGAGAATGGTTGAATGATCGGAGTGGGAAGAGCTGTGAACGGCTCAAACTCCTGACTCTTCTCAGCAAGGCGTTCTTCGTCCGTGATGGCCTGACCAAGTTTGGATGTTTTCGTCTTCACCCGTCGATTGACGGTCTCCTTTTGAACCGCAATCGATCGCTCGGGTCTCATCGCTGAAACCCCTTCACGGAAAGCAGTCCAACGTTCCGGCATCCGACGAACAACTTCGGCCAATGAGAGCGGTGTGGTCAGGAGGAGGGACACAAGGAATCCGGCAATAATCAGAATATGGGCTCCGGTTCCCGCGAAGACCGCGCGAAGCCCTTCGGCAATCGTCTGCCCGACGGCCCCCCCAGCCATTCCGCGGGAAATCATCCCACTGGTCAGGGTCGGAATCCCCGTGGTTTCCAGGTGGAGAAACGCGCTCAGGAAGACGACTGCGGCTAGAGAGCTTGCGGCCGTTCGAAAGCGGACGCTGACCGGTGTCAGAGAAAAACAGCGGACTCCTAATCGGCCCAAAAGGAGTGGAAAGAGGTAGGCCGCCCCACCGATGGCGTAGAAGAAGCCACCTGCCAACAATGCACCGAATGAACCAATGAGATTACGCGGCGGATTCGCTGCCGGATCTCCGTTCGCCACCATTTCCGCCTCTCCCGGCACGAACGACAAGAGGCTCAGCAACATGAGCAGGCTCAGTGCGATTAATATCACACCGATGACTTCACGCTGGATGTGAGAAGGCGGAGAAGGGGCTCGACGGGCTTCTCCCCGCCTCGCCGAGGTGGTAGCACCCATGTTGTGGATGCTAACACAGGGGAATGGTCATTTCAAACGAACAGGCAGAGCGCGCTTATCCTCGTGTCTGCTGTACAAACAGCGTTTCGCAGATTTAGGGCTGAACCGTTGGTGACGTGTGGCGAATGATCTTGCCTTCCACCAGGTAGACAACCAGTTCGGCGATGTTGGTGGCATGATCGGCCACTCGCTCGAGAGACTTGGCGATGAAACTCAACCGAATGGCCCGTGAAATGGTATGCGGATTTTCCATCATGAACGAGAGCAGTTCACGAAATAACTGTTCCATGAGATCATCAACGAAGTCATCATCGATGATCACTTTCCGAGCCAGCGCGGAATCCTCTTTGACGAAGGCATCAATGCTTTCCTTCACCATGACCCGTGCGAGGCTCCCCATCCGCGGGATATCGATGTAGGGCTTGAGTTGAGGCTCTTCGTTCAGCTCAATGGCCCGCTCACAGATACTCTCTGCCAGGTCACTGATACGTTCGAGCTCAGTGGACAGCTTCATGGCCGTCGTCACCAACCGCAGATCGTGCGCCGCCGGCTGGTGGAGTGCCAACAATTCGATGCACGCCTCATCGATCTCCACATCCATCGAATTGACCTTGTGGTCTCGTTCGATCACTGCGCAGGCCAGGGCCGCGTCGCGCGTCACCAATGCGGTCAGGGCCTTATCGATTTGGTCTTCTACTAGGCCGGCCATTCGCACCAGCTTCGTCTTTAATTCCGCAAGTTCTTCGTCGAAATGTCGTTGTTGAGGCATGGCGTCACCCGAATCGCCCGGTGATGTAGTCTTCCGTCTGCTTCTTCGACGGGTTCGTGAATAGTTGCTTCGTGAGACCGAATTCGACCAATTGGCCGAGGTACATGAATGCCGTCTGATCCGACACTCGTGCAGCTTGCTGCATGTTGTGCGTGACGATGACGACGGTCAATTCCTTCTTAAGGGAATGTAGTAATTCTTCGATAATCCCGGTGGCAATTGGATCGAGCGCAGAACAGGGCTCATCCATCAAGAGAACATCCGGCTTGACTGCGAGCGCCCGTGCAATGCAGAGCCGTTGCTGCTGCCCGCCGGACAAGCCGAGAGCGCTCTTGTGCAATCGGTCCTTCACTTCTTCCCATAAGCCCGCCCCTTTGAGACTTCCCTCGACGATCTCTTCCAGCACCGCCCGATTCTTCAATCCTTGCAAGCGAGGACCATAGGCGACGTTTTCATGGATCGATTTGGGAAAGGGATTGGATTTTTGAAACACCATTCCGACTCGTTTCCGTAGGTCCGTGATATCGATCAGTGGATTAAAAATATCGATATCGTCAAGAAGAATATTCCCTTCATGCCGCGCACCCTCGATGAGATCGTTAAGACGATTCATGCAGCGAAGCAGGGTGGATTTCCCACACCCGGATGGCCCGATAAACGCGGTCACCTGATGTTCAGGAATCTCCATGTCGATTTTAAACAGTGATTGGACCGGGCCGTAGAAAAAGCTGAAACCCTGCACCCGAAGCTTGGGGTTCACCTGCACACTGGGTTGAGGCAATACCCTTGCATCACTCGATTCCATACTCTTTACCTTCTGCGGGGAAGAAGCTGGTGCCGGAGGCGGCACACGGGGCTGTACTTCATACTGTTGATCCAGCATATTTCCTCCTCATTCGATTTCGCAAGACAATTCCTGTCAGGTTAAGCGTCACCACCACAAGAATCAACACCAAGGTGGTTACATAGACCATCGGCTTGGCGGCTTCCACGTTCGGTGATTGGAACCCCACGTCGTAAATATGAAACCCCAAATGCATGAACTTCCGGTCCAGGTGAATAAACGGCCATGTCCAGTCGATCGGCATGGCCGGTGCCAGTTTGACGACACCGGTCAACATCAAGGGCGCCACCTCGCCTGCCGCACGAGCCATGGCCAGGATCAGTCCGGTCAAAATGCCCGGGAGTGCCGTGGGTAGCACGACTTTCCATATGGTCTCCCATTTGGTCGCGCCCAAGCCAATCGACCCTTCTCGATACTCCCTCGGCACGGCCGCCAACCCCTCTTCAGTTGCGACAATCACGACGGGAACGGTCAAGAGTGCCAGCGTGAGAGACGCCCAGAGGATTCCACCTGTGCCGAATGTCGGCGTGGGCAGTCGGTCGGAGAACCACAGCGCATCGATTGTACCGCCGACGCCGTAGACGAAAAACCCCAACCCAAATACACCGAAGACGATCGAGGGAACCCCGGCGAGATTGTTGACGGCAATGCGGACGGTCCGCACGATGACGCCTTGACGAGCATACTCCCTGAGATACAGCGCGCCGATGACACCAAAGGGGGTCACGACGAAGCTCATAATCATCACCATCATGA
>CAZAKX010000114.1:4046-9946 GCA_964485915.1 uncultured Nitrospira sp. | reverse complement strand
GTACGGGCGTCGGCTTGTTGGTAACCATTTCTGAACGGCGATGATGCGAAGTAAGAGGAGTGGTCATGAAAATCGTGGTAATCGGAGCAACTGGGTTCGTAGGATCGGCGATTCTCAGGGAGGCGTTGGATCGTGGCCATGAGGTCACAGCCATCGCACGAGATCCGGAAAAGTTGCAGCCGCATGCGAAGCTTCGGCCGAAGAAGGCAGATGTCTATAACGCCGATGAAGTGGCGCTGGTCGTAGCGGGCCATCACGCCGTCATCAGCGCCTTCAATCCCGGCTGGACCAATCCGGACATCTACAATCTGCAGGTCAAGGGCGCGCGAGCCATTATTGATGGGGTCAGAAAGGCGGAAATGAAACGCTTGCTCTTCGTCGGTGGCGCAGGCAGTTTGGAAGTGAAGCCCGGTGTCCAATCTGTGGACCTCCCCGAGTTCCCGGCGGAGTACAAACCGGGAGCCCTCGCGACCCGCGAAGCTCTGAACCTGCTGCGCAAAGAGCCGACCCTCGAATGGACCTTCCTATCCCCGTCAGCCGATCTTTTCTCCGGTGAGCGTACCGAAAAATTCCGACTTGGGACGGATCAATTATTGCGTGATGCGAATGGAGAAAGCCGCATCTCGGTCCAAGATTATGCCGTGGCCATGATCGATGAAGTAGAGATGCCGCATCACATTCGCCGACGGTTTACAGTGGGTTATTAAGTCGAAAGGTGGAAGTTCCTCTGAGCGTGAGCACGTTCTGATCGTCCCACAACTAAACAGAATGGGAAGGAGGATCACTCATGAACAATCCTACACTAAAAGGGAAAGTTGCGGTCATCGGCGCAGGCGCCAAGAATCTGGGTGGTCTCCTCAGTCGCGAGTTCGCCAAGGGCGGTGCCAAGGTTGTGGTGCACTACAACAGTGACGCCACCAAGCCGAATGCCGATGCCACGGTAAAAGCCATCGAAGACGTGGGCGGTGATGCCTACGCCGTCCAGGGTGATTTGACCAAGCCTGCCAACGTCACCGCTTTGTTTAAATCCGCCAAGGACCGATTCGGCGGCATCGATATCGCCGTCAACACCGTCGGCAAGGTACTCCGTAAGCCCATCGTCGACACCACCGAGGCAGAGTACGACTCGATGTTCGACATCAACGCCAAAGCGGCTTATTTCTTCATCAAGGAAGCCGGCAAGAATCTCAACGACAACGGGAAGATCATCACCATCGTGACGTCGCTGCTCGCGGCCTTTACCGACGGCTACTCGACCTACGCCGGAGGCAAAGCTCCGGTGGAGCATTTTACACGCGCAGCGGCCAAGGAGTATGGCCCGCGTGGTATTTCCGTGACTGCGGTCGGTCCCGGCCCGATGGACACGCCGTTTTTCTACGGTCAGGAGACGCCTGAACGGGTGGCGTATCACAAGTCACAAGGCATGAGCGGCCAGCTGACCCGAATCGAAGACATCGTGCCGATCGTACGATTTCTTGCTACCGAGGGCTGGTGGGTCACAGGTCAGACCATATTCGCCAACGGCGGGTACACCACGCGATGATTGATCGGTGTCGAAACTCTAACGATCGGCTCCAGCGAACGGCGCTGGTGCGCCGCCGCTGATTTGCCACCACTCCTGGCACGGATATGTCTCGGCGAGGGACAGAAGCGAAGCGATGAGTTACCAGCCCATCCAAAACTACGGCATTATCGGAAATATGCGCACAGCGGCGCTCGTCAGCATCACGGGATCGATCGATTGGTTCTGTTTCCCGCGCTTTGATTCCCCGAGCGTCTTCGCGGCTATGCTTGATCATGAGAAAGGAGGCCGGTTCGAGATTGCCGCCACGCATGAAGGCGTGAAGACCAAACAATTCTACTGGCCGGACACGAATATCCTGATGACCCGCTTCTACTCGACGGGCGGAGTCGCGGAAATCGAAGATTTCATGCCGCCTGGTCTGTCGAGCGATTCTGCGTGGCGGCATTCGCTGATTCGCCGGGTAAGGGTCACACAGGGAAGCATGGAATTTCGCATGCGATGTCATCCCGCCTTTGATTATGCCCGAGCCGCTCATCAGACGATCATCGCCAAGCAAGGAGCCAGTTTCCATTCTGCTAACCTCAGTTTGGGACTCGCGACGGATATTCCGCTCACGGCAGACGATCGCGGCGCTGCGGCGGTCTTTGTCCTGCACGAGGAGCAGGCAGCGGTTTTCATGCTTGGGGGCATTCAATCAAACGAGGGCTGCGGCCATGGTCCGGCAGCGGGCGAAGCCGATGAACTCTTCGAACAGACGGTGAACTATTGGCGTCGCTGGTTGTCCAAATGCACGTACACCGGTCGTTGGCGGGAAATGGTCTATCGTTCGGCGCTCACCCTGAAGCTTCTGACGTTCGAACCAACCGGCGCCATCATCGCCGCCCCGACGTGCAGCCTGCCGGAGACCCTCGGTGGAGGCCGAAACTGGGACTATCGTTATACGTGGATTCGCGATGCCGCATTTACCCTCTATGGCCTGCTGCGGATCGGATTTACCGATGAAGCGGTCGGCTTTATGAAATGGTTAGGGGCGCGAGCGGGAGAGGTGGCGCCGGATGGAACGTTGCAAATCGTCTACGGCATCGACGGACGTCACGATCTCACTGAAAAGACGCTCGATCATTTGGACGGCTATCGAGGATCTCGACCGGTACGAATCGGCAACGGCGCCTACAACCAATTGCAGTTGGACATCTACGGTGAGTTACTCGACGCGCTGTACCTATACAACAAATACGTGATGCCCATCGGGTATGATGTGTGGACGCGCATCCGCCAGCGGCTCGATTGGCTGTGTGAGAACTGGCAACAGCCGGACGAAGGCATCTGGGAGGTGCGTGGTGGCCGTCGACACTTCGTATACTCCAAGTTAATGTGCTGGGTGGCCATGGATCGCGGTCTTCGATTGGCCGAGAAGCGGTCCTTTCCCGCGGACCGCGCGCGGTGGCTTCAGGTCAGAGACCGGATCTATGAGGAGATCATGGCGAAAGGATGGAGCCCCACGCGACAGGCCTTCGTGCAGCACTATGGCAACGAGTCGCTGGATGCCTCCAACCTGATCATGCCGCTCGTGTTCTTTCTCTCTCCAAACGATCCGAGGATGCTCAAAACGCTGGATGCCATCAACCGTTCACCGAAACACGGCGGCCTGGTGTCGGACGGGCTGGTGTATCGCTATGACAGTGAAACGGGAGAAGACGGACTAGACGGAAAAGAAGGCTCGTTCACTATGTGCTCGTTTTGGCTGGTCGAAGCATTGACCAGAGCGGGGCGCGTCGATCGCGCGAAACTGAGCGAGGCGCGGCTGTTGTTTGAGCGCATGCTGGGCCACGCCAACCACGTCGGCTTGTACTCGGAGGAGATCGGCCCATGCGGCGACGCGCTCGGCAACTTTCCACAGGCGTTCACGCACCTGGCCCTTATCAGCGCCGCGTTCAATCTTGATCGCGCGCTCGACAGCAGACCAACGATGGGGTGACGGATATGGCCACGAACACATCCCGCAAGGCGCGAGAGCCGCAATGGACAGCCTCAGAAGTGAAGAACGACGGCAGGGCACCACGCCGTTTTCTCAGGGTGCTGGTCATCGATGTGGGTGGAACCAACGTCAAGATCTTGGCAACTGGGAAACACGCACCGCGCAAGGTGCCGTCTGGTGCGACCATGACTGCACGGCGCATGGCCGAGGCAGTTCGCCGGCTCGCCGCCGACTGGCCGTACGATGTCGTCGCGGTGGGATATCCTGGAGCGGTTCGGGACGGAAGCCCGGTCGCCGAACCCAAGAACCTCGGCGGCGGGTGGATGCGATTCGATTTCAAGAAGGCGTTCGGATGTCCGGTCAAAGTGATCAATGATGCCGCGATGCAAGCGCTCGGAAGCTACCAAGGGGGTCGGATGTTATTTTTAGGTCTCGGCACCGGCTTTGGGTCCGCGATGATCACCGACGGCGTACTGGTACCGATGGAACTGGCGCATCTCCGCTATCGGAAAGGCCGGACGTACGAGGACTACGTCGGCGTGCGCGGGCTCAAGCGGCACCGCAAGAAAAAATGGCGCCGGTGTGTGACGGATGTGGTGACGACATTGCGGGCGGCGCTCCAAGCCGACTACGTCGTGCTTGGTGGCGGCAACGCCAAGAAACTTGGGAAGTTGCCGAAGTGGGTGCGACTTGGCAATAACCACCATGCGTTTACCGGAGGGTTTCGCCTCTGGGAGAAGGCATGGCATGATGCGCGATCCGCCTGCATCGTTCGGACGGGCGCAGCGGAGATGCGTCGAGGATCGTGAGCGGGCGTCGCCCTAACGGTTAGATGAATAGGCATTCGGACGACCTGTCCCCAGCGCTGCTCCGATTACATCAAGCGTTGTCGGATACAGAACGGTTGCCGTACGAGGGGGCACGACCGTTCGGTAGACGGTATGACGACCCATTGCAGCGGGTGTCCGCGGTGGGACTGGCGCAGGGACAGGCCAAGGCGTTGCTTGCCGCTGTGACAACCAATGGAGGGAGAGAGGATCATGAACACTGATCTCGCAAAAGTGAAGAAATCGGCCAAGGATCTCCGGAAGAGTTATCCACGCAGCCCTCGCGAAAAACTGGGTGGCTACGTGATTGCGGCGCGGTGCGTCGATAAGTGCAGGGCGTTCCTCTTGGACATGAACGGCGAGTATAACTATTGGCCCTGCTCGTTGGCCGGTCAATGGTTTGCCTTCACTGGCATCACCCCGGAACGATTCAAAGAGGTGGTCGCCACCGGAGCTACGGACGAGGACATCGCGCGATGGATCACGGATCACTCACAGGTGAAGGATCCAGACGAGGTGCTGAAATGGAACAACGCAATGCGCGATACCAGGTTGAGCGACATGAGTCTCCAAGCTCAACAGTACTTAGAAGAGTATATTCCCAAGTTCGTGCCGAGCCACCGTCCTGTCTATGTGTGGTTTGATGTCTACGATCTTGAGGAGAAGCGGCTGTGACGGTTTGATCAACGGACGTGGGAGAGAAGCCATGAACAAGAAGATACTCGTCGTGCTCACCAGTGTTGAAAAATATCCGAACCTAAACCGGGCAACGGGGTTATGGCTCGGGGAGGCGGTTCATTTTGTCAAAAAAGTCGAGGCGGCAGGTTATCAGGTCGATTATGTCAGCACTCGTGGAGGCTATACCCCGATCGACCCTCATAGCCTTGCAATGGCCGAGCCTGTCGATTGGGAATGGTATCAGAAGAAAGAATTTATGAATCGTCTTGGAAAGACACTGAAACCGAGTGAGGTTAACCCAAGTGAGTATGTGGCGGTCTATTATGCCGGCGGCCATGGGGTGATCTGGGACTTCCCTGACAATAAACCTCTCCAGACGATCAGTCGGAAAATTTATGAAGGCGGTGGGTACGTGTCGTCGGTGTGCCACGGCGCCGCAGGGCTGTTGAATATCAAGCTGTCGGACGGATCGCCGCTCGTCAAGGGGAAACAAGTCACAGGTTTTTCGAATGAGGAAGAGAAGTTGGCGGAGCTCGACAAGTTCGTCCCATTCCTCACGGAAACGGAGCTGGTCGCCCGTGGGGCGATTTACAAAAAAGCCGACAAGGCGTGGGCGCCTTTTGCAGTCGTAGACGGTCGCGTCATCACCGGGCAGAATCCAGCCTCAGGTGGGGCGGTTGCCGACTTGCTGCTTACAGAGCTGAATCGGAGCAGTTAATACGAGCTGAAGAATAGAACTATGTTGCAAGGTCAGTAAACCGAGGTGGGAAAGCCGAGCAGCTTCCACACAAGCCGCCGCGCATCAACTCGATAGTGAGCCGACCGGGTAACGAGAAAGTACCGCCATGCCGGAGCCAAAGGGTCGAGACGTCTCTCTGGCCAATCTTTTTTC
>CAZAKX010000114.1:0-3946 GCA_964485915.1 uncultured Nitrospira sp. | reverse complement strand
CACGAAGCCTTGTTGGATGCCGAACGGGTGTCCTATGAGCGTGTGCATGGACGTATCCCATCCAATGGAGCGTTTTTGCAACTCGCGTTGAACGACGCCTGGTTTGCCTGGCTGCGTCCGCTTTCCCAATTCATAGCGAAGCTTGACGAACTGAGCGAATCGGATGACGCGTCAAGTCGCGAGACAATCCCTGCGGTGCTCGCGTCGGTGCAGACGCTCCTGATGCCGACGGAAAGTGGCGAGGGATTCAGCCGGCAGTATCACGACGCCTTGCAACGAAACCCTGATGTTATCTCGGAACATGCAGCTGTTAAGGCATTGCTCATGCAGGCTGTTCCCAAGAAAGGGCTTACCGGATGAACGCGCACTACCTGGGCCATGTCGTCTTCTATGTGAAGGATCTTCAGCGATCGCTCGGTTTCTACCGAGACTTACTAGGATTTAAGGAAGTAGGCCGGATCTTCAACGGAGCTGCCGCGGCTTTGACCTCCGGACGGACGCATCATGAGCTGTTGCTGATTCAAGTTGGCGATGCACCGGGGCCTCCTAGTGGGCGTCGCCGAGGCCTCTATCATATCGGGATCAAGGTCGGGGATAGCCTGGATGAGTTGAGAGAGGCTAAGCGCGAGTTGGAGCATGCGGGGATCTCGATCGATGGCATGAGCGACCACACAGTGAGCCAGAGTCTCTATCTCAAAGATCCAGATGGCAATGAAGTGGAAGTCTATGTGGATGCGGACGAAGCGTTGTGGAAGAACAATCCTGCGGCGGTGGTATCGCCGATCAAGCCATTATATCTATGAGAATGACGCAACCGTTCTCCAGCGGAGCTCTTCCGTTGCTTCGTCAGGGACTGTAGCTCCGACTCAACAATTAAGGAGTGTGAGATGCCTGAGAGCCGATGGACCGAGCTGGGCGCAGTTGAGGAACTGAAGCACAAGTCTTTGCAAGAGGTCATGTGCGGGAAGACGGCGATCGCGCTTTCATACAAAGACGGGGTATTCTCGGCGATCTCCGGAGTCTGTAATCACGTCGGCGGGCCACTCGGTGAGGGCCGGCTCGACGGCGACTATGTCGTCTGTCCTTGGCACTACTGGAAGTTTCATCATAAAACAGGACAAGGCGAACCGGGATACGACCAGGATCAGGTCCCGGCCTACAACACGAAGATCGAGAACGGCCGGCTCTTCATCGATCTGTCGTCGGCCACGAAGCGCAAGAAGCAGCCGCACGCACCTCACCCACTGGCTCGCCCTGTCGTCAGACAACCAGGCCCGATCCGTGTCGTGGGGATTTCGACGACGGCGATGACGGCGGATCATCCCCGCTTCAGCACCTCCGATGCGTTGTTAGACGTGGCGCTGGACTATGCACGAAGCGGGTTGGGCTTGGAGATGCAGTGTATCAAGCTTCGTGAATTGAACTTTCGCCCTTGTGAAGGGTTCTATTCAAAGGCGGCACAGGCCTGTACCTGGCCCTGCTCGATCACGCAGATGGATCCGACCGACCAACTCGATCGGGTGTACGAAGCGATCGTCCATTGGGCTGACGTGATCCTGGTTTCGACGCCGATTCGCTGGGGCAATGCCAGCAGCCTCTATTTCAAGATGGTCGAACGGATGAACTGCATCCAAAACCAAGAGACGATCGCGAAGAAGCACCTCCTCAAGAACAAGGTGGCGGCCTTCATCATCATGGGCGGGCAAGACAATGTGCAGGGCGTGGCTGGACAGCTCATGACCTTTTGGGCGGAAGTCGGCTGCCAATTTCCGCAATTTCCCTTCATCGCCCATTCACGGGGCTGGAGCGCGGAGGACATGGAACGAAACGTCAGTGAGGTGCAGAACAGCCGCGAGCTACGAGAAGGGGCGAAGGAGCTGGTGACCCGCGCGGCGGACATGGCCAAGTTAATGGTCACTGGACAGATTCCGGATCATCCCCTGGCCCCCGGCGGCCGCAAAGCTCATCAGTTGGACAGTGAACCTACCGGATAGCATGATCCCATTGCACTGTGGAGGTATGTGAAGGGTGAGTCGCTGTGAGCGACAAGTAGGGAAAGGGACCATGTCATGAAAATCGTCGACATCGCCTTTGCGGGTTATCCAGTCACAGATGTGCAGCGGGCACGTCAATTCTATGAAGGAGTGTTAGGGTTGAAAGAGTCTCGATTCTATGGATGGGGAGATCATGGGTGGGTGGAGTACGACATTGGGACTGGTACCTTATGCATCGGCAATGGTTTGACAGATTGGAAGCCGTCTCCTGGTGGCGGATCGGTCGGTCTGGAGGTGGAGGATTTCGATGTCGCGATCGCGCGCCTTAAATCACACGGCTGTCCGTTTGTCTTGGAACCGGTGGAAACACCGGTCTGTCATATGGCCGTCGTATCCGATCCAGACGGCAACAGCATCACGATTCATCGGCAAAAAGAGTGACAAAGGTCAACTGGTTTATCGGTACCCAGGAGGCGAGTTGGCCGCGATCGAAACCAACAGGGTCATTCGGTTTCAATCTTGTGTCCCGACAACGGCCCCCTTCGAGTCGATATGGAAGAACAATCCGGCGGCAGTCGTGTCGCCGATCAAGTCGCTGTGTTTATAAGGTGGAGGGATCCATCATTGCCGTCCGCAATAATCGTATCGTTCTGATCATTCCTAGAGGAGGTGAAACTGTAACTCCATGGGACCACAAGCTGTGACGCCATCACCGGACCGTGACTCCTTAGCCTTTCTCTTCGATTTGGACGGAACTCTGGTGGACAGCGTCTATCAGCACGTCCTGGCTTGGCGTGAAGCCATGCAGGGGGCCGGGATTGAATTGGCCGTCTGGCGGATCCACCGACAGATCGGCATGAGCGGCGGCCTCATGTTGTCGGCGTTTCTTCGGGAAATCGGACGTGTTCTCTCTTCAGAGGAAGTCGAGCGTATTCAGCGTACCCACGCCGAGGCCTATCGCCGGCAGGCCGGCTCGTTGCACGTGCTGCCAGGTGCAGTGGAACTGTTGGCGGAGCTCTCGGCGCGTGGCGTGCCCTATGCCATTGCCACCAGTGGGCGTTTGCACAGTGCCCAGCCCACGCTCGAACTCTTGCACCTGTCTCCGGACGTGCCTGTGGTCACTCGCGATGACGTGCGGCATGCGAAACCGGATCCAGATCTCTTCGTGGCCGCAGCCCAGCGGCTCAAGGTACCGATCAACCAGTGCGTGATCATTGGAGACAGTGTCTGGGACATGCTGGCTGCTCGCCGGGCCTGGGCCTTGGCGGTCGGCGTGTTGTCCGGGGGATACGGGCGCGAGGAACTTCAGCAGGCTGGCGCTTACCGTGTCTATCAAGATCCGGCCGATCTGTTGCGCCATCTCGACGAAGTGGGAGTGCGATTGAACTGAACGTCGAAGCAGAAGGATGCACGGGATGGCGGCAGCCGAAACCGTCGATCAACCTATTGCAGGTATAAGCTTCACAGTGCCGCTTCAACTTGTTTGCCCTTCGTTTCCGTGGACTGCCGGTACTGTTCGACATGGTCTAATATTCTCTTCTTCGGTATTCCGAACCAGGTCAACGCATGCCGGATGAGTGTCCTCGACTTCAGGTTGGATGACCTCGGTCGCCCCAAGTGCGGGGAGTCTTTCTGCTTCCACGAGTCCATGGGCGCGGGCCAAGATCGGTGCTTTCGGATTGAAAGCACGGATGCGACTGACCGCCAGCGCGGCAGGTTCGATTTCGGGCAAGGCTACGATGATCAGCGACGCGTCCGCCGCTCCAGATTGCACATGTTCTGAGAGGCTTGACGTTGACGAATTGGAGCGCTGTGTCGTGGAAAAACGATTTTGAGATGTGGCGTAATCTTCATACGACCTCGACGCCTCGGCCATCTGAAGGCTCGTCGGGCGGCGGAGGCTGATGTCGGCTTTCGAGAATCGACCGCAATCGGAGAAAGGAAAATTGGTC
>CAZAKX010000113.1:7057-10016 GCA_964485915.1 uncultured Nitrospira sp. | reverse complement strand
GGACGCTGGATGATCGCCGACGCCATCGAGAAGGACGTGCCGGTTCCGACCTTGACGACGGCCCTGTTTACCCGTTTTCGCTCAAGGCAGGACGAATCATTTGCGGAAAAGATGTTGGCGGCTCTCCGGAATGCATTTGGTGGTCACGCCGTACGGCGATAATGATTCAGCATCCTGCATAGGAGGACTTGATGGCGCCGACGACCAGTCAACGGATCGATATCAGCCCAGCGAAGGAAACCCTCCCTCCCGTGGAACCCTGTACGCTCGTCATTTTTGGAGGATCAGGAGACCTCGCCAAACGACGCCTCATTCCTGCCGTCTACAATCTCCTCCTCGATGGTCTCCTCCCCTCGAACTATCTCGTCCTGGGGTTAGGTCGGACAGCCATGAGCGACGAAGAGTTCCGCGCCACGGTCCGCGAGGGTGTCGTCAAGCATTCGCGGCAAGCTTTGATCGACGAGACATGGAACCGGTTTTCCGAGCACCTCTTCTATTTGTCCGGGGAAAACGACGATCCTCAGACCTATGAGCGCCTCAAGGCACGAGCCGAGGAACTCGAGCGCACGTTCCAGCTGCCGGGCAATCGTATTTTCTATCTCAGTATTCCTCCGAGTTCCTTTACTGCCGTCTGCGAAGGCTTGTCCCACTCGGGTCTGGCAGGAGCCCCGGGAGCTCGCACGCCCTACACCCGCATCATCGTGGAAAAACCGGTGGGACGGGATCTGACCAGCGCAAAAGCCATCAACGAGGTCACAGGCCGTGTCTTTGATGAGTCGCAAATTTTCCGGATCGATCATTATCTGGGGAAAGAGACTGTTCAGAATCTCATGGTTGTGCGCTTCGCGAACAGCATTTTCGAGCCGATCTGGAATCACAAATACGTCGATCACGTCCAAATTACGGTGAGCGAAGCTGAAGGAGTGGGAACCAGAGCGAGCTATTATGAAGAAGCCGGTGCGTTGCGCGACATGATCCAGAACCATTTGCTTCAATTGCTCTGTTTAGTCGCGATGGAACCGCCCTACTCGCTCGATCCGGATGTGGTGCGGAACGCCAAAATGGAAGTGCTGCGCTGCCTGCGGCCCATTACGGTGAAGGATGTGGAGAAGTGCACCGTGCGCGCCCAGTACACGGAAGGGAAGGTCCATGACACACCGGTCCCCGGCTATCGACGCGAGAAAGGCGTCAAGCCCGACTCCACTACCGAGACCTACGTGGCTGTAAAATGTTTCGTGGAAAACTGGCGTTGGTCCGGGGTCCCGTTCTATCTACGGACCGGGAAAGCGTTGCCGCTACGGGCCAGCGAAGTCGCCGTTCAATTTAAAGAGATCCCGCAGATTCTCTTCAACGCCAATGCGCAAAATCCTCAAGCCCCGAACGTCCTGGCGTTGAAAATTCAGCCGGAAGAAGGGCTCTCCTTCCGTATCGTCTCTCGCGTGCCGGGAACCCGCGCTCAGACGCATCCGGTTGAAATGGACTTCCAGTACGGAGAGGTGTTCGGTCGACCATCACCAGAGGCTTACGAGCGCCTTTTGCTTGACGTGATGGCAGGTGATGCGTCCCGCTTCATGCGGCGCGACGCCGTCGAGGCCTCCTGGGCCTGGATCACCCAGATCCTCGAAGCCTGGGAAAAATCAGGCCAACGCTGGCTCCCCGAATACCAAGCCGGCACCTGGGGACCGGTCGAAGCCGACCGCCTCATCCAAAACGACGGCCGCACCTGGCGAGTGCTGTAGAGATCGTGGAATTGGTCGATGCCAGTATGATCGCAGATGCTCAACAGCCCCTACAGCCAGGCCAAGACCTTTCCAGATCGGCTCTCGCATTGACTCAAGTAGGCATTTTCAGTATGGTGAAATCGGGGTGGAGGAACCGAGATGAATTTAGCCACAACACGGCTGACATATCATGACTACTTGCTCCTGCCGAACGACGGGAAGCAGTATGAAATTCTCGACGGTGACTTATGCGTGACGCCTTCTCCCGTGACTCGCCATCAGTTGATCATCGGTCGGTTCCTCCACCACTTGATGACGTATCTCGAAACCCACCCCATTGGAACGGTGTTTACGGCGCCATATGACGTGGTACTCAGTGATACGGATGTCGTCGAGCCCGACCTCCTTCTGGTGCTGAATAACAGCCGTGCCGCCATCACGGAGAATAATGTTCAAGGTCCACCCGACATGATTCTCGAAGTGCTGTCCCCTAGCACGGCCGCGCGCGATCGCGAGTTAAAACGTAAGCGCTATGAGCGATTCGGCGTGCAAGAGTACTGGATGGTTGATCCCAGCAGCAACACACTGGAGATTCTCGTCCTGACGGATGGCCCATATGTTGAAGTATGCCGAGCGACGCGTCCGGCTCAATGTTCGTCACCCCTCTTGCCTGGATTAGTTCTCAACCTGGAATCCCTCCTAAAGTAACGCTCCTCTAGCTGGATCTTGTTGATCTCTGGCAGGCCGAGCAGCAACGTACACGGCTTCAGATGATCAAGCTCGCCGTGTGACGAGCCACATCTCAAGGCCGATCGATTGATCCAAAACGACGGCCGCACCTGGCTGGTGCTGTAGATGCTGGCCGCAAACCTTTACGTCCCTGCCTGCTTGCGGTCAGATGCGCCGTTGCAATTTTTCCCCTCCATCATCATGTCTTTTCTTGCGTTTTACCTTCAATGCCCTAGACTTCATACACGCGTGTTCGAATTGTACAGAAGCGTTTGGATGAATCCTCTTCATGTCGTACATGCACCGAAAAGTAGAACGCATGAGTCCAGTATCCTTGTGCGTACTAACTTTGACATGTTCAGGATTCATGTCGACAGCGCTGTGCTCGTCTACAGGACAAGCCGAAGATCAAATCGCAAAGCCTCAACAGCCGATAGTGATGAAACACAGGGATATGGTTCTAGGGGCAACTTTTTCCAATGACGAACAGCGAGTATTGACCTGGAGCA
>CAZAKX010000113.1:0-6957 GCA_964485915.1 uncultured Nitrospira sp. | reverse complement strand
GCAGCCTATAGTCCGGATAACGAGTTCTGACCTGGGGCGTCGGACTAACCGCCCAGCTATGGCAAGCATCAGACGGCAAACCAGTCGGTCAGCCATTGAAGCCTCAAGGCCATCTTTGGGGAACACACTTCAGCAATGATGGAAAGAGGGTCTTGACCTGGTGCAGTAACGGACCAGCACAGGTTTGGGACGCAATGGACGGAACCGCTGTTGGCATACCCATGAAACTTACCGGTGGTGTTTCCCATGCACTCTTTAGCCCCGACGATCGGCTTGTATTAACATGGTCGGGTCAACAAGCACGGCTTTGGACAGCTGAAGGTACGCCAATTGGGCACCCACTGAAGTCAAAGTACACGGTTTGGCAAGCAAAGGTTAGCGGTGATAGCCAATACGTGGTGACCTGGAGCGAAGAAGGGACGGCTCAACTATGGCAAGCGTCAGATGGCAAGCCAATCGGCCAACCAATAACACATGAAGCATCGATCGAATCTGCCGCTTTCAGCAGCGATGGGCAAATGATCATGACTTGGAGTGAAGACGGAACGGCTCGCTTATGCAGGACATCCGATGCGACTTCGATTCGAAAACCAATGAGACATCAGAAGGAGGTGTGGGGAGCAACCTTCAGTCGGGATGGACAGCGGGTATTGACGTGGAGCTTCGATGGAACGGCCAAATTGTGGAATGCAAATCAAAATACGGCCAACTGAACATTCGGCTGTGGAGTTTGGCAAAGCGACTTACACAACGACGTCTCTAACTGGTTGCTGCGATAGATGGATTTTCAGTAAGATCAGTCAACAACCCGACATCATCCCGATCTGCTTTACAATCTCGTCTCGCTTTCCCACCCCCCCGATGAATTTTACGAACTCGCCGTTCCGATACAGCGCCAGTGCGGGAAGCGATAAAATTTCCAATTCTGCGGGGATCTGAAAATTGTCGTCGACGTTCATGGTGAGGATGAAGAGCCTTGCTCCCACCTCGCCGTGCAGTCGTTCCAGCTCAACCATGAGGGCACGGCAATGACCGCAACCCGGCTTCCAGAATTCCACCAACACCGGGACGGAGCTTGCTTCGACCACTCGATCGAATTCCCTATCGGTGATGGCTTGGAGCTTGGATGTCACGATCGTGTGGTTTGCGCCAAGAGCGGTTTCAGAATGAGGGCGACTCGGTCGGCAAACAGCCGATACCCAGCTGTGGTCAGGTGAATCCCGTCGTTCGAGTATTTGTCTGCTAATTGCCCGTTTTGAGAATCCACGGTGGCGGCGAACAGATCGACGTAGGCTATATCTTTGGAATCGGCATACTCTTGGATCAGCTTGTTCAACTGGCTTCGACGAGCCAGATGCTCAGCTACCCATGCCTGTCCCTCTCGGCTCCCGGCCGCGTCTTCCACGCGAATGGATGGAACGGTCACCGGAATCGGCAGGCTCCCGATCGCCAGCGTCTGTTCGTACATCTTGATGAGATTTTGCATGATTTCTGGTGGAGAGGCGTTCCACCCGAGATCATTCGTTCCTCCAAGGATCGGCACATAACCCGGCCCATGCTCAAGTACATCGTGTCGAAATCGCGTGACCATGTCGCCCGTCACCTCACCGCAGATACCACTTGTTCGAACCTCCACCCCATCACCTAAATAGGACTGAAGGAACTGCCCGTATGGGGTCTCCCGTCCGATTGGATTCTCCCGAGTGGGTGACTGAAACCCCGCTGTGAGGCTATCACCAAAACACATCACCAGAGTCGATCGGTTCATACCCACCACGTGAAGGCGCACGATCCATTGGCCCGGCCAGAATACTGGTCGATTCTACCGATACCCTCGGCTCCACACAAGTTACCGCTCTCCCCATCTCCATCAAGTCTGACAGCGGAAAATGGTGATTTTCTTGACGAATTCTTGAACTGCCGGTAGGTCTTACGTATGTCAACGGAGATGAAGACCGCCCAGGAGATGATCGCGGCTGCAATGGCTGCACGGGCAGCGGAAGACCCGGAAATCGTTTCGATCAAACGCGTCCTCAAACTCTTGGACAAAACGGCGAAGTCGAATCGGACATATGGTTCGACGAATCCTGTCGCTCAAAAATTCTCTCAACAGTTGTTCGATGAACTTACGGCCCACCTTGTGACTTATGAGAAACTCACCTTCTTGATCCAACGAACGGCGCTCATGTGTAAAGAGTACGTCGTGTATCAAGCTGAGCAGGATGGCGGGAGCGAAAGCATCGCCTTCAAGCTCTACGCGGACGGGATTCGTGAGTTGACGCTCCACCAAGGCCTGACCCAAGAAGATCTCGGATTCTTTCTGGAATCCCTATGGGGAGGACTCGACCCTACCAAGGACGATGATGACATCGTCACGCGCATCTGGGGAAAGAATCTTTCGACGATTTCCATCGTGACCGCCGAAGAGGTCGCAAGCTCGTCGGTTGGCCATGAGGGATTCATTCGGCTCGATAGCAGCCTGAGCTTGTCCGATTCAACGCTTCGCGAGCTCTTGGATCGCGAACGAACTCGCAGCAAACAGATGTCTGGGGGTGGCAGCACCGACGGCACAGCGAGCACGGGTGGGAGTCAGCCGAACCGTTTTCAATCCGGACTGGTGGGCTACGAAGTCACCGATGAAGAACTCGCCGCTCTTGCAAAAGAAATCGAAACAGAAAGCAAACAAGATGGGCTCACGTATCTCCTGGATACGCTCACCGCAATCCTGGCTTCAGAAAAAGCACCCGCATTACTCACGAAACTGTTCGGCCTGTGGGGCAATATCGTCGAATCTCTCCTCCGGGAAGGAAAATGGACGGTCCTGGAGAACGTGCTGGGTCTACTGCATGAGACCGATGCCGTACGACCAGACCTGAGTGAGGAACATAAGCAACAGCTGGCCTCGGTACTGGATGGATTGGGCCGCGCTGAACGTATCAAAGCCATCGAAAGCTATCTGAATCGCAGTCCGGAGGCCAATGTTGAAGGATTGTTGACCATCTTTCTGCTGATGAAACCGGACACAGTGCCCGCCCTGTGCGCCCTCCTGGCACACCTCACATCTCCGGCGCACCAGGCCATCGTGGTGGAAGCGCTCACATCATTGGCAAAGGACCACCCTGATCCCTTAGTGCGCGGACTGTCGGATCGGAGACCGACCTATGTCCGCAATCTGCTGTCGATCTTCATTAAATGGAATAATCCAAAGTTCATCGAAGCGATCGAAAAAATCACTCGGTATCCGGATGCTCAGGTGCGGCGGGAGGTGGTGCGGGCGGTCGGCCTCTTTCGTCCAAGCGGCAGCGGTGCGCGACTCGTTCCGTTGACCGAGGATGAAGATGAGAGTGTCCGTTTTGCGGCGCTCAAGCTGCTGATGTCCGGCCAATATACCGTTCCATTTGCTCAGTGGTCTCCCCTTTTGTCCGATGACAGTTTCATGGACCGCCTCATCAGCGAACGGCGAGGGATGTTTCAGGCCATCCGTGCCACCTGTGGGGACGAAGCCGTTCCCTATTGGCAGAACCTCTTCACGGCCTGGGCTTGGACCAACAGGAAAAAAAAGGAAGAGTTGGCTGTGCTCGCTGCAGAAACCCTCGGCAAGCTTGCGACCCCCGCCGCCGTCACCGCGTTGGAACTCGGTGCACGAAAGGGAGGCTCCGCAGTTCGTCAAGCTTGCACCGTGGCGCTTGCGCAATCACAGAAACATCAGCGAGGGAAGCAGCCAACCTCACAGGCAGAAGACGGAGAGCTCTCATGAAACCCCCCAAGGCAGTGCAGCCGAAGCAAACCGACAACCAGGCACAACCGCTTCTGACGCATGAAACGTCGCTGGCCGGAAAAATCGGGCAAGGCTCGGAAGCCGGCGATATCCTCGACCAACAGCTCGCGATGCTGGGCTTTCAGCTCATCACGCAGCTGAACACACTGATCAAGACATCACGGATTCATGGACGAACCAATGCGGCGCTCGATAAACCAGTCGAGACCATGCTGACCCTGATCCAAACTCTGGCGCACGATCAGCCCGTCACACTCCGAATTCAAAATGATTTCCTTTTTCTCGGAGAACGCCACTTGAAGGTGAGCGCGCAGCAAATGTTGGTTGCGTCCAGCATTATCGACACGATGAATAAATGGAAGATCGGCGGATTGTCGTTTACCGCCTCGACCACCTCATCGGATCTTCGCGAATTCGCGTATCTCTTCGTGACACTCGACCCCACCACCAAAGCCCTGACAGATTTTCGGCAGGAACTCAACAGCCGTGACGTCACCAACATTCAGCTTGAAGATCCTCGTGAACTGACCATCAGAGAAGACACGTCGGGATCAGACGGCGGCCAAGGTCCAGGAACCGAGGCCGGCGCAAAGCTCCACCACAAAGCCCAGTGTAAGGTGGCGTACGGAAAGGCTGCCGGCGCCGTCGGAACCTTGACCCAATCCGTCCGCGACGGAGGCACCCTGAACTTCAAACAAGCCAAACGAGCGATCCAAAACATCGTCGACCTCATGATGCAGGATGAATCGACGCTCCTCGGCCTCACCACTCTTCGCTGTCACGATCAATACACGCACAACCATTCCGTCAACGTCTCTCTCTTATCGCTCGCGCTCGCCAATCGTGCCGGGTACCCGAAAGTCGAACTGGCGGATCTTGGGTTGGCGGCGCTCTTTCATGATATGGGGAAGTCGAGCATTCCACTTGACGTATTGAACAAGCCCGGCGAGTTCACGGAAGATGAGTGGACGATGATGCGGAACCACCCGACTGAAGGGGTCTTGAGTCTTACTCAACTGCGTGGCATCACGAATCTTCCGGCGCGCATGGCGGCGGCGTCGTTCGAGCACCACATGAATCTCGATTATTCGGGTTATCCCAAATTGAAAACGCCCTGGAAGCTGTCTTTGACCGGTCGCATTCTCATGATCGCCGATTGCTATGATGCGATGACGTCGTCCCGTGTGTATCGGCGGGAGCCGATGTCGCCGTCGAAGGTCTTGAATATGATGTTCTCGAAGTCAGGAAAGAGTTTTGATGCCACCCTCCTCAAGCTATTCGTCAATTGCGTCGGGATCGTTCCGATCGGAAGCCTGGTCGTGTTGGATACTGAGGAGTTCGCCGTCGTGCTCAAGCCGGCCATGACCAAGTCCGACGCGGAGCGCCCGCTTGTCAAAGTCATTACCGACCGACAGGGTACGCCGATTGACAATGGCGAGGAGCTGGATCTCACCGAAAAAGACGATATCGGTGCCTATCGACACAGTATTATCAGGCTGGTCGACACCACCGAATACAATTTCGATACGAGCCGATACTTCGTGTAGCCTGCCAGCTCAACACTGTTCTGCCTTGCATCCGTTGTCCCCTCCACGACTCCTTGCTTGACAGGCCGAAAGACGATCTCCGACAATGCCCCGATGGGCGGACGGATCATCATCGAGCAGCTTGAATTTCGCGGTCGCTGTGGCGTGACAGCCGATGAACGTGCACGTCCACAGCCGTTAGCCGTCGATCTGGAATTAGATTGTCCCCTTGAGCCCGCTGGACTCTCCGACGATCTTCAACAAACGGTCGACTATGCGTCGGTGGCGCGGCGCATGATCGAACTTGGAACCGGTCAAGATTCTCATCTATTGGAGGCCATGGCTGAACGGTTTCTGGCCGCCCTCTTCGATGAATTTCCGGTCGATCACGCGAAGCTCTGGCTGCGAAAGCTTCACCCCCCGATCTCCCATGTGACTAAATCGGTCGGTATTACCCTCGAGCGTACCAGGCAGGCGCACCGACTGCTTCGCGCAGATCCATCACCATCCCACTTTCTTGTCCGGCAGCTTCCTCGTCTTCCGAAAGGCAAGGTCCTCGATGTCGCGTCCGGCACCGGACGTCACGCACTGTTTCTTGCATCGCAGGGCTACCAGGTTGAGGCAATTGATCGCGATGTCCAGGCACTGGCGCAACTGTCGTCAACGGCTCATGCGCGGAGCCTCACAGGAGTCACAACACAAACAGTGGATCTGGAACCGCCTCCGCCGAGTACGCCGAATATCGGGCATGAGGCCTACGATGTCATACTTGTGTTCTTTTATCTGACTCGTCCACTCTTTCCCTACCTGATCGATGCACTGAGACCAGGTGGTGTGTTGCTATACGAAACCTTCCTGATCGATAATCACGTCCGGCATCAGCATCCCACACGCAAGGAGTTTTGCCTTGCGCACAACGAGCTGATCAACCTCACCGCTGGTCTTCGCATTGTTCATTATGATGAAGGGGCTCACGAAGGCCATCGTGGCGGGGAATCGGTCTATACCGCTCAGCTTGTTGCACAAAAACCCCTGACCTCTGGACTTTCGACATGAGCCGCTTGGACTTACACCTCCACACCACTCATTCTGATGGAAGCTGTACACCGACGGAGGTGGTTGGACTGGCACACCACGCTGGAGTCACGACCCTGGCGATTACCGATCACGACATTACCACCGGGCTCGTCGAGGCGAGCGTCGCCGGAGAGGCGTTGGGCATCGAGGTCATTCCTGGAGTCGAGATCAGCTCCACCCTGGGAAACTCCGAGTTACATATTCTTGGATACTTTCTCGATTGGCAGGACACTCGCTTGAACGAGCGGCTCAAGACCTTGCGAGACAGTCGACATCGTCGCAATCCAAAAATCGTCGAACGGTTACAAAGTCTCGGCATCGATCTCACCTACGATGAGGTTCGTGCACTCGCCGGGAGCGACTCAGTCGGCAGACCACATATTGCTCGCGCCCTCATGGATAAAGGAGTAGTCACATCAGCCAAGGAGGCTTTCGATCGATTTCTAGCCGACGGGAAACCGGCCTACGTGCCTCGCGATCTCCCAAGTCCCGCCGAAGCCATTCACTGGATCAAGGAAGCACGAGGACTCGCGGTCCTGGCCCATCCGACCTGGGTACGGTGTACAGATCAACCGC
>CAZAKX010000112.1:0-10208 GCA_964485915.1 uncultured Nitrospira sp. | reverse complement strand
CTCACTCGACCGGTACTTCTTTCACTTTGCCATGGCGGCCCGGGTTGGTCGGTGAGACGGTCTATGGCTTTGGAACTTCGAGGTCTTTGCAGATTTTCTGGGCTAGGAAGTCGTTGATCTCTCGGTGACGTGGGACTGTGGACGTCTTACCAGCAACCCGATTCACATAGACACTGTGGTTACCGCCTTCACGAAGGAATTGAACACCATGACTTTCAAGGTGCCGGATTAGGTCGATTCGCTTCACGAGATGGAGGCAAGAGGTTCTCGGATCACCGTCTTATTAGAGAGCGCCTCCTCTGCAAGCGCCCGGTTGGACTCCAGCACGAATTGGACGGCTTCTTGAAGATTGGCTCTCGCTTCCTCAAGTGTCGACCCTTGCGTATTGGCACCCGGCAACTCTTCAACAAACCCGATATAGCCTTCCGGCACTTGCTGAAACACCGCGGTCAATTGTTCTTTCATAGCATTGGTCTCCTGACAACGAGTATACCAGACTGACCTGCGGAAACCCACGTGATTTCGTCAGTGTCATGGTAGCAGGCCTTCCTTCACTGTTTCTGTTGCTGTGAAACTTGAGAACCATCGCGGCCTCCTCTGAAACTATGGTGAACGGCAGCGGGTTCGTCCTGATCATCTTCGCCACCGTGTTGGTCATGATCTTAGCCAAAGCCGACCAGCAACTGACCGCCGCGACCGGCATACTCGGCGCGATCGCAGGGTATCTCTTCGGAAAAACCACGAAGAACCCTGACGGCGAATCAAAACCCGACGCAGTCAAGACTCCATAGCAGAACTCGCCCATCACCTGTCCTGATCCAAAAGCCACGTGTGTGCCTTAGGTCGTTGCGGAGAACTCAACCGCACTTCACGAAATGCCTGCGAGTAGCACCAACGCTTCACTCGTACCCGCTTGGTATATACCGGTGGCACAGTAGGAGGCCCGACAACAAAATAGGGCTATCTGGATCTATACCGTAGACCTGCTATTCCCTAACCCAATGAGTCATATATTTGCATTGTCTGCGGCGTTACTATCCCGCCGCGCTTGAGTGCGACGTTGTCCTCAAAGATGCCGCGAACAGGTTTAGAACCTAACGGCATTCTTGGTTCCAAGGAGGAATGGTGAATCTATTTAGATACTCCCTGAATCGAAACAGATTCACCTCATGAAATCTCTATCTCTGGGAGCATCACAATACTTGGGGATTTACGTAGTTCTCACGAACTCATCGTTGGTCCGTTCCTTGCTGAAGGGACTCACATGAGGTTGCACAACTTGTTGACCGAGTACCATCATGATCGATCGGACTTGTTCCAGTGCACATCAGGATTTCAGCGACGCTGATTGACGTCATACGACTTTCACCTTGAGGGATATTCGATGCGCGGCTCACTGTGGTTTGAAGTTGGTGGTTGGTTGCTCCTATTGCTCACGGTCACGCTGGCCACCCGGTGAATTTCGGTGCCGCAGAACGCGGGAATGGGCAAGGCGATAAGCCAATAGTCATGCCTGAGACAAAGTTATCTTATAGGAGGGACACAAAATGAGTGGCAACAACCGCTTTCGTTTGTGTAGCGCTCAGAGAGGAGATCTGCAACTAACTATCCGCCTTGCGAAGGTAACCTGTGCAATATCCATTATGTTTCTGTTGATTGTTCACGCAGCATATGCCAGCGATGACACAAAAGACACCGAGGGGCAATCCAAGGCCGAGTCGCCTCCATTGCAAACTGTCAGGACCCAAGATGAGAAATTCAAGATTCCGTCCAGTGCAAACTCCGAGTGGCAAAAATTCTGCGTGGATGACTCTCTCAATCTTAATGGTGATTTCCAATCGGCCAAATCTATTTTTGGTCTAGTTGATGGACAGTGGTCGGTAGGTCCAACCGTATCAACACAGCTCATAAAATACGATATGGCCAAGAAGCAAGCCGGCTTTAACGCCTCTGTGGGTGCCGGTGCATCATTCCGATTCTATCGACCAATTCGAATTAAGGATGGCCCAAAGGTATTTATTGGGCAAGTCAGAACTGAATGTCGCCAGACCAGCTTCGGTTGGGATCGCAATTCATATAGAGCTTCCCCATTGTTCTCTATCACACCAACTTTGTACGCGACCAAACCAACGAGTGCAGGCGATTTAGCCATACAGCCGGCCATCGTGTTGGGATTTTTTGAGGACGTTCTCAATTTTGGTGTTGGATTTAATCTGACAGGACCTCCAGAAGAAAAAGGTCATGTCTTCTTGCTCATGAGCATTGGCACTGGATTCAGTTTCTAACATTAGTTGCATCTTCCTCAGAATTGAAACCTGAACTCGCTATTGGATGAATCGACCGACATAGGGAACGGAGTTTCACCTGCAAGCTATCAGTACGATTCATGATAACTAAACTCGCCTTTAGTGGCACAGACGGAGGTATCACTGATGGGACTGATCAGCTGTACGTTTCGGCAGCAGATCTCTAGAACGGTATTCCTGACACTGGCTGTGAGCCTTACGACTGGATGCTCATGGGTTACCTGGTCTAACAGCAGCATCCGCGGGGGTGAGAGCACACACTCCCCTTCGGGAGCCACGGGATACGACAATGCGGTACCCGTCACACTCGTTGAGAAAGGCCGAACTACCAGACAAAGGGAGAAAGCGGGGAAGAACGAGATAGAAGCCTCCTTTGCATTTGAGAAACCTGTCGAAGCGGACATCGGTGAGAGGTGCTCAGGAAATAAGGATTGCTCTCATGAAAAGATCTCGTACGAATCTAAACTCTGTGCGCAAGCAGGTTTATGCAGTGCAGATCTTTTCGTGCTTGAATTTGATGACCAGGGGCGACTCTACCACCCAGAACAGATGGAGCATTTGTTTGAGTTTTTGCAAGAGACCATGTCTCCCCATACCTGCAACCCCGGTGAACAGGAGCCCTGCTTTGATGATGTCAGCCTTGTCGTCGCCGCCCATGGCTGGCGACATAATGCGGATTTCGAAGATTGGAATCTCCGACAGCTACGAGAAGTGCTCTACAGTGCCGTAGTGTTTGAGGGTCAGAAATCCAGCAGCGACGGACGCTGGAATCCATCGAACAAGCCACGCAAAGTGGTCGGAGTGTATTTAGGATGGCGCGGAGCGACCGTAAAGGAACAGTGGATTGAAAGCAACTTGTTGTCCAAGGTGCTATTTACGGCACCTGTTAAATTGTCCGCACTAGTAACCTTCTGGGACCGAAAGGGCGCTGCACTGGACGTAGCCCTAGGCTCAACACGGGAGTTGTTCGCACGGTTAGGACATATCAGGGCCGAAGTGAATGACCTGAGTGACAACGCAAAAAGGATGGGGCGAGACCCTGAGATGTATAAGATCTGCGTGAAGGATGCGAAAGACAATGAGAGCAAATGCGTTCCCATGAGAACATTGATCCTTGGGCATAGCTTTGGATCTTTGGCGATTTATAATGCCATCTCGGAATCGTTAATCGACAGTGTTTCTGGAAGTGAACTGATCTCTTCTTCATACGCAGATCTTGTTGTACTCATTAACCCAGCATTTGAGGGGGCGCGTTTTGAACCACTCTACCAAGCATCTCTCAATCGAATGAAGCGGAGTCCCTACATTTCCACCCAAGATCCTGTGCTTGTCCTCGTGACAGGCACTTCCGATTATGCGACGAAATATGCGTTCCCCATTGGTCGCTTCTTCAGTACGCTCTTCCAAGACAATTCCCCTGAAAGCAAAGACGGCAATGAGATAGGGAGAAGAGCGGATGAAGAGCGCAGCGCAAACCGGAGAACGGTGGGGCACATCCCTCGGTACATGACGCACTATCTCGACAGCTTTCTTCCCACACCCGATATCGAACAGAAGAAAAATATAGGCGGCAGCTTGGACGTATGCCTAACAACAGGATGGGAACAACTGACTTCCAGAGGATTGCCGGGCAAGAAGCCACTCACAGCAGCACTCGATGACAACGCGAAGGTCTGGAAACAGAAACTACAGGCAAGCAAAGGGACAAAGCAAGGCTGGCCTGCTCGAGCCTTCTGCGGTGGCCTACGGCTAAGCGTTGCAATGCAAGAAGCACAGGAAGGCGAGGACCCATTGGATGATTTGTCCGATGACCAATCACATGATCAGGACCCTTGGAGTAATCAGCTCTTATCTAAAGAGATCCTTCCAGATAAATGGAGCCAGGGTCTGAGGAGTCCACATAACCCTATCTGGGTCGTCCGCACCAAAGATACAAACATCATCGATGGTCATAATGGTTTTCTTAATCCCCGCATGGAGGGTTTCATTCAGCAGTTGTACCGCGAGGCACTGAACTCACAATAAATGAGTTCCAAATGCTTCCGTGATACACCACGCGCATCAAGGCACAGCTTCTGTTGTTCAGCGCCCAGTATCGCTTCGAGGTCATCAGGCCTAGCAACTCCAGTTCCCATATTGATACACAAAGGTTCATCCTATGCTGCGTGTTCTTCTGATGTTGGTTCTTGCCTCACAAAGTTTCGGGTGCAAGTCTGTTGACATACGGGAGATAGAATGGGGGCATCATATCTCTGTAGACGAGGAAGGTCACGCCCGCGGACATGTCAAAAATGAAGGCCAGGCCGACTTCACCTACAAGGATAAATTGGAGGACGAAGAATTCCAGATACAGTACGTCAACTCTATCTTCAACAATCTGGAACAGTATGTACTGAAACAGAAAGAAGGGACCCGACTACCCGCGCAGATTCTCATCTTCATTCATGGTGGCCTCAATAGCTACAAGGAGGGACTTGGGCGCATCCAGGAATTTTTGGAGAAGCAAAAGAATGCCAAGGACTTTCCAAATCTTAGTTCTCATTTTCTCGTTTCATTGAACTGGGAGGCAGGACTGCGATCGGCACTCAAAGATCATTTCTTTCAAATTCGATATGGAATACGAGATCCATACTTCGCCACAGCGACGTCACCCATTGTCCTTTTTCACGATCTAGGAAACAGCATTATCAAAGCTCCAGACGCCATCTATTCTGAGGCAAAGGACTTGTTCCAGAACCAATCGGCAGATTTTACGAGCGCCTTTTTAGTGACGGGTTTGTACGCCAGTGTATATGGTCTCCCCATTGCCGCCCTTCATCCTACGCTGACCATTGCGAGCGTGATGCCATATGCGAGCTATGCTACTGCAGGTCTCTATGGCTATTGGTTTTTTGAGGATGATTTTACCCGCTATTCCTTATGGCCTATCCGCATGGCAAGCGCGCCGTTCATAGAGGGGTTTGGAACGCCTGCCTGGGACATGCTCAAGCGCCGTCCTGATTTGTTGCTGTTCAATCCTACAACCAAAAAAGATGGAGCGATGGGAGAGCTCTTAAAGAAGTTGGCAAACAATATTAAAGACGGCAAATGGAGAACTAAGGAATGTGAAAACAACAAGTCTATCCCCTGCCCCCCCGTGGAACTCACGCTGTTGGGCCACAGTATGGGTGCCATGGTCTCCGACCGCATTCTCACAACACTGACTCAGGAACTGACATTCAAACACATTATCTATATAGGTGCAGCGAACAGCATCGCTGATTTCAAGGTATCCGTGATTCCCTATTTGAGAGACCATGATCAGACCAAATTTTGGTCCTTTGCTCTTTCTGAACAGGATGAAAGAAATGAAAAGTATCACAAATATTTCGACTTCTTGACGCGGGGATCGCTCTTGGTATGGATTGATCTCCTCCTTGAGCGAACGTACGGCCTCTCACAAAAACGCTTTGGAAGAGAAGTCAACCAAGAGTGGGTGAACATCGATGATAAAATCGCTTGGAATCGCATATGCCGCATATCATTCAGCGGCAATCCCGCACGCACTAAGGAGCCAAAAAAGCATGGAGATTTTACCGAACCGGACAATGTGGAGCTGGTGCTTCGGGTGGTGAAGAATGGATGTCCGAAACCGGTAAAACTTCCAAACAAGAAGCCGGACACAAGGAGCGACGACGAGTTTAAAGAAGACCTACAAGAAGCGCTTGAGCATGTTGCTCGTTTTACGCCCAAGTCAGTCGCAGCGATTGCCAACAATGCGCCTTATATGGGCAGGGACGATCTCACCGAGGGGGAGTTTCTTTCGGACCAAACGTACCAGGAAATTGGCAACTATCTCTCTCCCATCAACATCAATGCTGCGACAATAGACGAGCTTGCGTTAATCCTGAGAGGAGATCGTTACCTGGCACAGCAAATCTTCGAACATACCTGTAAAGAACATTACCTCGACGTTCAAGAGTTAGAACGTGACATGCCACACCTAAGTGAAGACGCTTCTGACCTTATCGATCATCATGGAACATTCGGCAAGTCGAGCCCGACGAAACCGTTGGCCTGTCCTCTTCAGGATCGGTGGCCGTACGTTCGCAATGCAGTTCGACATTGGTGGTCGAACGTTCACATAAACCCCTTCTATAAGTCTACAGAGGAATACAAGAAAATCCGTGCAGCCAATACCCGATATCTGGAAAAAGTAATGTCTGAAATTGAAAAAGCAGGCATTAGTATTCTCCCCATTGAAAAGGCACGCACTTGGTATATGTTTCTCCAAAAGACTCCTTGGGATGCGATCCTTGACGTAGAAGGGCAGCGCGTCGCCATTGAGACACATACTTGGGCTGAACTGGAGGACAAGTACCACCTGGACGATCAGGACCGGTCCCGTGCCAAGCAACTTACTGACAACATCATTGAGCAAGTTGCCAAATCGGATGTTGATGCCGTCATTTTCGTGACCAACGAGGATGTCTTTTCCAAGCAGTCCATGGCCAAGGCGAAAGAGGCCCTCCAGAACGCGTTGGGCGAGAAGTTCCACAGTATTCACGGATTGCCAAAGACCATTCCTGACAAGATTAAATCCATTCTACAGCGACACAAGGAGCAACCTGTTTCATAGCGTGACAGACTCCAGGCACCACGAATCGGGCAGCAGGAAGAAGCCGTCTTCAGCGTGGGGCGCTTGAACGACACCGTCTCTGGCATGTATTACGCTTGCCGCCGCTTGCGGTCCTCCCTGGTAAAATGCGATCTTCATGAGGGCTTACTGAACGATCTAATCCAGGGGGGTTGCCCCCATCTGTGAAGACATCCGTGCGAGCAAGATCCTGGTCAGCAGGACGTGCCATGCTCGCAGCTAGTTGAGCACCAGGCTCTTCGAGCGGGGAAATCCAGCAAAGAGGAGACGACGTGAGGTCATACTGTCCCCATCTTAGTGTGTTCTGTGGAGGCGTTGCACTTCTTCTTTACGCATCGGCAGCACTTGCCGAACCAGAGAATCCTTTTGGCCTCGTTCGCGAGGCAGAATTTGAACAACGATTAAAAGAAGACATCGAGCCCTATTGGGAACAACATGGCCAAAAGGGCACGTTTACAGGTGTGGATGGGGTTCAGATCTCCTATATGACGTTCGTCCAGGAACATGAAGTGGGCGCCATCGTGATATCGAGTGGACGCACAGAATCCTATGTGAAATACAAAGAACTTATCTTCGATTTAAGCCGTCAGGGCTACTCGGTGTACATTCATGATCATCGTGGGCAGGGCTATTCGGGTCGCATGCTACCTGATGATCAGCGGCAGAAGGGCCATGTGAACAGGTTCGAGGATTACGTGAGCGATCTCGATACATTCGTGAGGACCATTGTGCTTGCTAAACCTCATCAGAAATTATTCTTGTTGGGGCATTCAATGGGGGGCGGTATCGCAACGTTGTACATCGAAAGCCACCCGGACGTTTTTCATGCCGCTGCCCTATCATCCCCAATGCACGGTCCAGCTGTCAGAATATTGGAGTCACCGGAGGGCGGGTGCTGGTGGTTCAGAGTAATGGACTGGCTCTGCTACGACTGTTGGGCTGGCTTTTTTCCGAAGCCTTACAGGCCAACGACATTTTCAGCCAATGAATACACGCACTCCGAGACACGCTACCAACATCTGCTGAAAACGTATGAACAAAACGAAAGCATACAGTTGGGCGGGCCGACGCGTGGGTGGTGTGGTCAAGCTTGTGCCGCTTCCCCAAAGATGCTTAATAACACCAAGAAAATAGCGATTCCCCTGCTGGTCTTGCAAGCAGGAGCCGACACAGCTGTCACCCCAGAAGGTCAAAATACATTTTGCCAGAACCTCAAAGAGGAAACCGGAATTCCTTGCTATGGCGGAGCGCCAAATAGGTTTGACGGAGCTAAGCACGAGTTACTCATGGAGTCTGATGAATATCGGATTCGAGCCATCAATGCCATTCTAGATTTCTTTTCTAAAGCGAAATAAGCCGCTTGGGGCAAAGATAAACGGGGATATTCTGAATTTTCGAGCAGGTAAAGACTTCGCTTATCGACGCCCACAGTCGTCTAGAGCTTCGTGGCCAGGTCGGCCTCGATCATCTCCGGCTTATCACTCGGCGCATAGCGTTTCAGGACCCTGCCGTCGGAACCGACGAGGAACTTGGTGAAGTTCCATTTGATCGCCTCGGTACCGAGAATCCCGGGCTTCTCCGACTTCAGATATTGGTAGAGCGGGTGTGCGTTTATGCCGTTTACCTCAATCTTTGCGAACATCGGAAAGGTGACACTGAAGTTCCTGGCGCAGAACTGTTCAATCTCTGCTTCGCCGCTCGGCTCCTGTTGTCCGAACTGGTTACAGGGGAACCCGAGCACCACGAAACCCCGATCTTTGAATTTTCCGTAGAGCGCCTGGAGTCCCTCATACTGCGGCGTGAAGCCACACTGGCTCGCGACATTCACGATGAGCAGCGTCTTGCCGCGGTAGACATCCATCTTCTGCGGCGTGCCGTCGATCGTGACGAGGTCGATGTCGTAGAGACTCATAGATCCCAACTCACGGCGTCTCCATGTTCATGACCGTACAAGCCTGTCATCCGTCTGCGCAGACAACAGCTCACCCGTAGGGACATTGGCATGCACGGCCCGAAACATGCCAAAGCGACACAGCCCTGTCCCAAATGCCAGACGCATTAACAGGAACGTGGGGACTTCTCGCAATGATTTCATGAACCCGATCACGCCGAACCGAACAATCCCTGCGGGACGGATAATTCCCTGCCAGATCGAATCGAGCCATGAGGGTAAGGTTTCGGCAGTCCAATCGGCTGTGGTGACTTCACCCGCCACCAGTCCGGTTGCCTCCAGTAATTCTGAAAACTCTTCAATGCTCGAAAAGGCCGGATGAGACCACTGATCCAGCAGTTGCCGCATCACCGGCTTTTCCCAACCATTGAGCGGAACCTGGCGATCGTCCCGCTGATTCCAATCGGCAACAACCAGAATTCCGCCCGGTTTCAGGACGCGCATGAGCTCTCGAGCAAATTGTGCCTTATCCGGCATGTGCGGTCCCGCCTCGACCGACCAGACCACATCGAAACTGGCATCGGGGAACGACAGTGCCAGCGCATCATCGACCTGAAAGTGGGCATTCACCTCTGGGGAGGTCAGTTCTTGAGCCCGTCTGACTTGCTGAGGGCTGAGGGTGACTCCGGTGACAGCAAAGCCATACTCCCGCGCCAGCATGCGGCTGCTGCCGCCAATGCCACAGCCCACATCTAACACCGTCGTCCCGGAAGGAAGCTTGTCCAGCCCACCCCACCGCACCATTTCATGCACAAAGTCCGACTTGGCTTTGAGAAAATCCTTGTTGCGGGGTGGAGAGCCATAATGTCCCAGATGAATATGCTCGCCCCAGTAGAACTCGAGAATGCCGTCCTTTGTCCAGTCATCATACGAATTGGCGACAGAACCGGCAGACTGATATTTGCGGGGGGATAGCACGTACAGCACTAATCCGATCAGCAGTAAGACCAGGAGCAGGACGATCGCCACTAGGAACATGTTCATCATATCGAATGTCTGATTACCGTGATGTCGTTAACATTGATGACCCATACAAAGAAACGTGACCGAGTACACAATTTGAGGCCAGATGTTGTATTGTGCATGACACAGAACCACGCATAGCTCTCCTGGCTCGCCCACCCCACCATACATTTCCTGACCCGCCAACTCACCTCCCCATTCGAATCGAGACATCGCCTCATTCTCTACGCCGACTTAATAATCGCCTGGCTCGCCATCACGCTATTCGGAACCACGATTTCGTTGTTTTCTTGAGTTTTGATCACGGTGTAACCGAGCGTGAGGTCTTCGATCTTGCCGGTTTGCACGCCTG
>CAZAKX010000111.1:0-10413 GCA_964485915.1 uncultured Nitrospira sp. | reverse complement strand
CTTCTTCCAGTTCTCTTGCGGCGCAGTTCAAGGGATCTTCACCACGATCCAGTTTGCCGGCTGGAATTTCATAGATGAATCCCCCGGCTGCGTGCCGGAACTGTCGAATTAGGACGACGGTGCCATTATCCTTCAGCGGAACAACCGCAGACGCTCCGGGATGACGGATGGTTTCAAGATCGACCGTGAAACCATTCGGTAACTGCACGGTATCCACGTTCAGCGTCACGACCTTTCCCGTATAGATATTGCGAACCATGCGCTATGCTCCTCAGCTATGTGTCATCACCGTTCGATGTTCCGATAACGGCTGATAGGACCGGTCTCAATTACGGTGGGGGACGCTTATAGAATGGAGGCTTCACGATCCTCGCTGGGACCAGTTTCCCTCGGATATCAATCATGATGCCGGTCTCGGGTGTCGCATATTGTGAACGTACATAGCCCAAGCCGATCCCCTTTTGGAGGAGTGGGGACAGATTGCCGCTGGTGACTTCTCCGATCGGTTTGGTCGACGACACTATCGTAAACCCATGACGAGGCACGCCTTTTTCCAGCAGTTCAAGTCCGATGAACCGCCGGGGCGGTCCCTCTTTCTGTTGTTTGGCAAGCATTGGTTTTCCGAGAAACTCGCCTTTCTCGAAGCTCACCGCCCATTCCGCTCCTGCCTCGATGGGCGTAGTTCGTTCGTCGATATCGTTCCCGTAGAGCAGGTATCCCATCTCGAGACGAAGCAGGTCCCGCGCACCGAGCCCGGTCGGTTTGAGTCCAAAGGCCTTCCCTGCTCCCAACAAGGCATCCCAGACGACAGGAGCGTCTCCATAGACATAGAACTCATAGCCGAATTCTCCGGTATAGCCGGTGCGCGCAACAAGGCATTGCACACCGTTGACTCGAACCATCGTGGACTGTCTCAGCTTAAGCTGAGCCAACATCGACAGACCCAGCGCCGCCACAATGGATCGTGTCGCAGGCCCCTGCAACGCAATCTGGGCAATTTCCGTCGAACGATCTTGGATGTGACAGTCGGAAAGTCCTTGCCTGTGTTTGAACAGCCAGGCGAGAATTGTGGCTCGATTGGATGCGTTGACACACAGAAGAAATTCCCCCGGTTGCTCCAGCCGATAGACGAAGATATCGTCCAAGATCCCGCCCTGCTCATTGCAGACCATTGAATAGTGCGCCTGCATGGGCTTCAGCCCGGCGAGATCATTCGTCGTCATGCGTTGGAGGAACGATTCCGCCCCGGTGCCGTTCACGACCAGTCGTCCCATATGACTGACATCGAAAAGCCCCGCCTTAGTGCGGACGGTCTGGTACTCATCCACCACGCCGGTGTACTGGATGGGCATCTCCCATCCTGCGAAATCAACCAGCTTTGCCCCGGCGAAGCGATGTTGGGCGATCAGGGGGGTGTGCTGCATAATGGTTCTTGCTGACAAGTATCCAAGGCGGAAAGCTTACAAGGGTGTTGGGATCTGAACTGTCAGCTTGTCGACTTGGAACCTGTCAGCCTCGTACTTGCCCGCTCGGTTACCGCACCCCGAGCAATTCAACGTCGAAAATCAAGGTTGCGTTGGGTGGAATGACTCCACCAGCACCGCGAGATCCGTATCCCAAATCGGACGGGATGGTGAGTTTGCGTTTTCCACCTACTTTCATACCTTGCACCCCTTCGTCCCATCCTTTAATAACGCGTCCACCGCCAAGAGGGAACGAAAATGGTTGGCCACGGTCCACGGAGCTATCGAATTTCTTGCCGTTCTCCAACCACCCGGTATAGTGCACGGTTGTCGTTTTCCCAGCGACCGCCACATCACCGGTCCCGAGGACCTGATCGAGATATTTAAGCCCAGACGAAGTAGTGATTTCTTGACCGGATGAATGATTCTCAGTTGCCGCCATGGTGCGTTCTCCTCCTAGGATCAGTGTGAAAGCAACGAGCGCACAGGTCGATGCCAGATGTAGATAGGCCATGGTTGTCTCCTTCCGATTCTTCTATGGCACGGGAGGGCACGCCCGGTCAACTGCGGCTCGATGGTGCCGGGCGTTCAGCAAATAGGGCCATGCTGGCGGTATACCCGTGGAGAAAGTTCCGATGCCCGATGGGGCCGATCTCGCCCTGCGCAAAGAACCCTGCCATAGGGATCGAACCCAGCTGTTCTGCGACGGTCGCCGCATCGTGGTTCGGTCGTCCAAAAAGTCCCTGACCACGACCGCAGCAACTGAATATCAGTGCGCCGAGAGGAGGAGAGTGACGACTGGAGCGGTCTGCGGCAAGGAGGGAATTCAAATCTTCGCTGGCTGATTCGGCATCCCGGAGATGGAACTGGACGGTCTGTCCCTCTTGGACGACTTCTCCAACCGCGACAGCCCCCGAAGTGCGATCGGCGCCGAGTAGATTGCGAATGAGAAAATCTCCCCGCTCAAATCGATTCCGATGTTCATCGATGACAATCCCGAGGTGAAGCGCGCGCTGGCGGTCCTCATCAGATAATGATTCGAACACAGCTTGCAGCCGTTCCAGCGCCGGCTCACCTCCGAGCTCGTGAATGAGATTACGTTCGGCTTTTGTCACCACGAAGCGCTCACCGATGAGGCGACAGCCCTGGGAGATGATCGGTCGAATCTCCACAGCTCCTGACACACGCACCCCGACCATTCCTCCATCGAGGACGTCCTCGTTGAAGACAAGCCGATTCATGCCGGCTTCCTGCCCGCCTCCAGCCAATCCACCAAAAGCTTTTGCGCGGGGATATCGTTCTTCCAACAGCCCAAGGATGTCCTGCACTGGGGTGGTAAAGGGGTCGGCCAGCATGAGGAAGGTGGCATCCTTCGCTCCCGGTTCCGGCCATCCAGCGAGGTGAAACTGGTCTTGCATGGGAGAAAAGGACGATCGCACTGGGTAGAGCTCGACACCAGGGAGCGACGCAGCCCATACCGTGATGGCCGGGGTGGTTTCCAATTCTTCCGCTCCGGAGATGACCCCTTCTCCACTGCAGCCGATGAGGAGTTTCGGATGGAGCGCACGCGTGAGGGCATTGGTCAAGCGGTCGGCCTGCGCAGCATGATGAGCAGAAAAAAATAGGCATGCGAGATCGATCGAGGCTCGACCCATCTGCGCCTGAATGCCGTCGGCCACATCCTGAGCCGCGGTCTCGGTGTCGATCGTTTTCGACAGGGCTGAGGCAAATCGCACGTGAGGACCTCGTTGTTCAGAACCAAACCGACGAACCCGGCGAGAATGTGGGATCAGACCCCTGGATCCATCCGCTGAGATCGAGTCTGCGCGAGTTTTTTATAGTACCGCCAGAGGTAGGAGTGGTAATCGTCCACCTGTGCGAGGAGATAGTGGAGTTCGGTCGGATCCTCGGTTTCGAGCGCGTGGATCATCCTCGTTTTCAAGAACTCACCGAAGGCCTCGGTCTTTTGCACCGCCGTCAGCAGTTGCAAGCCACCGCCGATTTGGTATTCACCCATCGACCTCGCCTCCCCTGTTCAGGAATTAGGCGGAAGGATAGCGAGACCAGCCAGGAAATAGCAAGGGCATGCGACTCACTGGAGATGGTGGTGCCGGCACAGTAAGGAAAGGAGATAAGCGGGATACGGATTACTACGACAGCACATCGATTAGTGCTGGACCGGCGCGGCAACCATCGCTTTCAAGCGGTCTACATCGATCGCTTCAACCTGATAGCCGTCCCGCCCAATCACAGTCGTCGCGGTCGTCAGGGCGTTCAAGATCGCCTCCTCGGTCGCTTCGACGGTGGCCGTGAACAGCGGGTTGAGATGCGTGTCCGCCAGATGGGTCAGATTGTACGTTGGTTCCTTGGGATAGTGCGGAATGACGTTGGCCGTGGAGAAGGCCAGCATGAAATCGCCGCTGCTGTGGCGGGCGGTGGAACCGGTGCGGGCTAGCCCCAGCGCCGCCCGCTTGGCAAGTCTGGTCAACTGACGGCTGTCGAGCGGCGCATCGGTGGCGATGATCACAATGATGGAGCCTTCGCTCTGACCAGGTGTGAGCACGTGAGACATTTGCTGTGGTGGTTCGTACAGTTTCCCGACCGGCACACCGGCAACGACCAGCTCAGGCCTGCGGCCATGATTCGCATTGACAAGAACCCCGATGGTATAGCCACCTTCTTTCTCAGACACTTTTCTCGACGCGGTACCGATGCCGCCCTTAAATCCGTATGACACCATCCCGGTACCGGCCCCGACCGTGCCTTCTTTTACCGGACCGCTGGTGGCCCCATCGAGCGCCGCGATCACGTCTTGCTCCGACACATGGCGGCCTTGGATGTCGTTCAGCCTCCCGTCGTCGCATTCCGCGACGACCGGCGTGAGCGTGTCGTCGGAGATGCCGATCTCCGGATACTGCGTGATCATCCAACTCATCACCCCATTCGACACGCGCGGGATATTGAGCGTATTTGTGAGAGCGATGGGATATTCCAGGAAGCCTGATTCAGCCAGCCAAGCGAGGCCGGTCATCTCTCCGGTTCCGTTCAGGACAAAGCTACCGGCTGGAACTTTCTTGTGCCAGACATCATCGCGCGGAATGACGACGGTCACCCCGGTTCGCACGGGACCATGGCCAGGCTTGAGCGGACCCTCACCTTGGATGAGGGTCGTGTGGCCGACTTTCACACCGGCCACGTCGGTGATGGCGTTGAGAGGTCCGGGCTGATAAGAGCCGATGACGATGCCCAGATCTCGAAGGCGTTGACGGTTCTGATCCGATTCGGCTGCAGCCGTAGAAATACAGCCGGCTATCAGGATGGCCACACAGGACAACAGGACCAGCTGAGTGGGTCGCTTACCAGTGATTGAACTCACCGATAACGACTTAAATTTCATGCGTGCTGCCCTGATGTGGAATCCGCACATCGATCGTGGGATGTTCCGCCTGGATTGCGGCGCCCAAGGAAAGGGCCTGCTTTTCTTCGCCATGCACGACGAACACGGTGCTGGGCAGTGGGTTGACTGCTCTGACGTAGGCTAATAGATCATTGCGGTCGGCATGCGCGGATAAGCCGTTGAACTTAACAATCTTTGCGCGGCGCTTCGTCGGCACTCCGAAAATCGGCACGACGTCCCAACCCTCAACCAGCTTGCGGCCCAAGGTATGTTCGGCTTGAAAGCCGACGAACACGATCACGTTCGCCTCATCCTGAATAGCATGTTTCAGGTGGTGAATAACACGACCTCCCTCGCACATCCCCGACGAAGAAATGATGACACAGGGCCCTCGCATGGCATTGAGCCGCTTGCTGTCCTCGGACGACGAGACAAAGTGGATGTAGCGCGAGGCAAAGACATCATTGTTGGAAGAAAAAGTCTTCAGTGTCTCCTCGTCATAACATTCCGGGTGTCGCCGAAACACACCCGTAGCCTTGTCTGCCAGCGGTGAATCGATATAGATGGGAATGGGCTCGACCCGGCCCTCGCCGACCAGCTCCTTGATCCGCATGACGAGTTCCTGCGTGCGGCCCACTGCGAACGCCGGCACGATGATCTTGCTCTTGTGCTGCCGCGCATGGGCGATCAGGTCCTGGGCCTTCTTCTTCATCTCCTCGCCGGCCTGTTCATGCAGTCGATCACCATACGTAGATTCGAGGATCAGGACATCACAAGGAGGTGGTAGTTCCGGATCGCGCAGGATCGGCATGTGGGAGCGCCCCAGATCGCCGCTGAACAAGACCGTTGTGGTGTTCCCACGAGCCGTATATTTCACGCGGACTGCAGCGGATCCTAAAATGTGACCCGCGTCGTGAAAGGATGCCGTAACCCGTGGCGCAAGTTTCAGCAGGTCTCCATATCGACCGCCTTCAAACCGCCTGACAATCTTTTTGACGTCGTCGCCGTCGTAAAACGGCTGAATGCAAGTTCTTCCGCGCCGCTTTTCCTGCTTATTGACGTAGCGACAGTCGTTTTGCTGCACGCGAGCGGAATCTTCGAGCATGATCCCTGCGAGATCGGCTGAGGCCCTGGTGAGGTAGACCTTCCCCGAGAACCCCTTCCGAGGCAATACCGGCAGGGCACCTGAATGGTCGATATGGGCATGTGAGAGCAAGACCGCTCCCACTGACTTTGGCTCAAACCCTAGGTCGCGGTTGCGACGGGCCGCCTCATCTCGTCGGCCTTGGAACATCCCACAGTCGAATAGGACCCGGAATCCCGGCACCTCCAATAGATGTCGGCTGCCGGTGACCGAGCGAGCTGCGCCGTAGAATGAGAGCTTCATGTGGTGGATACTCCACTGTGGCGTGAGATGAGGTCCCAGATTTGCTGAGCGGTCTCGGCATAGTGAAAAAGCTGCAAGTCCTGCTGTGCGATCAGGCCGCATTCAACCAGCAATTGCCAGTTGATGAGGCGTTCCCAAAAGTCCCGTCCTACCAGAACGACGATGACGCTTTCAGTTTTACCGGTCTGAAGCAGAGTGAGCGTTTCGAACAGCTCGTCCAACGTGCCGAAGCCTCCGGGAAACGCGACGAGCGCCTTGGCCCGGATGAGGAAATGCATTTTCCTGATGGCAAAATAACGAAACTGAAAGCTCAGGCTTGGGGTGATGTAGGGGTTTGGGTGCTGTTCATGTGGCAAGGTAATGTTGAGGCCAATCGATTTGGCGTTCACGTCGGCCGCTCCTCGATTTGCGGCTTCCATAATCCCAGGCCCACCTCCGGTCACAATAACGTAGTCGCAATGACCGTCGACTTGACAGCTCGATGAGACGAGGCGGCTGAATTCACGTGCCACGTCATAGTACTGCGCGAGATCCAACTGCCGTTTGGCAATGGCGACTTGCTGCTGGAGCATACGCTCGTGTGGCTCGCGAGCGGCTTGCTTCTCGGCCCTCCGCAACGCTTGTTCGGCGACCGTCGGTTCATGCAATCTCGCACTGCCAAAAACCACGATGGTGGATTCGATCTGTTCTTCTTTTTGGATAAGTTCGGGCTTCAGCAGTTCGAGTCCGATGCGAATGGGACGAAGCTCGTCGCGCTGGAGAAAGTTGGTATCCTTGTCGGCTGGGATATAGGAAGCGGAACCGCCGCTACTGGATCGCTGGGACTGATGGTCGGATATGTCCGATTCCATGGCTCGCCATTATAGCTACGCCATTGGACGTAGGCAATTCACGCTCACTCAGCCGTTGCGATTGCTGGAAGGGATAAGGATAAAAGGGAGGTCTGACGAGGTGACGTTGAAACCCCTGGTGTAAGACCACCCACTGCGGATTACAGTGTACCTCGAAGGCATCAACACCGAAGCCAGTGCGAGAAAAGATCAAATCGGGATCGATCGGGGTCCATGGTTTTGCCAGCCAACCGAAGTTGACACGGGAGTATTTCAAGTCGAGGAAGCGATACGTCGCGACCACTCCTGTCTCAGAATTGGTGAGGGTATCTGGTGCCCCTAGTTTGTCTACAATGTCCGCCAAGGTCGTTTGTCCTGGAACAATGAAAGCCACGTCCTCTGGCGTTAGAGAGGTATTAAGGGTCACACGAACCACATTGCAGCCAATGAAGGGCAGACAGACCACGGCCCCAATGAGGATACTCGCCGCCTTTGTCCACACGTCGGTCACGTTACTCTCCAAATGGCCAAAACCTGAACTGCAAATTGTCTGTGCGTTTCGATGCGATGACCTCTTCAACGAGCCCATCCCGGTTGAGAATGACAAACAAGTCATCGCTCTTAATGGACAGACGCGTGAAATTGAGAATGATCAGCAAGAGACTGCCTGCTTTCGCGTCGTATCGATAATACTGAAAAACGTCCCGACCATTGAGCTGCAGGAGGCGATCCGGTGCGCCCAGGAGATTGAGAACCTCTGCCTTGGTGGTGACGCCTTTCTGAATAAGAGAGGCCGCTTCAGCTTTAATGTCGTCACCCAGAGTCCCTCGACTGAAGGCGCAGCCTTGGAAGAGGCCCACGACGAGCAGGAGGAGAACCATATAGCGTCTAGTTGTCATGGTGATGCCTCGTTTCTCGCTTGAATGTTTGAGGTCCAAGAACAAAGTCCAATTCATAGAGTTCATATGGAGAACGGAATAGGCCGACTCGTTGGTATGCCGTGTGCGCACGTCGGTTGTCTCGGGCGACATACAATCGGATCCCACAGACACGCTGATCTTCGCTGGATTGGGCGAGAATATACTGGTGCATGGCTTGATAGACTCCCCGACCACGTTGGTCCGGGACCACATACACGCTCTGAATCCACCAAAATACTCCGTTCCTCCAATCACTCCATTCGAACGTAATCATGAGCTGTCCGATGGGCTGGATCACATCAGGGCTTGAATGCTCAGCGATGATATAAAATCCATATTCGGGGTGTGATAATAAGGAGCGGATCCCATCTCGTAATCTCGCCTGGTCAAGATGACGATGCTCGGTTTCCAATGCCATGGCTGTATTGAACGCTGCGATCGTGTTCATATCGTCTGGTTTTGCGCGTCGGATGCGGATGGTGTCAAGCATGAGACTTTACACTGACTGTTGGTTCGGGTGGGTTCAGCCACCCGGTCTTAGGGCGGTAGAACCCGGCGGAGAACTCCATTTTCATGGCGTCTTCGACGGGAAGATTAACAGGGCGAAGCACTTGTTCTGGGAGTAACGCCAGAAAGCCCGTAAAGGGATGGATGGCGGTGGGGACAAAGACCATGAACAAGGTCTGAGACGGCACGACTTGAACGGAGGGTGGGGCGATTCCCATGACAAATCCTAATGCCCAGCAGCCGTCACGAGGGAACGGAAATGCGACGACTTTACTTTGGCCGAAGCGAGACCTAAAGTTCAGAACGTCTGTCATGCCCTTTAAGGTAAGGTAGATGCTCTGTACCAGAGGAATTTTCTCAAGTCGACGTTCTATACGTGTCCAGACATCCTGTCCAGCAACATGATCAAGGCAGATGCCCGCGAGCATGATAAGGAGCACCAACAGCAAAAGGCCAAGCCCAGGAACAGTATAGTACATGTACCGTCCTACAAGACCGTCGAGAGTCGTAAAGAGGGTGGAAAGGATTAAGAAAGTCGCACAGGCCGGAACTATGACGATCAGACCTGCCACGCAGGTTTTCCAGAATGTGGTGAACATGATGAATGGCTCTGGTATCTACCCGGTCAGTGTAACAGATCACATCTCCTAATAGGAGCTGCTAGTATGGTCTTGCGATCTCTGAGTGGATGAATTATCCTGTTGGTGGCACTCGGGTGGATGTTTATTTGTCATGAGTCTTGATCCGGATCTTCTTGCTATCCTGTGTTGTCCTGAGACCAAGCAGGCCGTGAGCCTCGCTGATGCCGGCTTAATTCAGAAGGTCAATGCCGCGCTTGCAAAGGGCCACGTCCGAAATAAGGCTAACAGGCTGTTGATCGGACAGATAGAGGGGGGCCTTATTCGCGAAGATCTAAAAATTCTGTATCCTATCCGCGATCGTATTCCTATCATGCTCATCGAAGAAGGCATTCCTATGGAACAAATTCTTCCAGCCGCCTGAGTCCGCTCACTTTTCTTTTTTGCTTTTTGCCCGCTGAATCAGTTCGATTGTTGAATCAATCCAGGCCTCGCAGGGTGGCCCTGGTTGCTCTACAAACCATGACCATTGGGCTCCGTGGTTAGAGTCCAATGATTTGGATCGGCTTCATTGGATTTTCTGTTTTGGATCCTGTGGATGTTCCACAGTGGGCACAAAGGTACTCGTAGAGATTCCCACTTGGCAAAACCAGGAGAAGGCGTTCCCGCGTCGGCTTGGCAACCTGGCAGCGTGGGCAGAACAGGAGGGACGCCTTCAAAGAGTCAAACTGCCGTTGGACCTGATCTGCGGACGATCGTTGTCGACTTTTATTGATTCGCTGACCGGTGAGCATGGTCGAGGGTCTCTGTCGAGGTGGGAGCATGGCTAATTTTATGGGGATGGTGGGCTGAGCGTCAAGCGATAGAGCGGTCAGTGCTGTAGCACGACTCGCAACGGATCAGCTGCCGCTTGCCCATCTACAAGCAGAAACCTTGCAGGCGTCTCCGGAATGATCTTGCCTGAAGAACGAGAACGACTCGGTCAGATAGTTTCAGACAGTCGTCTTAGCGGATTCGATCTCTGTTGCGGTGATCAGGCTGGAGAGGTAGTCTGCCACAAAATTGAGTGCTTCCTCGCGTCCATCCGCACGGCGGCCCTTTTCTCTACGCTGAACAGAGAGTTCGTGTTCCAGATCTGATTTCACCTCTCCCAATATCCTCTGAAGGGATGATGGGGTGAGATTGGTATCCATATCTTCCAATTCCTGACACCGATCTAACACCCAATTGAGTCCTTCAATACGACCCGCATAATGCTCCTGCTCGGCGGTATCGATTCTGGCCATTGCGGTGGCAAAGGTTTGGGCTTCGTAAATCAGATTATAAAAACT
>CAZAKX010000110.1:0-10449 GCA_964485915.1 uncultured Nitrospira sp. | reverse complement strand
AACTTATGCCGTAGCCGGAACGTGTTGCTTGGCGAGACCGCACAACTTTTCAAATCCCGCCGCATCTTTGATCGCCATATCCGACAAGACCTTGCGATCCAACAACACATTCGCTTTCTTCAATGCGTTGATGAACCGGCCGTAGGTCAATCCTTGGGCTCGAACGGCGGCACTGATGCGTGCGATCCACAATTGCCGAAAATCTCGCTTTCGGTTCTTGCGACCGGTATAGGCATAGGTTAAGCCCTTATCAACACTCTCCGTCGCGGATCGAAACAACCGGCTCTTTCCGCCGTACTGGCCTGATGCTAGTTTAATCCGTTTCTTCCGTCGGGCTCTCGTTTTGGGTCCACCTTTAGCGCGAGGCATGATGCGTACTCCTTTTGAATCGTGAAATGCTCAACTTGAAACGATCGTTGCCTATGCGTACGGCAGGAGCCGATTCAACGTCAAAACCACCGTTGGATCGACGACTGCGGTTCCGCTCAAGCGGCGCTTCCTGTCGTGCCGCTTACTGGTCAATATGTGCCGCTTGCCCGCCTTGCGTCGGACAATCTTGCCGCTTCCTGTTTTGGTAAATCGTTTGCTCGTTCCTGAATGTGTCTTCATCTTCATCGCACACGTCCTTTGGTTGATGGCTGCCACCGCATCGCACGTCAATGTTTGGGGGCCACGATCATGATCAAACTGCGTCCCTCCATACGGGGAGCATACTCGATGGTGCCGGCTTGGGCCAACTGTTCAATGACCGACTTCATCACGGCGCGGCCCATTTCCTGATTCGCCATTTCTCGCCCACGATAGGTGAGGGTGACTTTGGTTTTATTGCCCTCTTCCAAAAATGCCTTCATCTGTCGAACTTTGATTTCAAGGTCATGTTTGTCCGTCCGTGGACGGAGCTTGATTTCCTTCACCTGGGTGGACTTTTGATGGCGCCGGCTCTGATGCTCCTTCTTGCTTAACTCATACTTATACTTTCCGTAGTCCATAATCCGACACACCGGGGGGACGGACGTAGGAGCCACTTCGACCAAGTCATAGCCGCCTTCTTGAGCCTGACGAAAAGCATCCGGGGTCGGCAGGATACCGAGTTGTTCTCCTTCCGGTCCAATCACCCGAACTTCTCGCACTCGGATCTCACGGTTCACGCGCAATTTGGGGACGATAGGCCACCTCTTTCTATAGTGTGGGTTGAAGTTCTCGCTGGGTATGTTTGGTCTCGGCTTGGAGGAGATCCACTACCTCAGCCACTGTCATATTTCCTAGGTTCGAACCGCTTCGACCGCGCACGGAAAGGGTCCCATTTTCAACTTCCCGTTTCCCCGCGACCAACATGAAGGGGACTTTCGCCTTCTCCGCTTCCCGAATCTTAAACCCGATCTTTTCGTTCCGAAGATCGGCTTCGGCCCGGAAGCCAGCCGTCTTCAACTGGGTGACCGCAGCGGCGACGTAGTCTTCTTGCTGGTCGGTGATATTCATGACCACCGCCTGTACCGGCGCGAGCCAGGTCGGGAAGGCGCCTCCATAATGCTCGATCAGGATTCCGAAGAATCGTTCGATTGACCCCATCAGGGCGCGATGGATCATGATCGGACGATGGGCTTTCCCATCTTCGCCGATGTAACTTAAGTCAAACCGCTCTGGGTTGTTGAAGTCCACTTGAACGGTGGAACATTGCCACGACCGACCCAAGGCGTCCTTGATCTTGATGTCAATCTTTGGGCCGTAAAATGCGCCGCCACCGGGATCAAGACGGAAGGTGATATTGCGACTCTTCAGTGAGGCTTCTAAGGCGCTCGTCGCCAACGCCCAATGTTCATCACCACCCACCGACTCTTTGGGCCTGGTTGACAGAAAGACTTCGAATTCTCGAAAGCCGAACGTCTGCAACACAAAAAACGTAAAATCCAACACCCGGCTGACTTCCGCTTCCATCTGATCAGGGCGGCAGAAGAGATGGGCATCATCCTGGGTGAATCCGCGTACTCGCATGAGCCCGTGCAGGACTCCGGTCCGTTCATAGCGGTAGACGGTTCCCAGTTCACCGTAACGAATGGGGAGGTCGCGATAGCTCCGCAGGTGAGACTGATAGATCATGATGTGGTATGGACAATTCATCGGCTTGAGTTGGTACTCGCTCCCTTCCAGCTTCATAGGTGGGAACATGTTTTCTCGGTAGTAGTCGACATGCCCGCTGGTTTTCCACAAATCAAGGCGAGCGGCATGGGGTGAATACACTAGGTCGTAACCATCGCGGATATGCTGTTCCCGCCAAAAGTTTTCAATCAATAGGCGTATGGCCGCGCCTTTCGGATGCCAGAGCACCAACCCAGGACCGATTTCGTCCTGAATGCTGATCAAGTCCAGCTCTTTTCCGACTTTTCTGTGGTCACGTCGCTTGATCTCTTCCAGTCTGGCGAGATAAGCATCCACATCGGTCTTTGTCGGGAAGGATGTGCCGTAGATGCGCTGTAACATGGGATTGCGTTCATCACCACGCCAGTACGCCCCGGCTGTATTGAGTAATTTGATGGCTCCGACGGAGCCGGTGGTCGGGAGATGAGGACCGCGGCAGAGGTCCACAAAATCGCCTTGCGTGTATGCAGTGATCGGTTCTCCGTCTGGGAAACCTTGAATGAGTTCAACCTTGTAGTGTTCGCCCTTGGCCTTAAAAAAATCAATGGCTTCCTGCTTTGAGAACTCCCGCCGTGTAATCGGAAGGTTGCGGGAAATGATCTCCGCGGCACGCGCTTCAATTTGCTCAAGGTCCTCAGGTGTAAAGGTGCGCTCGAAGGCGAAGTCATAGTAGAAACTGTCTTCCAGCGCGGGCCCGATCGTAAGCTGTGCAGACGGGAACAGTTCTTTCACGGCCTGAGCCATGATATGGGTACTACTGTGACGATAGACTTCTCGACCTTCTACGCTATCGAACCGAAGCGGTTCAATAATTGAACCGCCGGAAAGAGGCCGTGACAGGTCAACCACTGCTCCATCGACCTTGGCCGCCAGGACATCTTGGCCGGCAATCCCTAGTGCAGACAAGGCAGCTCCCGCCGTTTCCCCTGTCTGAATGTCTCTGCTCGGACCATCTTTCACCGCAATTTTCATAGCGGAAAAAAACCGACTTTCTATGGCACCAAAAATAACAAAAGGCACGGCGCCTCCGAGAGGCAAACCAGTGCCGCGGATTCAATGGTAGGCGCGGACGGTCTTGAACCGTCGACCTCTACCGTGTCAAGGTAGCGCTCTCCCCCTGAGCTACGCGCCCATCAGCAAAAGACGCATGCTAATATAGCGTCAGGGACACTGTCAAGAAAACGAAACGGAGACAGTACTCCATCAGGGAACTCAGAGAGAGAGACTCCCTTCTTTTCTTATACCGGGCACTTGTTAGGTGAAGACAACTATTTCACGGCAGAGCGTAGCTCTTTCCCGGCTGAAAATTTTGGCACTTTGGCTGCCGGGATTCGGAGCGATTCGCCTGTTCTTGGATTCCTTCCCATCCGTGCTTTCCGTTTGGAGATCGTAAACGTACCAAAGTTGACAAGGGAGACTCGTTGCCCCTTTTTAAGGGATGACGTCACCGCTCCGGTAAATGCTTCAAGGGCAGTTCCTGCCGCAACTTTGGTGATTCCTGCCGAAGCGGCCATCTTCGCAATCAACTCTTCCTTTGTCATGGTATCCCTCCTCCTTGAGTGTTGAGAGAAATATGGAAAGTGAGTTTCGCGGCACGTTGTGACAACCTGTGGTTACGCACTTCGACTCGCCTTAACTTTTGTTTGTTTCAAGGGGATGTGCAGATCAAGGATCTTTTTTCGCAACGTGTTGCGGTTGAGCCCCAACAGTTCCGCCGCTTGTATTTGATTGCCTCGGGTCTCCTTGAGAGCAGACGTGATGAGCGGGCGCTCCACGGCGGAAATGAGGATCGGATGAAGATTTTTTGCCGATCCGTTTCTCATACCTTTGACGAACTCTCCCATTTTTGCCTCTACATAACTCTCGAGAGAGCCATCGCGGGATTTATTCTGATGCAAGGCATTCGGTGAGCTCATCAATTGGAGCTGGATCATTTTCAGTGTTTTTCTCAGGACAGCCTGCGAGCCAGTGACGAAAAGGGCGCGGGACAGATCTGGATGATCCTGAAGCGAGTTGAGCGGTTCAAGTCCGCTACGGGATTCCACAATAACGATATCAAACCCTTTTTGAGACAAGTCCTTTCGGAAGGCCGCTGCATCTCGCGAGAGGGTAATAGACGCATCTTTGAAGACTTGTCTGACCTGTCCTTGGACAACCGCATCGCTCGTAAGCAGAAGAATGCTATATACGGATGACGGCACTGGCATGAAGGCACCACCAGAAGAAGAGGGCGGATTATTGCCTAGGGCGTAAACGATGTCAATCGGATTTTACGTATGTGAGTGACTCTCGAGCTGCTTCCTTCACTTCTCTGTAGGCGTGAAATGTAGTGCCAATAAACGATTTCATCGCGTGTCATGCCGTTATAGATTTCGGCGCAGAGCAGATCGGTATCTGAATACTTAGGAAGCAGATTCACTAAGTCTCACGTCTCGGTCCCTCCCTTGACAGATCAGGAAAGGGGGCAGTATACATAGTATTCAATTCCTACCGGAATAATGAAGAATGAAAGTGTCGAAACGCGTCACTTATGGGATTATGGCTGCGGTTGATCTTGCGATCAACGCGAAAGAGTCTCCCATTCAAGCCAGGGCGATCGCAAGGCGACAGGGTATTCCGGTTCGTTTTCTGGAACAGGTCCTCCATGCGCTCAAGAATGCTGACCTGGTTGAAAGTCACCGAGGAGCCCAAGGGGGGTATCTGTTGTCACGGGAACCGTCAACCCTGTCGATTGCGACCATACTCGAAGCATTGGAGGGACCGGTCTTCCATCGATCCTCTGTCAGACAAGGAGCGCACGATCGGTCTACGACAAAGCCGGAACTTTTGCTCGGTGATGTCTGGGAGCAAGTGCAACAAGCCGAACGTAAGGTACTCGAGGGCATCACAGTCGAACACTTAGCGACGCATCAACGGACTCTTGATGCGCAACAAAATCCGATGTACCACATCTGAGTCGAAGGCTTTTTCTCTTGAGGAGATAAGGAGAGAGCGATGAGCCAGGTCGAATCCATCAGAATCCCTAAGATTGCGACTCAGCCGATCCCATCGGCGATTCAGGAGGAAATCGAAACGTTTGAGGCTGAGGCTCTGCGGACCTTGGCTGGAGATATCTCCACCGATCTGTTCAAACCCTTCCGGCTGCAATATGGCATTTACGGTCAGCGTCAGTCCGGAGTGCAGATGGTACGGGTTAAGATTCCATTCGGCGGCATCACGGCGAATCAGCTTCGCCGTCTGGCGGAACTTGCCGATCGCTACGCCACCGGGGTCGGTCATGTCACGACGAGACAAGACATTCAGCTGCATTTTGTGGAACTCAAGCATGTACCGACCATCATGCGGGGATTGGCTGAAGTCGGTTTGACCACCAGGGAAGCTTGTGCCAACACCGTGCGGAATGTGACGGCCTGCCACTTGGCGGGAGTGTGCCAAGGCGAGGTGTTCGACGTGACCCCGTACGCGAAGACCGTCGCCTATCACCTCTTGCGCAATCCGTTGAACCAAAGTCTGCCTCGGAAGTTCAAGATCGCGTTTTCTGGCTGTGCCCATGACTGTGCCCTGACGCCGATCCACGATATCGGCTTATTGGCGGTGAAACGAGCCGACGGGGCGATCGGCTTCCGCATGGTAGCAGGCGGGGGATTAGGCTCTGCGCCACGCGTCGCACAACTGCTCCGGGAATTCACCCCAATGGAGGAACTGATTCCCAGCATCGAAGCAGTCATCAAAGTGTTTGATACCCTCGGGAATCGAAAAAACCGCAACAAAGCCCGTATGAAATTCGTGATCGATAAGCTGGGCTTTGAGGAATTCAAGCGTCGATGGGAGGCTGCCTACGTGGCGATGGGCCACGCCCTTCCCAAGAACGGGTCCGTGACACTCCTTCAGCACCAGGATGAACCGACACCACTGATCATGCCGACCCGAAATGGACTGGCAAATGGAAACGGCAACGGTCACGGCAATGGGACGCATGCGATCGGCCACGAAACGCCGTTTGAGATGTGGCAACGAACCAATGTCGTGAAACAGAAGCAGGAAGGCTATGTCACGGCCGCCATCAAGCTATTCATGGGGGACATTACGGTCGACCAGATGCTGTTCGTTGCCGATCTTGCCGAGCGGTATTCAAATGGTAACCTCCGTACCACGATCAACCAGAACATGGTAATTCGGTGGATTCCCGCTGATCTCGCCCCAAAGCTCTACGAGGATCTCGCTTCTTGTGGGTTGGCGGATCCTGGTGCGGAACTGGTCGAAGACATTATTGCCTGCCCCGGCACCGATACCTGCGGTCTGGGTATCACTTCATCAAAAGGACTTGCGCGGGCTCTGGCCGAAGTGTTTCCACCTGGAAAGGTGCCTGAAGACCTGGCAGGGGTCGATGTCAAAATCAGCGGCTGCCACAATTCCTGTGCGCAGCATCACATCTCCACCATCGGGTTGCACGGGGTTGGAAAGCGCATCGGCGATCACGTCGCGCCGCACTATGAGTTGCATCTCGGTGGGTCGGTGAACGGCACGGCAAAGATCGGCCAGATGACGGTGAAGTTGCCGGCCAAGGCGGTTCCGGCGGCAATCTCGCATTTGATCGATGTGTATCGGAGGGATCGCCAAGAGCACGAGAATTTGCCGAAATTCATCGCCCGTGTCGGAAAGACCAAGCTGAAAGACGAATTGATCCCGTACACGATCGTGCCGCCCTATGAAGAAGACGCCACGTTCTATTACGACTGGGAAGGCGAGGAAGAATTCATTCTTGAAGATCTCGGACCCGGCGAATGTGCCGGTGGCGCACTGGAGATGATCGAAAACGGCATTCTCGAAGCCGATCAAGAGCTCTATCAGGCGAAGTTGCTGGTAGAGAAACATCAATATTCCGTATCAGTGAACAAATCCTATCGAGCGGTCTTGGCGGCGGCCAAGGCGCTGCTGGTGACCGAAGGACTTGAGCCATCGACCGACTCCGAGACGTTCAGCGAGTTCGACGGCAGGATTGCGCAAAAAGGCGTGGTACCTTCAATCTATCGAGAATTGAACAAGAAGGTCGGCGATCTAGGTCCGAAGGAGACGTCAGCTGAGTCGGCGCGAGAAAAGATGGCGTTCGCCAAAGGATTCGTTGATGCCTGCCGCACGGCGACGGATGAGATGGGGAAGGATCTCAAATTATCAGCCACGCCAGTCGAGCAGGCTCCTCCGGCTCCAGTTGCAGTTGAAGCGAAACCGGTTGCTCCTGCTCCGACGAGTGCGCCGGTTTACGATCTACGGGGCGTTGCGTGCCCGATGAATTATGTGAAGACGAAGCTCAAACTTGAAATGATGGATGCCGGTGAGAAGCTGGAAGTGTGGCTTGATGCGGGCGAACCGATCAAGAACGTGCCCATGAGCCTCAAGAACGATGGGCACAAGGTCCTGATCCAAGAGGCGCTGGAGCCGGAAGCGTCGCATTATCGAATTCTGGTTGAGAAGGTTGAAGGATAACAGGGGCTGAGTTTCCATGAAAGTAAACGACCAATCCGAACTCAGTGCGGATCTAAAAGCCTGGAGTGCCTCGTTCGAGACGCAGCAGCCCCAGGAGGTGGTCGCAGCTGCCATCGAACGATATCGGGGAAAGATTGTTCTGGCCTGCAGTTTCGGGGCGGAGGACGTCGTGCTTGTCGACATGGTGCATCGCGTCGATCCATCGCTGCCGTTGTTCTATCTCGACACCGAGTTTTTGTTTCCCGAGACCTATGCCACACGCAATCGAGTGATTGAACGGTATAACCTCAAGCCCGCCCAGGTCATCCAAGTGAAATCATTGCTGACACCGCAGAAACAGGCGGATGACTACGGCGATGCGTTGTGGACACGAGAACCGGACCGCTGCTGCCAGCTGCGGAAGGTCGAACCCCTGACTCGAATTCTGCAAGGTTACGAAGCGTGGATCACCGGAATTAGGCGCGACCAAGCACCATCTAGAGCCAATGCCGGCTTAGTCGAGTGGGACGAAAAATTCAAATTGGTCAAGGTCAACCCGCTGGCCCGATGGACGTGGACTGATGTGTGGACCTACATGAAGGTCTACGAAGTTCCGTATAATCCGCTCCATGATCAGAATTATCCCAGTATCGGGTGCACCCACTGCACCGCTCCTGTGGCGCCTGGTGATGATCCGCGAGCCGGACGCTGGAAGAATTTTGCCAAAACCGAGTGCGGACTCCATAAGGCGTAACATGCCGATTCACGATATTCTCGCCAAGATTGCCAAAGGCCCAAAAGCCTCCAAGGATTTAACCTGGGAGGAGTGCAAACAGGCCATGAAGGCGTTGATCGAGGGTGAGGCAACACCGGCACAAGTCGGGGCCTTTCTCATTGCCATGCGGTTCAAGACCGAATCGGTGACGGAATTGGCTGCATTGACTGCTGCAGCGAGACAGTATGTGCCGCCTCTCGCCGTCTCGCGGGATCTTGCCCTGGTTGATGTGCCGAGCTATGCAGGGAAGCAAGATACGTTTCACGCGCTTATTGCCGCGTCTATTGTCGCCGTTGCGGCTGGGGCGGTCGTCTTGATGCATGGCTACGATGGCATTCCTGGTCGGCCCGGCAGTGCCGGTGTCTTGAAAGCATTGGGTATCTCGGTTGATGCCGATCCGAAGTCGGTGACCGAGGATGTGAACCGGAAGGGCTTCGCGTACTTGGATATCGGGCTGTATCATCCGCCCGTCTTCAGATTTTTGGAGATGCGTCAGGAATTTGGTGTCAGAAACGTGTTCCATCCGATTGCCAGACTACTCAATCCTGCTCGGGCCTCGGTACAACTCGTCGGGTTGTCCCACCCGCCGCATTTTGAAAAAACCGCCGAAGCTTTGAGCATGCTGGGATGTCCGCGAGCGCTCGTGATTCGTGGTGTCGAAGGCGATCCTGAGTTATCCGCTTCGATGGTCACACGGGTGCTGGAGTTGCGCGGTGAGCGCATCACGCCGCTCGGCGTAGCGCCAAAGGACTTTGGGTTGGCGTTGGTCTCATCACGGGACATGGCGGGATTCCCACCGGACCAGCGTGAAAAGGAAGCCGATCTGCTCCGCCGCATTCTTCAGAACCGAGTGCCGGGGGGGCCGAGAGAGTGGGTACTCATGAATGCGTCAATGATCCTGTATGCCGCAGGGAAAGGATCGTCGTTGTCGACCTGCTACCCGACCGTGCGTGCGGCACTTGAGAGTGGGGCGGCAGCCCGCAAGCTTGATGAGCTTGTGCGAACTCCGGTCGCGGCATAGGGCCGGAAGGACGAGAAGGATTACGAGATATGCAACACCTTCGGCAGCTTGAAGATCAAAGCGTCTATATCCTTCGAGAAGCCTATAAGCACTTCGACAATCTCGGCATGCTGTGGTCGATGGGCAAAGACTCAACCGTCTTGCTCTGGCTGGCCAGGAAAGCGTTCTTTGGGCATGTGCCGTTTCCCCTGCTCCACGTCGATACCAGCTACAAGATTCCAGCCATGATCGAGTACCGGGATCGGCTTGCCCGCGAATGGCGATTGAATTTGGTCGTCGGCCAAAACAAGCAAGCGTTGGCGGCGGGCATGAACCACACGATGGGTCGAGTCGAATGTTGTACCGCACTGAAAACGAACGGCCTCAAGCAATTGCTAGAGAACAAGGGGTACACCGGCGTGATCCTCGGCGTCCGGGCCGACGAAGAGGGGACAAGAGCCAAGGAGCGCTATTTTTCTCCACGGGATAAACACGGCGACTGGGATTTTCGGGATCAACCGCCTGAGTTGTGGGATCAATACAAGACAACATTTCCACCCGGCACGCACATTCGTATTCACCCATTGCTGGATTGGACAGAAATCAATATTTGGGAATACATCAAGCTCGAAAATATTCCCTTCATCGACTTGTATCTCGATAAAGGCGACGGTACCCGCTATCGCAGCCTCGGCTGTGCACCCTGCACGACTCCGATCAAATCGACCGCCAAGAGTGTGGATGACATCATCGAAGAACTTCGCCACACCACGGTGGCCGAACGGTCAGGACGAGCGCAAGACGAAGGACGGGGAATGGAACTACTGCGAAAAGATGGATACATGTAGACAGAATGCTGAACCGAGAATCCAGCTTCGTTCTCGGATCGAAACAATCCTCAACGAACCCAAGAGGGTACGCCTCCGGTTGTTTCTCGCCTGCGGCCTCGCTGGTTTTCCCGCTTGAGCATTCTGCAGGGTAAATGAAGATGACAATGTCCGAAATCAAGCCGCCTGAGAATTTGAATATCGTGATCGTCGGCCACGTGGATCATGGCAAGTCCACGCTGCTGGGC
>CAZAKX010000109.1:0-10609 GCA_964485915.1 uncultured Nitrospira sp. | reverse complement strand
GACGACCAGCCTGTCGTCCCGGCCACAGTCAGGCTCCCCGAGATTACCGTCAAAGCCGTTGTGTTGTCGGTGATTCTTGCCGCCGTCTTAGCTGCGGCTAATGCCTACCTGGGATTGTTTGCAGGGATGACGGTGTCCGCCTCCATTCCGGCAGCCGTTGCGTCCATGGCGATTCTGCGTCTGTTCCGCCACTCCAACATTCTCGAGAATAACATCGTGCAAACCGCTGCCTCTTCCGGCGAGGCGCTGGCTGCAGGGGTCATTTTTACGATTCCGGCACTCCTCCTGGTCGGCTATTGGTCTGACTTCAACTATTGGGAGACGGTTTTCATTGCGACCGTCGGAGGTGTACTCGGTGTGCTCTTTACCATTCCGTTGCGGCGCGCGTTCATTGTCACGGCGCGTTTGCGTTTTCCTGAAGGGGTGGCGACGGCAGAAGTGTTGAAAGTGGGCGCCGCAGATCGTAATCCTGCTTGCCTTCAAGATTCGACGGCGGCGTCTCGATCACTGTTATTTTCGGCCGTGCTGGGTGCATCGGTGAAACTCGGTGAGAGCGGCCTGCGATTGTGGTCGGACTCGTTGGAAGCTGCGGCACAAGTCGGCAAGACCGTGTTTTATGGTGGTCTGAATCTTTCACCGGCGTTGCTCGCCGTGGGCTTTATCTTGGGGCCGCGAACCGCCATGGTGGTCTTTTTCGGTGGTGTCATCGGGTGGATGCTCTTGATGCCAGCCTATGAGCTCATCTATGGATTGCCGCCTGAACAGACAGGATTAGCGGCCGCCATGTCCATCTGGAGCGAACAGATTCGTTATGTCGGAATCGGAGCGATGTTAGCCGGAGGCTTGTGGACGCTGACGAGACTGCGTGAGCCGATCTGGAAAAGTCTTCAGACACTCCGAGCAAGCTACCGCGCCTCTGGATCGATGGGCGCAAGCCGGGGATTAGCCAGGACGGAACAGGATGCGTCGCTCGCGTGGATCGTCGTGCCGTTGATCCTCTCACTGATCCCGATGGCATGGATCTATTCACGAGTTGTGGACAGTTGGGTAATCGGTATGGTCATGACTCTCGTGATGGTCATCGCCGCGTTTCTCTTCTCGTCGGTCGCTGCCTATATGGCCGGGTTGGTGGGAAGTTCCAGCAATCCCGTGTCAGGGGTGACGATTGCTACGATCATGATGGCCGCACTATTGTTGCTCCTGTTCTTGGGAGTCGGACATCCGGCTGGACCGGCCGCTGCGTTAGTGATCGGAGCCGTCGTCTGCTGCGCTGCCGCCATGGGCGGAGACAACTTACAGGACCTTAAGACGGGGCATCTGGTCGGGGCGACGCCATGGAAACAACAAGTCATGCAAGTTCTTGGTGTGGTGACCGGGGCCCTGGTATTGGTCCCGGTGCTCTCCCTGCTCCAGGCTAAGTACGGGATCGGCGAACCAACAACCAGCCATCCTCATCCGCTCACAGCCCCGCAAGCGACCCTCATGGCCAACCTAACCAGGAGTGTGTTTGGTGCTGGTCTACCTTGGCCGCTCGTGGGCCTGGGGACAACGATCGGTGCGCTGGTGATTATGGTAGATCGTCTGCAAGAACGCCGCGGCAGCGCGTTCCGGTTTCCGGTCCTGGCTGTAGCGCTTGGGATCTATCTGCCGCTGAAACTCTCTGCGGCTATTGTTCTTGGTGGAGTGATGGCAGCGTTGGCGAGCAGAAAACTGGGTGGCAGACTTGAGCCGTCACAGTCAGGGTTGCTCTTTTCAGCCGGACTGATTACCGGTGAGGCCTTGATGGGTATCATGCTCGCGATGCCGATCGCGCTCTCAGGACTCTGGCCCGGTCTGGCCTATGATCCGTTTATTATATTTGCTTCGCCCCCACTGGGTGGTTGGCCTGGTCTGGTCGTGATGATACTGGTCGCCTGGCTTCTGTATCGGATTGCAGTCGGCTCCCGAAAGAATGAGCGTACAGTCACGATTGACTCAGGAGGGGATGGTGCACGAACAATGAGGAGTGGCGATGGAGGATAAGGCTACAGGTTCGGCGGATTTTCTTACGGCAATCTATGAGGTCGATGGACCTGAATCAAAAGCTCGTGCTACGGCAGACCGTATTTGCTTTGACCAGACGATTGAGTCCGAAAAAGACCTCTTACCTCCCTCCCTTCAATCCGCGATCTTGGGGCGTCTGGATGGGCTGCGCCCCACTGGAAGCGGGCGGTACGAAGCGACGATTCGCTATCGAGGTGATCTGATAGGGAGTGATTGTAGTGATCTGCTCAATGTATTGTTCGGGACCAGCAGTCTGCGCGGAGATGTGACCTTGCTGTCTTTTACGATGACACAGGACCTCCTCTCTTCTTGGCCTGGACCACGGTTTGGAATCGATGGAATCCGGCATGCCGTCGGGGCTCTTGATCGTCCGCTGCTCTGCGGGGTCCTGAAACCGCTGGGACGTGCGTCTCGTGAGCTTGCTCAGTTGGCACACCAATTTGTCGAAGGCGGTGTCGATGTAATCAAGGATGATCAGGGCCTGGTCGATCAACGCTGGGCTCCGTTTGAAGAGCGAGTCGCCCGCTGTGCGGACGTGATCGAAGAGGCCGGCAGACATCGAGGGAGACCATGCCTCTATTTTCCGCATGTCAGTGGAGCATGGGATGTGATGAGGCGGCGAGCCACGTATGCGAAAACGGTAGGGGCGACGGGTCTCTTGGTTGCACCTGGCCTCATAGGTTTTGATGCGCTTCGGGGGATCAGCACAGATGATGCGCTGAGGTTGCCTGTTGCCTGCCACCCAGCGTTTCTCGGGGCCTCCATCGGGAATCAGCGGAACGGTCTTGCACCAGCCGCACTGTATGGACTCCTGCCTCGGCTGGCTGGTGCAGACATCATCATCTATCCGGCATTCGGTTCTGACTACCCAATGTCGCAAGAGGAGTGTCTGTCGGTCGCGAACAGCGGTCGGCAACCCTGGGGACAACTCAGATTGACCATGCCGGCGGTTGGTGGACGAATCGGACCGGAACGACTGGTGGAGCTGAGTGCGCTGTTAGGCCGAGATACGATCTTTGTCTTGGGGAGTCGGCTCCAGAAAGAACCGGGTGGGGTTGTCTCAGCGATACAAGCGTTTCATCGGGTGTTGGCGCAATCGTTCAGCGCGTGACCACTTCCTAAACCACGAGGTGTTTGGTATTCTATGTGTCGGCGTTCTGAAAGTTGGCCTTGTCCTGAGGTGCTACGCCATGAGGGAGGTGAAGATGAGAGTATCCACGAGATTCCTTGAGGTCTTGCGAATGATCAGCCGTCTCTGGTCCGACCTTCCTCTGTTGGCTCGATTGCTCAAAGCTTGGAAGCGTGGCAGCTACCGAGGGCTCTCGGTGCGCACGATCGTGTCTCTTGCCGCGGCCCTGCTCTATATCGTGAGTCCGATTGACCTCCTGCCTGACTTTATTCCAGGAATCGGACTGATCGACGATGCAGCGGTGTTGGCCTTGCTGCTCCATAGCCTCGCGCAAGACTTGGCGGCATTTCGAGTGTGGGAACAGAACCGCGATGGGGTCTCGTCAGGTTAGGTTCGACGTTTCGCCTTCGCGGTCGGAATGGAATTGAGTGGATCTTCCGGCCAGTGGTGCTTCGGATAGCGACCGCGCAGTTCTTTCCGGACCTCATGGTAACCCCGTTTCCAGAACCCTGCTAAATCCTTCGTGACTTGCACCGGCCGTCCGGCAGGAGAAAGCAAATGCAGCATGACAGGGATTTTCCCATTCGCAACCCGTGGAGTCTCTTTGCATCCGAACATTTCCTGGAGGCGCACCGCTAAGACAGGCAATTCAGGCTGTTCATAGTCGATTCGCAGACGCGATCCACTGGGCACGACGAGATGGGGTGGAGCGAGCTGATCAAGGCGCCTACGTTGTTCAGAGGTGAGCAGGCTATGCAACGGTGGGGTAAGGTCTAGCCGCTTGACCCGATCGAGCGTGGTAATTCCAACCAGATATGGACTGAGCCACGTGCCCACTGTTGTCAGCAGCGCTTCGTTTGAAAGATCGGGCCAGCCTGAGTCGGATCCCTCTATGTGCCGGACCCACATTACCCGAGCTCGCCATTGCTGAAGCTCATTGGTGAAGGATAGAGCTTCAAGTCCTGCTTGTTGAATGCCCTGTAAGATGGCGTTACATATATGGACTTGGTCAGGTTCAGAGATGGCTTCATCCGCAGTCACCACCGCGCCGAGTTTCTGTCGGCGAGACGCTCGAACCGCACCGCTCGCCTTATCCCAAATCACCGATTCCTCCACAACGAGTTGATCGCGATAGAGCGATTCAATTTCCTCTCTTGTAATCGGAGCTGCAAGATGAATCCGACCCCATGGCGTACTGCCATCCAGATCAGCGACAACCAAGAAGGGCTCTGCCGCCAACGGATTCGGTCCGGTGAACTGCGCGCCGCGACCATTGACCAGCCGATAGCGTGCCGCCTCACCAGTCTGTCGTTGCGCAATCCGATCGGGATAGGCCAGCGCCAACAATACGCCGACTGCCTGCGAGCGGTCCTGTCCGCCGTCGTTCTCCTTAACGAATGGTGCGTTAAGTTGTCGGCGCCAGAGCTGTGCTGTCAGCTTCACCCGTTCAACTGTGGCTCGATTCACTGGCAGTCCCACGAAATCCTGTTGCCCATGGACAAGATCCAGCCTGATGCGGAGATCGGGATTCTGATCGTGACGGACCTCCGGCAAGATATCGCGCTCGCTCAACAGCGCCGCCACCTCGCACGCGAGACCAGTCAACCCCAGTGGTCTGGATTGGATCATCATGTGAGCCAAACGAGGGTGAAGCGGAAGCGCGGCCATTTCCCGACCATGTTGAGTCAGGCGTCCGTCGGTGAAAAACGCTCCGAGCCGCACAAGCAACTCTTTGCATTGGCTGATTCCTCCACGAGGTGGTGGCGTGAGCCAGGATAATTCCTCCGGATCCACTGTGCCCCATTGGGCGAGATCAAGCGTCAGTGATGCCAAATCAGCTTCTAAGATCTCCGGGGAACGATGGGCGACCAGCCCAGCTTGTTGTTTTTCGGTCCACAACCGGTAACAAATGCCTGACTCGAGTCGTCCTGCTCGGCCACGCCGTTGCTCAGCAGAATCTTTGGTGATTCGGACCGTCTCCAAGCGAGTGAGGCCGGAGCGGGGATCAAAACGAGGAAGGCGTAGCCAGCCTGAATCGATCACCACGCGTATTCCGTCGATCGTCAAACTGGTTTCGGCGATAGATGTGGCAAGTACGATCTTCCTCGATCCGTGCGCCGCCGGTCGAATGGCTGCATCTTGCATCGCTTGAGGGAGTTCACCATGAAGCGGCGCTATGTGTATTGATGATCCGAGCTCCGCATCCAGCAGCATCCGTTCAACGCGACGGATCGTGGCCATGCCCGGAAGAAACACCAACAAACTCCCATGGTCCTGCGCGAGGGAGCGTTTGATCATCTGCGTAACGGCGCGGTCGAGCGGTCCGGTGAGCGGCTGATCAAGATATCGGGTTTCAACCGGAAACATCCGGCCTTCGCAGGTGATGATCGGGGCGTGGCCCAAGAGATGGCTGACTGAACCACAATCCAAGGTCGCAGACATCACGAGCAGGCGAAGATCAGGGCGAAACAGCCGTTGCGCTTCAAGACAGAGAGTGAGCCCGGTGTCGGCTTGCAGACTCCGTTCGTGGAATTCGTCGAACAGCACAATGCCATAGGCCTCGAGTGACGGGTCCTGATGGAGCATCCTTGTGAGAATCCCCTCCGTAACGACCTCAATTCTAGTCTTCGGCCCGACCTTTGTGTCGAGCCGCATCCGGTAGCCGACAGTGTCACCAACGCGCTCATGGATTTCTTCCGCCATGCGAGAGGCGGCGGCTCGCGCAGCGAGTCGCCGCGGCTCAAGCAACAAGACTTTTTTCCCAGACAACCAGGATGTTGCGAGGAGTGCGAACGGAACTCGAGTCGTCTTTCCGGCGCCTGGTGGCGCGGTGAGGAGGGCGTTCGGACAGGTTTCCAAGGCTTGACGGATCGAAGGCAGAACCTCTTCTATTGGAAGTGGCAGCATGGCGTGATAGGGTCACCAGTCAGGTTGAGCAGACTGTACCAAAAAATAAAGACAAGAAGGAATGCAGAGACTCTACAGAGATGGGGGAGAGACGATGGCGATCTATCGTTGGAGTCGTGAGACACCGACTCGGGCGGGGTGGTACTGGTTCCGTGGAGAAACGCGCGAAGCGGAGCCTTTTATCGTGCTGGTTGATGAAGCGGGACAATTCCAATGGCCGGATGGGGGATTTCAAGAAGTCACGCTGGCGCATGGTGAATGGGCCGGTCCGATCGAACAGCCGGAAGATTAGCATGTCTGCATGGTCGGCCGCGGTATCCGTGCACATCGATCTTCAGCATCACACTCCCTCTGCCCAGCTGTAAAAGCGATCTTGGATCCCCAGTCGCTCATCAGTCGACGGTGTCAATGCTCTTGGCTAGGAAGCTCCGTTTTCCCACCTGCGTAACGATTGTGAAGTTTCAGAGGAGATGCGGCGCGTGGACGAATTCTGAGGTTGATCATCTCGACGACGACCGAAAAGGCCATGGCAAAATAAATATACCCTTTCGGGACGTGTACATCGAAGCCCTCGACCATGAGAGTGACTCCAACAAGAATCAGAAATGAGAGTGCGAGAATCTTGATGGTAGGATGGGTGTCGACAAATTCTCCGATGGAATGAGCTGCGAAGAGCATGACGAGCACCGCCGCGATAATTGCGGTGGCCATAACGGAAATATCATCCACCAGTCCGACAGCCGTGATGACGGAATCTAAGGAAAAGACGATGTCCAGCAGCGTGATCTGAAACATCATCAGGCCGAAACTGGTCGGAGCGACGGAAGCCTTTTGCTCATCTACTCCTTCCAAGCTCTCATGGATCTCATGCGTCGCTTTGGCAAGGAGGAAGAGACCACCGCCGATGAGTATCAGATCTCGTCCCGATAGAGCGTGATTCAGCACGGTGAAGAGAGGCGCCGTCAGGCCCATCATGAGAGAGATGGAAAAGAGCAGCCCCAGCCGTGCGACCATCGCAAGGCCCAATCCCATCCGGCGCGCCAGATTCCGTTGATGTTGCGGGAGACGGCCTACGAGAACCGAAATGAAAATAATATTATCAATCCCCAGCACGATTTCCAGAGCCGTGAGTGTAGCCAGTGCCATCCACATTTCTGAATTGGTCAGCCAGTCGAACATGTGATTCCCCAACATACTCTCGATTGAACGCGCGATGGGTTCATCTTCAAGGCAAGAGTTCTGTTTTCCTGTTCATGGGACAGCCCTTCCCGAAAGACCTCCATAAGAAGGTCTTCGGATATCGGAATACGTATGCTCATGATCAACCAGCGGTCACTCCTGAAGCAACAGCTAATAGATCTCCTCCTCATCATAAGAGCACCTGATCACAGGTCTGGAAAAACTGCGTGCTTAAGGTGGATCAGGCGTGGGCATAATAGCAAAAAGATATCATTGAACGATCACTGGTAGTGCCATTCAGCCCTAATCGTTCAAATAAATGCAATAGTATTCAGTCCGGTGAAAATCGAAGCACTCTACTGAATCTTCTGCGTGATGCCCTAAGATTCTATGTAAATTCTACGTAATATGTAGAATGCTCCAGGTATATAATCTAGAGCGATAGGGCTGAATCGTGGTATATCCTAAAGCTGTATGCAGATGGCTGGTGATAAGGCATGAGTATGCGTCGATCATCAGTCTGTGCGTCTTGTTGAATGACCGACGGGACCGGTGGCTCCCTACAGGCGATCCATAGGGTGTGTCGGTTGTAGTTCTATTCTAGGAGGTGTGCGTGGAAGACTTGGATGAGATGGTAGGAGCTAGCCCGGCCATTTGTGCGGTGTTTGGTCTTATTCGTAAAGTCGCGACGACCGACATGCCGGTGTTGGTGACCGGAGAGACCGGCACGGGGAAAGAAATCACAGCCAAGGCTATTCATGCGCGCAGCATCCGAAAGAACGGCCCCTTCATCCCTATCAATTGCGGTGCTATTCCTGAAAATCTGCTGGAGTCCGAACTCTTCGGGCATGAGCGCGGGGCTTTTACCGGAGCCGTGAGCCAAAAGAGAGGCAAGCTCGAAGCGGCTGCGGGTGGCACGTTGTTTCTTGATGAAGTCGGCGATCTGTTGCCCTCGCTACAAGTCAAACTGCTCAGGTTTTTGCAGGAAGGGACGTTTGAGCGTGTTGGAGGCCCGGAAACTCTCCACGTCGACGCGCGGGTTGTTGCGGCGACCAACGTTGATCTGAAGGCTGCGATCGACCAGAACAGATTTCGAGAGGACCTCTATTATCGGCTAGGCGTATTGCATCTTCACCTGCCGCCTCTCCGAGAGCGGGGCGAGGACATGTTAATAATGGCCATGGTTTTCCTCAAGCGGGCAGCAGCGGCCTCGCACAAAGTCATCTCCGGGTATACGCCTGACGCCATCAACGCAATGCGCATCCACCCTTGGCCTGGAAACGTACGAGAACTCAGTAATCGAGTTCGGCGGGCTGTGGTTATGGCGGAAGGACCTGAGATCACGCCACGTGACTTGGATCTAGCCAGTGAAGAGCGCCTCGCGAGCGATTCCCTGGATTCGTTGAGAGCGGCTCACCGCCGGATTGAAGTAGAATTGCTTGTGCGGGCCATCAGCCTGCATCACGGGAACTTGACCAGGGCTGCCCATGCCCTCGAAGTGAGTCGCTCAACATTGTATCGTAAGCTACGAACCTATGGGCTCGAGAAGTTCGTCCCGTCCAACACATCTTCCTCCGTCATTACCAAAACCAGGAGCACAAGAGCAACGAGTCCTGCTATCGCTGGGCATGTGTGACAGCATTTAGTGTGGTGCTCCTCAAGGACCACCACATTCCTCTCCTGGATCGGTCTATACGAACTGTTTCACAGTGATACAATGTGTATGACCAACAAACTATGGATGTCGCTTTATGTCTTTGTAATTATTGGCACTAATTACAAAGTAACACTTTTGGTTAGGGCTATTGAGATCCGTCCATTTTTGGTACGCCGCAATACGCCACAGTGAAAGCACTAAGCATCAGCCACAGCTCCCAAAGTACATAAAAAGAAAAGCGAATAAGCGAACACTCTGACGAGCAACGCCCATGTCTTTTTTTGTGGACATACACGTTGACCGGCACTAGGGCTGTTCATTGTTGGGAAAACACGGCTATTTAGGCTCTATCACCCCCTCCATTCAGCGTCTTCATTTCACAACTTGTCAATAAAGCTTACAGTTCTCGATATGGTTCGATAATTGCTGTGTCTACGAACCGACAGTAAGGATCAACTGGAGTCGTGGTCGCGGGCAAGCTGGCGAAGACCTAGTCGAAACGACTCGGAAGTTCTCTTTAGGTAGGGAAGTCTGAAAATAATTCCTTGATTTGATGATCGTGTTTGCCATGAGAAAAGGGCTGCGTATATCTAGGGTATGGGATCCATGGGAGGGTGCCTGGGAGACCATACCGCTGGGTTTACTGTTTGACGCGTTCTCGGTAGTTGTCCGTTCACCGATTCTCGCCCGTTTCGCGACTAGCTGTCAGAAAAATTGTCAGGTGATGGGATGGACAGACGTGAACCCAAGAAGCGTGGACCAAGCAAAAAGAAACATCACTCGAAACAGACCCAGTCCCCTGATCGCTGTCCTCCCATACCGCGACCGACTCATGTCGTCCTTTGGGATGAACCTCCAGAGGACAACATAGAAGAAGATAGCGAGAATAACCAGGCTTCACAGTAGTTGTTTGAGGCATACGCAAGCGGGATGAGATAAGTGACATGAGTATTCTGAAACTTGAGGTATAGGACACTGAGAAAGATTAACTCTCTCGAATTCAGAGACTTTGAAATTGACGGTCACGGTCGAGTCATGAGGAAAGGAGGTGACCAGCCGCCGTAGTGCGAGTCTACAGTTATTCGGTTGTTGTTCACTTTAACCGTTCATCGTGAGGAGGATGCAATGAAGAAAGTGATGATGACGACGGCAGCAATGGCATTGGCTTTCGGCCTCTCGCCTTTCGCGGGAGCGCAAACAGTCGACAATGGTAGTGCTGCGGCGAGCGACGATTCTAAAGCGATAGTGAAAACCAAGATTTACGACAGCAATAACGACAATAGAAAGACCATTACAAAGAACGATAACGACCAGTATACGAAGACGGTCACGAAGAACGATAACGACACCAAGACCGTTACGAAGACATATACCGATAACAGCGACAATAGTAAGACGGTCACAAAGAACGATAACGACACCAAGACCGTCACGAAAACATACACCGATTCCAATAACGACACGAAGATCAAGGACAGCTATAACGAGAAGACAAAGTGGGATGGAAAAGCGAAGAACGACTATTCCCCCTTTGGAGCGGCAGCCAACAACCATTCGACGGCCTCTACCAGGCTGGATATGAGCAACTCATTCAACCAGACCCACATCGTCAATACCACCAAGCTGGATGGATATGTGTCAGGTAACACCGTCTACGGCATCGGCAATTATGGCGGCGACGCCTCTGCCTGGGG
>CAZAKX010000108.1:8003-10655 GCA_964485915.1 uncultured Nitrospira sp. | reverse complement strand
GGCCAGACGTTTTTTGCGACGCGGAGCGGCGCAATCACGAGCGCGGGTTTTGTTTCTCGCCCGTAGAACTGCAACCGCTCGATCGCCGTGAGCGTTGAGACCGTTTTTCCCAATCCCATCGCCGCCCAGACTGCGCACTTCGGATGCGTCAGAATATGATCGATAATGAGATGTTGGTAGTCTTTCAGATTGGATTCGGTCAGCATGGAAAATGCTTCTCGTATTCCGTCTTTGTTCGAATCACAAGCACGGTTTGTCCCATCTGTCGCAGTCGTTCGTGTTCGCGGGCCTGCCCTGGGCGAAGCGTACCGCGAGTGGTCTTCAATTCTACCCATGTCAATTCGCCATCCGGGTACAGAACCACGCGGTCAGGCGCCCCTTGGCGACCGATCCACTTGACTTTCCGCACCTCGCCACCCGTTCGGACGATATGTTTCACGAACGCCTGTTCGAGGTGCGATTCAAGCCTCATTCTTATAACTCTGCGAGCAACACCGTGAGAAACACACCGACGAGAACGCCTGTAATCAAAACGATCATGATTTCTCCTCCTCGTTCAAGACTTCTTCCATCACGCCATCCGCCCATTGTACCAGTGTCTTCGTCAGCCAGACGCCCGCTGCCATACCGAGAAGAAACGTCGGAGTCAACCATACGATCGAGATCGTCATATCCGAACCTCCGGGTGAAGAATTGGTAAAAACGTCAACTGCACGCCCTCTTGCTTCAACATATACCGCCGATCCTTTTCGATATACGCGCCCTTTCCATCCAATCGAAACCGTTTTCCATCGGCTGACACAAACGTCTTGAGATGCCCGGTAAATGCGGCCGTGAACGGCTCATAGTTCGTCGTCGGTGTCATCGGTCCCCTCCAATTTTGCCAGCATTCTATACGTGTTCGTGATGTACCACTCGTAATCGAGATCGTCGGGGAGTTCGTCGTACGCCTCAATCCGCATCAGTGGTTTGGCCCCTGTCGACGTCGGCACAAGGTTGTTGTTCACCTTATAATGCAGGGCGTCCGTGCATCCCTTAGCGTAATACCAGCGGACCACTTTACCCACGTATTGGCCGCAGTACACGGCACCGCCCTTGACTGACCGCATCACGGTGAATTCGCGAATGTCATGACACAGTCGGACGGTCCGTTCTATCGATGCTCCCAACGTGAGATAGTTGATCAGCGCCGTGGAGCAGATATGATGCACAGGATTTTTATGGAGTGGGAGCCCCTCGCCATAGGCCCCTTTACATTTGACGTCGCCGTTCGTTTTAACGGCAATATAATTGTTGACATCTCGGCTATAGAGCGCGTCATAATCCGTGCGTTCGAGCGTAAAATTTGTGACGAATTCCCACGTCTCTGCCGCCTCCAACACGTCATCTTTGGCGTCATGCCGCACACGAACCGTCACGCCGTCGGTGTTGGCTGAGATCACTTCGCATCCGTCGATGCTCCAGAACTTTTCAATCAACATGAGCAACGCGAGTTGGCCTGTCACCGTCACTTGGACCATCAAATCGGGCGCAAAGATTGCGGACCATTTGGAACCCAACTTGCCGAAGGAGCCGTTGATCGAAACCTTCAACGACTCGGCGATCGATTTCTGACCGGCCTTCTTCGCCGCTAAACGCCGCTCAACCAACGTTTGGTACACAGTGAGAAAACTGGAGCCAATATGCGGCGGATAGAGCGATTGATTCAACACGATACTCGGATAGTAGCTCGCCACATCGAAGTCCCAGATCACATGATGGGCGTCAATTTCCTTGATCTGGCACTTTTCAGTCGAATGCAGTCCTCCCCCGCCCATCCGGTAGGCTCCGCCTTTGATATGGATATCTTTATTCGCGAGATCCTTCGGCACCACTACACGCCCTTGATTATCCAATTGAAACTCAGCGTCGGTGACGGTGGCGGCAATGCCGAGGTGGTCGAATCGGATCCACGACGGAGCGCGATATTTGAAATAGGCCGGCGTCTCTGACGGTCGTTCCACTTTCTTCTTGGTCAATTTCTCGATCTCGCTTTTAAGCACAGCTTCGGCGATCTGCGCATCTGACTTGCTCCGCAGATCGATCCCGTATGTGGCGGACATCTCTGTGCGGAGATCGATTTGCGCTTTCAATTTCTTATATAGATTGATTGTATTGTCGAGGTCGTTCGCGCAGTATTCGCGCAACATCGGCAGGTCGTCCGGCTTGATGCGACTCCCTGGCGCGATCGGCAAATCCTGCATCCACTTCGAGTGCATCCGCCCAGCGTAAACTTTCAATCCGCCTTTGAGCGGAGCCACTTCCATCAGATCGATATGATCGATGGCGGGATCGTCGATCTTCACACCATATTCTTTCTCGAAATTCCACCATTTCATGTTATTGACAATGATGTTTTCGTTGGCGGCGTACGCTTCTGCTGGTGTCGCTTTCTTAATGGCGACGTACAACGCTATCGGCATATCGTAGCCGATGCCGTTGAACGTAACCAAGGTCGAACTCAGGATGGCCTTTTTAAACGCAGCATGATCAATCCTCGAGATCGGTTTCCCCGATTCAGGATCGGTGAACTGTTCGAATTGTAACAGTTCGCCGGTCTCGAGTCGCTTGAAGGCGAAGAGTGTGTAGTTTGGATAGACTTCTGAGTCGAAT
>CAZAKX010000108.1:4573-7903 GCA_964485915.1 uncultured Nitrospira sp. | reverse complement strand
CCCACGAAAGCAACTTATACAGATCGGCCGTTACGAAATGCGCCATCTTCACCATTAGCTCAGGCTCTCTCATGCTGGGGATGTACACGGCCGTCCTCTTGCCAGCGCCGCATGCCCATCCAAGCTCAAGAGATGCTGACACTCCACACGGCATCACCATGATGCACATTTCGCAAGTTGCTAATGCCGCCATATCACGAGAAAACCCACGTTCGGCGGCCTTGTGCGACAGAGCGTTTACATATTGCAACGCCGTCCACGACGACCAAGCGTCGTCAACATCTTTCCACGACGAAAAACCATCCGGCTCTTTAAAATCGTATACACAATGACCCCAACTGCGTAGTTGGGACACCAGCTCCGGTTGCAACTCATTTTTCCACGAACTCGCGACATAAATTTTAGACATGAGTGCCCTCCACGAGGCGACGATCTTCAGGCCATGCCGTTAGAACTGCGGCCTCGGTCCCTGTTCCGGTGATAACGCCTGCTTTAGCCAGGTTTCCGAACTAAACTTGGATGAATCCCAGTTGATGCTAATGGTCTTGTGGCGATGCAGATAATACGCCCGCAATCGTTCTGCGTTCTCATCCGTATACCGATCAAGTTCGTCGAGGACCTCCGCCGCGAGGAGAACTGACTTTTTCGGGATCTCCGACAGCGATAGGGGATCCCACGGGCGATCTAGATTCACCAGTCTCTCGGCAAAGTTGATCGCCAATTGCTGCATCAACATGTGCCGCCCCTCAAAGCACCGTGCGGCGTACCCTTGGGCTTCTTTCTCAAGGTCGGTGAGTTCCATTTACTCCTCCTTGCTCCGATCATGTTCAATCGGTTTCGTCGGATCGTCGGGAATAATCCACGTCCTCTGCCGGTTCTTCTGCAGCTTAGCTTCCAACGCGTCTCGAATATCGTCACCGACAACCTTTCCCATTCCTTGACATCGCAGCGCACCGTCGATCCCGAGAATAATCACATCGATCCATTCTTCGAGATCGGTCGGATGCTTTCGAATCTCTTCCAGTTCGTGTTCAATATGGGAACAGATCGCTTCGGTATTCGCAGCGGGACCGAACGTCCGAAAGCTCCAGCTAAAATGCCGGGAAACGTAATCACGAAACCAGTAATAGGGCGAGGGAAATCGCCCATCAATGTCTAAGTACCGACGTTCCGGAACAGGACTATACGATCCGCTCATGCGGTCCTCCTTTAGCGTTGCACCAACAGCTCCGCTGTTTGTAGCATCATCTGGCGTTCGCCTTCCGTCCTAAACCACAGGGTCACCTTGTGATGTCTATTGCCAAAACACACCCCGTATTCCTTCCGCGCCCCTTGCTGTTCTGAAAATACCTTTTCGCACAGGGACGGGAATTCGCCGGTGGTGAAATCGATATCGTCTGGCTGAAGATCGACCGTCACGGGTTCGTCTCCTTCCTGTCAACGGATGAAGCATATTCTTCTCTAAATAGGTGTAATTTCGTGCTCTCTTCGTCTAACGCCGAAATCGCGCCCCGGATCCTCTGCAGAAGGAATGGGTTGCACATACACCGATCCTTCGTCTGGCGTCGTAATAGACAACAGAACACGTGGGACGCTCATGGATTCGTCTCCCGTTCCTCTCTCGGCAACTCATCCTCTGGCTGCGTAACAAATGGGCCGAGGTAGATGATTTCGTTCGCTTCAACCCCTCCCGTGGGAGCGTCGCCGAAGCTCTGCCATGTGATCGGGGATACGCGTCCGACGTCCACCGTCTTCTGCCGCTCCTCTTCCCACGCTTTCTGGAACTCGGCATACTTTGGCGATTGTTCGGTCACGCCCCAGCCTCGCGGCTTCCCCTGCTCGTCCGTTTGCTCCTCACCATATTGCTGAATAAGGACATCCAACGGCCCTTTCGCGCTGTTCTTGTAAAACGGCGCCAAATAAGTATGCAGTTTCGCGATTCGAAACTTCACCGTTTGCGGAATATTACGCGGGCGATTCACCAGTTGTGTCAGGGCGTTCATTGCGTCGTAGAGTTCTCCCACTGTGACTTGCATAGAGTCTCCTTTCTAATTAACAAGATTGCGGGCGACAGGGCCGGATTCGAACCGACACCCTCCGTCGAGGCCAGATGGCATACACGGCGATGCCACTTTTCACCACCGCCCGGTCTTGCATCCCGCATACGTCTATGTGAGGCCGTTGCGGTCGTGTTGTACTGGGCGCGACCATCGCGCAGCCTGCCGCATCCGTCTTTACATCATGTCGTCTGTTGACGTATCGCTCAGTCCACCGCCTTCGATCGACTCCATCCCCTCGTCATCGGCGGGGCCGGATCCTCCGAAAGCGTCTCCATCGGCGCGGAATTGGACCACGATGAGGGTGCAACGCATGCCTGCTCCCCACTTGTTTTGCTGTGCCCACAATTCGACCTTCGCGTCGACATAACACCCGCTGTAGGGCTTCCCACTATCTGCCGGAAGATCCTGTTTCAACTGATCTATCACTTTCACGGGGCCGTCTTTCACATACCGCTTCGCAGCCAATACCCAGTTGCCGGGGTACCCGTCGTAACTGCTTTTGAGATTGCCGTCGGTGTAGCAAAATTTATTCGAATTCAGCTTAATTTCTCCGAGCACTTGAACGGCTTTCTCTTTCCACTGTCCTTTTGCTGCGGTGTTGATTGCAGCCCGAACTTTTTTATCATTCTCCGATCCAGGAGTAATTAGAAAATAGGCGTTACGATAGAATTCGCCTTGGCCCTGATATTGCGTCGGAACATGCAGCGAGTTACGAAACACAGACAACCTGACATTCTTCAAAATAATTGTACGGTCATTCATCATGAGCTGAGATCCTCCTCGTTGGTTAGAAACGATCGTTTTTCATAATGGCACGTCTCGCAGCGGACAGCCCTTCTTGGAAATGGGTTCGCGCAATCGCGACCCAGCGTTGATCCAGCAACCGTGATTGCTGCAGTTGTGTCGTGAACAACTGTAACGCGGTGCCTAGATCAACCGTCTTATTAAAGAGTTCGTATTCAAGAGCCCCCGTGTTTTCCGGACGTGAAGGCACTTCTTGCAGCGGATTTTCTGGCAACATCGTCACCTCCTGTTATAGTAAGTCTGAATAATCGTCCTCATCCTCAATCGTCTCCATCCCGTCTTCCGCCTTTCCGATCTGAAGCGCCGGGCGTTTGTCCTCGACCGGCACTACGGACGGTTTGCCGGGGGATTGTTCGATCCACTTCTGCACCTTCTTCCACCGACCAGGGTTGTCCTTTTTCTTGAACAACTTTTCTGCGTCGGTCGGCGTGATCAGAGATTGTTTGTACATTTCGTCCGTCAACAA
>CAZAKX010000108.1:2634-4473 GCA_964485915.1 uncultured Nitrospira sp. | reverse complement strand
CGGCACGCCTTCTCATCAGGCACGAGCGGAAGCGGCGTCAGTTTCGGATTCAGCAGCCGCTCCACGATTGGCTTTGCGGCTCTCCGCACGTCGTCGGCGAACGCGCGAAGATGCTCGACGGAGCACGTCCATTCGGAGACATGATCCAACCGGGGTTGGGAAATCACAATCCGCACGGTTTTGACAATGTCCCACAACTCAAACAGTTCGAGCGCTCCGATCGCGTAAAACTGCGCCTGTCGATTCTGTTCCGCGTGGACCTGTACACCCATCCCGAATTTGAGATCGGCAACAACGAGTTCGTCTCCGTCCTCTGGCGGAATGATAATTGCGTCGGATGTCCCGCCTTGTCCGTTCGGCTCGCCGGTGAACTTATGTGTCGGAACTTTCCGCTCCACCAACAATTCACCGCCGTTCGCAGCGTGGAGACTTCGAATCAAATCCACGTATTTCTGTAAAGCCGCAGCGTTCTCGTCCGTGACCAAGGCGCCTGACGGGAGCGCTTTCCCCACGTAGTCCGCCGCATTCGTCTCTTCTTCGAGACAGATGGAACCGAGGTAATGGTAGTCCGTCCCCTCGGTCGCGTATGAACTCTCGGGATTCGGCAAGTCTTTCGTGAGTAGGACGCTGCCGCGACAAACCATCCAGCGATCGGCGCCGGATGGGGAGAGAATGTCATGTGCGGACGATTCGGCGATGCCACTCATATCGTATCCTCAGCGGCGCTATCGACTTCTACATCGAACACGTCCGCGCCAATATATTTTGAGTTGTGTTTCACACTTAACACTTTCGGCGCCGTTTTCATTTCACGGTCGAGCCAATATTGAACGGCCTCGACCAGTGTCGCTTGATTAATTTGAAGCGTGTTCCTCCCTTTCATTCAGTACCTCCCTACATCAATCCCTCGTCATCTGACGCGCCTTCTGACGGTTTTAACAGCGCTGCGACATCCGCGACAAACGCGGCATAATGCTCCGGTTTCAGTTCCCCGCCTTTCTTGGCCCCGTACTTTGCTAAGATCTCACGCGCTTTCTCCTTTCCTCCGACAGATTTGTTTTCACACAGTTCTGCAATCTTTCCTGCGATGTAATCGAGTGTGATCGCCGCGGCAGGTTTCTCGACGTCCCTCTTCGGCTCAGGTTTCTTTTCCGCCTTCGGTTCAGCCTTCTGCACGGGCTTCTCTTCTTTCTTTAGCGCAGAGGATGGCGCAGATGACGGTGTAGATGACGGTGTAGATGACGGTGTAGATGACGGTGTAGATCCGCCAAACGCTACGGCGACATCGCGCAGCTTCTGCAAAAAGTCCGACGCGTTGTCTCCTGTGACGGTGAATGACAGCATACAGTTTGCTCCTTTGTGATGGGTTAGAGAAGGAAAGATGCGCATAACGAGACGTGTTTATATAAGAATCGCGATCAAAAGTCAAGAATTATTTTTACAATTTGTGAAATATAGTTCTTGACAAAATGTGAACTTTCGTCTATCGTGCGCACTATGAATGCTGCCCAACACACGTTTCGCGCGCATGTGATGAATTTGTGTTTTAACGTCGCTGACGCCTGCTCATTGACCGACATCGAGGCGTTGCGTGCCGACGCGCGCATGATTTTGAACGAAATGGGCGTTGTCACGCCCGACACACCACAAGAGGATTGGAGGGATCTCCTATGATGCGACGCGTACACCCTGCGAATCACATGTTCTTGCTCTTTTGGCAGGGGTTATCGGGGATTAGCGCCGGGGTGCTCTTGCACAATTGGTTGATCGGCGTGCTCCTGATCTCCGTCTTGATGGCGCTCCATACGAGCCGACGCATCGGGAGTGAAGAATGACCTT
>CAZAKX010000108.1:0-2534 GCA_964485915.1 uncultured Nitrospira sp. | reverse complement strand
TCCGTCTTGATGGCGCTCCATACGAGCCGACGCATCGGGAGTGAAGAATGACCTTACACGACTATCTGAATGAAGAACGCGGGCGATCTGGGGCGTTAGCTACGCATCTCAAGGTGAGTGTCTCGGCCGTCTCGATGTGGGCGCGTGGGACACGACTCGTACCGGTTAAATTTATCAAGGCGATCCAGAAATGGACCGGAAAGCGCGTCACCTTGCGCGACATCAGACCGGATATTTATGGATAAGGGGTTGGCAGGAGCAGACTGCAGCGAAGCAGGAACCCTCGCTAAAGATCGCATGAACTCTGCAAAGACAACAGGCAGACTAGTACGATCGGCTGACGAGATGGTTAAACGGAGTGCTGAAACGGCACACCGGCCAATTCCATAAAAGCAAATTACTGGTAAACGATGGATCTTCTCCTCAAACCAACGCTTCTCGGAATCTATTTTCTGACTGCGCAACCTAACCCCGCGCATGTGACAGATCTCGACGGCCCCGCGATTGAACTCCAGACAAGCGTAAGCGGTTGGGGAGCACATGTCATGCTCTCCAGTCGATCTTTCCTAGGGGCCGGCGTCCATTACGGCTTCGAATGGCCGATCTCCGACAATCTGTCGCTTGTCGCCCAACCATTTGGCGGCATGAGTCACGTCTTCGAACCCGTTCCGGAACTGCCCCTAGGAACTCAATTTGAAGTCGGTCTCAATCTATTTGCCGTATACGGGCGCTATCTCGCCGGGGTAAAATATTGGCATGCGTCATGCGCTGGATTACACGCCTACAACCCTGGTGTTGATGTCCTCGGTCCAGTGTTCGGGTTCATGTACTAACATGGAGAGTCCGCGTTGCTTGCGATGCGAAGGATTGCTCGTGTTGAGGAAATTTTACGATTTCTTTGAGAGTTGCCATTCGTGGCGGTGCCTCAATTGCGGTGAAATCGTGGATCGTGTGATCGCTGAGCATCGTCGAGCGAGTAGAGGTGTCAGAAAACGGCCGCCGTCATCCGACCGATGAGCCCACGAGGCTGATGACACACCGCTAGCCTAGACCCTCCCTCCGGGAGAGGAAAGGAAATTCCTCCTAAGAGAGCGGAGGGAGGGGATGGGTTCAGGAGATAGAAGGAGGAGTTCGATGCGCAAACTCTGGGAGATGTTGAGTCCGTTTGTGGTGGTGTTGGTTGTGTTGTGGTTGGCGGGGTGTGAGCACGGGCGATGGAATGAGACAGGCATGATGATAGAGGGGGAAAAGGCAAAGCAACCGGCGCATTGGCTTGTCTCGCGAGTGCAAGACAACTATCGGGTCTGGATCCAGCAGCCGCAAATTGTGACCTACTCACACTGCTCGGCGAAGCGCACCAGCGAAGAAATGGCACGGCTCAGATTCCCGGCAGTCTACCGGGCTGGCGGGTATACTGACCCTATCGAATTCGAAGGAGCAGATACGGATGGATTCGTGAGTCAATATCGGCAGTGCAAGGAGGTCATCACAGCTCAAGTGACCAATGGGCAATCGATATTCTCGCAAGTTGGTGGGCCTGCCGCCATTGGGATTGGCGCATGGCTGATTGCGGACGGGTTGCGGGACAGCGCGGATAGACACAACACGACGAACAACAATAATACATCCGCCAACGGTGGTGCCGGTGGAAGTATCAATCAGAATAACGGGAATACAAGTACGCGAAGCATCACTCAGAATAATGTGAACAACATTAGGGTGAAGTAACGCAATGAAAAAGACAATCGTCTACGCAGTCTCTAGTGGCACGTACAGTGATTATAGCGTTGACGCCATTTTCTCGACACGAGAACGGGCGCAAGCGTTTATGCATACATTCCCTGTTGATGGGCACAATGACATCAAGGAATACGAACTCGATCCCGATTATGTGGATCGGGTCAGGAGCGGGCAAAGTGTCTGGCGCGTGTTCATGCTGCGTGACGGAACGACAGAACGTGTGGAACGCCTCGACATGTCCACCTACATCGCCCTGAATACCAACGAGCCGCATATTTGGAAACGGTCAGAAGCCCCAGCCTATCGCGGTAAGAACATCCCAGATTGTCTGAATGCCCGCGTATGGGCTAAAAATGAAAAGCACGCCATAAAAATTGTGAACGAGTACCGAACGCGAATGATCGCAGAGGGACGGTGGTAAATGAAAACCAAGGAGGTCCTATATGACAAACGATGAACGAGCAGCCCTGATCGAACTAGACGACGAGCCGATTCTCTACCCAGATCAGCCGGAGCTACCTGACGCTCCACCAGAGCCGGTACGGGTGGGGTTGTGGTATGGGATTTATGGGGTGTGATATGCGGAACATAGAAAAATTGCGCGAGAGAGTCAAGGTTCTTGAGGAAGATCAGATCGTGGTGGTGGGCATAAACAAGGAGGACTGTCATGAATGTCTATCATGCTGTGTACCCGAATTATCCTGAAACCGCTCGCATTATGGTCGGTGAATATGACGACCTGTCTCTATGGCGAGAGTTGCTCCTAGCGGAGATCACGGATCAGGCCACTATTG
>CAZAKX010000107.1:1433-10662 GCA_964485915.1 uncultured Nitrospira sp. | reverse complement strand
CGATTCCGACGTCATATTGTGCCGGCGAAGTATCGCCCGGATGTGCGCGAGTAGTTCACGGTAATGAGGGGAACAAAACACAAGGTCGTATCCATCCTCCAGTTCGGTGAGGCAATCATCCGGGCCGCATGACTTGTCGAATGGCTGAAGCACGATGATGGGGATAGCAGGAGGGAACTGGTCTCGATGTCCCGCTTCTTTGGCGAGGATTTCTCGATCCACAAGAATCAGCATCGGAGAGTGCCGCCGGATTTCGCTCAGTGCGGATGTGACCGTTGCCGCCACGCTAAGATTGTAGCCGTTGGTCTCGAGCAGTTTTACTAGAGAGCCGGACGCAACTTTGTCGGCGCTTACGAGAAGGAGAAGCTTCTTTATGCCAGCTGTGTTCATGAACCCTCCCTGCACTGATGTCGCACCATAACGGCGAGCAATTGTTGCGGGGTAATCAGCATGTTACGTGTGTGTAAATTTTCTCACCCCTGAATATCCTCATATCGTATTTACAAATTCTTAATACGTCGGTGACAGTTGTGTCACGAAGCCGAGGGATACTCGCCGCGTGAAATCGTCTGGCTTCATCATTGGTACTGCCGGCACAGGTCATGGCCGGAACGGGTATACGCATCACACTATGAGGAGGGATGAATGAAGTACGGTGGAATCTATGTTCTGAAATGGTCTGCGGTGACGCTCTTCATCGGCGGGACTCTCGCGTTGCTGCCGCTGCAGGTGTCGGCCGGTTCGAAAGGACCTACGCCAGGATTGTTCGCTCAGGGGCCGGTTCAATCGAGTGAAGCGATAGCCTCCATGGAGGCTATGCCCCAAGTCATACCCACTGCGAACAATGTCGATCGGGAAACCTCAGGGCAACGCCTCTCCATCGAGAGTACCTCGCTCGAAGGTCTCTTACTCGAGAAAGGCGTGATTACTCAGGAAGACTGGATACGTCTCAAAGCCGAGGAAGAACGTCGCATTTTTGAGCAGTCGGCAGAATTGCAGATGGCCGGCAATCCCCGTTGGTACGAGCGAATTCGCGTCACCGGTTATATGCAGTTCAAATACAATATGGGCGCCACCGATAGACGGTTTGATTTGCCATTAAACGATAGCTTTGGCGATCAACAGGGGAACGAATTTTACGCCAGACGACTCCGGCTGGTCTTTCAAGGCCAGGTATCTGAACGCGTGGCGTTTTTTACGCAGTTCGCACTAGAGGGCAATCAGCAGCAGTTATCCGCCGCAGAAATCATCGACGCGTATTCCGACTACTATCTGACTAAAGATAAAGTGCATCGGATTCGATGGGGGCTCCATCGTGTCCCCAATTCTTTTGATACCTACCGATCGAGCACCAATCGGCAGGAAATGGACCGTCACGAATCGGTACAGAGCGGTGCACCGGGAGAGCGAGATCTCGGCATTGCCTATTACTGGAGCCCAAAGGTTGCACAAGAGCGATTTGCGCAACTTGCGGCTTACCATAACGGACCGGGCGATTACGGTGTATTCGGTGTCATGGTCTATAATGGACAAACTCGGAATCGATTAGAGCTCAATCACGATAAACATATCGGAGCCAAGCTGGCCTATCCCTTTCAGTTTCCTAACGGGCGCCTACTCGAAGCCGGCGTGCTGGCTTTTCATGGGGTGTTTGGGGTGCAGGGAGCGAGTCAACCGAACGTGGCCAGCGCGGCCCGATGCATCAGCCCACTGAGTTCCGAAGGTGGTTGCGATATCAAAGATCAACGCGTCACAGCCTACGTCTGGACCCCTCCCCAACCATGGGGACTCTTGGCCGAATTTACCGTTGGAAGAGGCCCCAAACGAAATGCCCAAACGAACTTTATCGAAGAAAGCAGCCTTGTGGGAGGATATGTCCAAGGTTACTACACCTGGCGTTACTCCGATGTCGGCATGTTGACCCCGTATGTTCGTTATGGCGAGTACTATGGAGGCTTCAAATCCCTGAACGGGGCTCCGGATGGACAATCACGGACCTGGAATCTCGGTTTGGTATGGGAGCCTGACACACACTTCCGCCTTACGGCAGACTGGGTGTTTAAAGACGGTCTGAACAGCACCTTGGTAGTCAACCGCGCACAGAGCGATTTTGACGCCTCCCAATTGCGATTCCAAGCACAATGGTTCTGGAACTAGAAGAATCGCACCTTCAGTAACGGGAGTCCGGAGGAGACACTCCGGACTCCCCCGTTCCTTACTCGCCTCTCGCCCCTCACCTTCTTTCTGTTTCCCCTTCTCCTCCGCCGATCAAATATGGCTCTTCTCGTCTCTGACGCTGTCGCACACCCAGTGTCAGCCACGACGCTGACAGAGACTCTCGTCGGCAGGCCGAGACGAATCGCCTGGCTCTCCGCGTACTGGGGGTACTGTTCCGGATCAAGTATCCGGTGTTCACCGCAATTGGAGAAGAGGTTATCTCCCCCAAATGAGCCGAATAGGCGTCAGGCGAGAGGATCCTCCACCTTCAGAGGCCGGAGGCTCCGAAGGGAGTAGCTTCGTTCGAGACCGATGGACCGGCCAACCGAACGCATTGATGCTTAGGGCTTGGGGACCGGCGGCGTGGATTTCTTATCGCGGTCGAGTTGCTGCAGGTCGATGGCCAATATCCGTCCTTCGTCGATGTAGGGCCAGGATTGGCGCTGATCTGCAGGTACCAGAGCAGTTGGAGGAACGAATTCCACACGAAAACTTGTGCGGGAGATGGGAATGAGGGGACTATCGATCGGATCGAAATCGGTGACCATGTTTTGGTTCATGCCGTCGGTTGGAAGTGTCCGATTGTTAGCCAGCACCACAAACAGATGGCTGTCTTGGACGAACATGCCCCCGGAGGTGATCGCTAAGCCGACGCTCGCATCGGAGAAACGACGATAAAACGTGACCAGCTCTTGGGGGGTGGCTTCGGTCAGGGCACGACTCAACCTAGGCGCGAGGATCTGGATTTCATTGGAGGAGAAGGCCGGATTAGCCTGCGTTTGCCCGGTGATCAGCGAACCGATGAATCCCGTTCGAGGCACGACCCGGATACCGCTCAAAACTCGAGCCATTTGATCGGCTGTGATCTGGCCGGGATGGCTGTGTCCTGTGCCGGCACGCTCATCGACGTAGAGACGAATGGAGGTAATGGGATCTTGATAGGAGGTTCGCGGCGGCGGTGGGCTGCTGCATCCGAACTGAAAGGTCAAAATGATAGCAGTAGAACAGAATAGAGTCCGAACAAGTGCGCTTTTCATCGATTCATCTCCGCTGAATAACTCATGCAACGAGGTCGATAATAGTTGATACGACGGCGTTCCTGCCGAACAGAGGAATGCCATGCTAGCAGAGTTGAACAAAAATGAGGAGCGTCCCTTTATCCAAAGGACGCTCCTCGGTATGTGCTGCCAGCGAGGGGGCTGGACAATGGTTTTTAGCGAGACACCTGTTCAGCGAATTGCAGCTCCTGATTTTTTGTGGGCGTGCCGACCATCGCCCCTTTCAGGAGCCCCAAATCCTGTAGATTTTTTGCAACTTGAGCGCCGGTCAGTGGATAGAAACTCGCCCGCGCCACTGTCTCTTGTCCCTGCCGGCTGTTCACGAAGGAGAGGAATTCCGCCACGAAGGGGTCCAACTTATCGTTGGGATTCTTCTTCACGTAGAGATACAAGGACCGTCCCAGGGGATAGGTGCCTGAAGTGACGGTGTCCACCGAAGGCAACAGAGCACTCTGATCCGGCTGTGAGGCAATCGGCACTTGACGTACGTCGGAAATGTTGAATCCAGCCCCTGCATATCCGACAGCCAGAGGGTCTTGCGCAATAGCAATGATCTCGGAGGCGGAGCCCGGTTGTTCCACCACCGTGTCTACCAAGTCTCCGTCCTTGAGGGCGACATGTTTAAAGAATTCTCTAGTGCCGGACCGCTTGTCACGGCCGTACAGATGGATGGGTTGTTGCGCCAGTGATGACTCCAGGAGTCCGACCTGGCTCCAATTGCTGATGGCGGCTTGTCCTCGCTTATGGTCCTTGCCGAAGATGCCGTCGATTTGTGCCAGTGTCAAACGTTGAATGGGATTGTTTTTGTGTACATAGATCGCGACGGCATCCATCGCAATCGGCACTTCAAGCGGTCGATACCCATAGTTGAACTCAAACCCCTTCTGCTCCTCTTCTGTCAACTGACGGGAAGAAGCCAGCAATTCAACGGCGTTAGATCCTGCCGTCCCTCGACTTTGAACTTTATCCCCGCGGCGTTGATATGACAGGCCCAACAAGAACTCCCGGATGGCCGCGCTCGATCCCGTTCCTTCTACCGCGATCTGCGCGCCTGGGTGCAGGCTCAAGAATTGCGCAGACAACTTCGAGATCAACGGTCTCATCGTGTCCGATCCTGCAATGCTGAGCTTGCCATGTAGCCCATTATGATTGGTGTAGGGTTCAATTGCGGGATCGACCGTCGGCCCTCCAGCACCGTTGAGGCCCGCATGTTCCGCTCCGGCATAGCCACCGAATAAGGACAGCGCGGCGGCGGTGGCCAGCGCGGTAAAAACTGAACGAGCGCCACGGTGATGGCTGGAACCTGTCTGCTGCTGTCTTGTCATATAGCGCCTCCGTAGAAAAGTGATGAATGCCCAGACTGAGTTGTTCTAATCACGAGTATGAAACAGATGTGGTCTTTCATTGTCGCCAGGATACGGTGAGTGAATTGCTGGCCCATTAGCGGGATGTTAACTCCATGTTAACTCTTGATCCTCTTGCGGACAGGGTGCGAACCGAACACCGTCATGAGGTTGGGCGTTCGACGCTGTTCCGATGGCCCCGAGCCTCAGGCTTTGCCAGAAGTAACAACGCTGTAACTAAGCAGTGATCTTCCCGGAACAGCGCCTCCATATACTCAAGAAAGAGTCTGCTTCGATGGGTACCATTTTTATTTATAACCAGGAGGGTCGTTTATGTCGGCTGCCGATTTCTTGATGTCATCATCCTCAAACGACGCGTTTCATCTCGCCATGCTCTTGCTTGTCGGGCTTTTTATTGGCCTGTGGTCCATCATGATCAAATATGAGTAATGCGCATCGTGTCCGATATGAAGCGTACCCTTACAACAAGGAGTTTCTGCGAATGACGTTCATGAATTCAGAGCCTCGAGTCCATCGCTTTTCGGATTTCATTGGGCGTGCCATCGATACGGATCTCACCGAACTCTGGATGAAAGGGATCAAGGCAGTCCTCAGCCTGCTCATTCTGACGATCCTCATCGCCCTGACCGGCGGGGTCGTCAAAACCTTTCTGGATATCGGACTGTTGCTGCATGCCCCGGTGGAGATCGGGCTCCGGCAGATTATTGTCGATACGCTGATCCTTCTCGCGGTCGTGGAAGTGTTCAAGACCACGCTGACCTATTTTTCAGAAGGCCGCGTCAAAGTCACCTTCATTGTCGATACGATCCTCGTGGTCATGTTGACGGAAATCATTTCTCTCTGGTTCAAGGATGCGGACCATATGAAGCTGCTCTCGCTTGGAGCCATTCTCCTGGCACTCGGAGCGATTCGGGTGGTGGCGGTGCGTTGTTCGCCGGCGCAAGGCGACGGAACCGTGAGAGGATCGTTCTACGGCCGCGAAGAGATTTAGCGGCGAGGCGATCCCTGGAACGAGTTAACTCAGAATTGATGCGGCGTTGATTGCATAGACATACGGTTTCCCCATGTTACTGTCTGCACGTGATCGCCGACTCCACAGTTACCCGGGTCTGCGACAAGGGTGAGTGAAGGATTCCCAACAAGGAGGCGTGCCATGGTGCATCCATCCATTTCCCCCACCAGCGAAGGTCTGATCCTCGATCTCGTATGCCTGCGAAAATCCCTGACGCTTGAGCAGGTCGTGACCCTGCTGCCGGAGCTCAGCTGGAACCAGGTCTTTAAGACCGTCGACGAGCTGAGCCGACGCGGAGAAATCATTCTGCTTCGAAAAGGCTTTGAGTACGAGATCGAACGGATTTCGTCGAGGGCGAGGGTCTTAGCCTGCGTCGGCTGATCCCTGGGTGACAAGCATCAAGGGTTTCCTTGATCAAGGCAGGGCATTCCAGTAGGAAGCCTGTCCCCGTCGGGTAGTCGTGGTTGAGTGCCGGGGCTTTTGGATGAGGCGGTATTCCGGCCGGTTGTGTCAGGTTGGCCTCGGACGGGCCAGGAAGCGATAACGAGACCCCGGCAATATCTCAATCGATCCCGTCCCGCTGTTCTCCAGCTTTCGTCGAAGGAAGCGCACACGGTGCTCAAGTTCTTCTCTGCTCCCGATCTCCTCGCCTGGAAGATTCAACAATTCATCGCCGCGCACTAATTCCCCATTCCGAGGCAGCAGGTACTGAAGCAGCCTCAGTTCTGTGTTCGAGACGGTGATTTGCCGTTCCTGCAAGGACAGGACGAAGTAAGGCCCCTCCATTGTGATGGAGGTATCGGAAAACAGAACAGGGTCCTCACGACGTGTCTCATGGACTCTGCGCAGCACGGCCTGAACGCGGGACACGACCTCCCTCGGGCTGAACGGCTTCACCACGTAGTCGTCTGCTCCCATCTCAAGGCCGGTAATACGGTCTGCTTCTGTTCCGACGGCCGTCAGCATGATGATCGGGATATGGCGCGTCGACGGTGTGCGTCGGACTAATCGACAAATGTCATGGCCGCTCAGGCCCGGCAGCATGAGGTCGAGCAGAATCAACGAAGGCAGCAGTCGCTGCGCGTCACGCCATCCACTCTCACCATCCGCGGCAAGCGTCGTCGCGAATTGGGCCTGGCGCAACGCGCGGTCCAGGAGGTCGGCGTGGAGCGGCTCGTCTTCAATGATTTGGACGATCGAAGCGGTCATAGGTTGGAATGCTACTGCGGAGATGTTTCCTGCCCGTCTCGCTTGTTTTACCGTGCTGTTAACTTGAGGGGCCTGATACCTACCAGGAAAAGTTAACAATTCCGTAACATGGCCGTGTTCCTGCGGCAATCTGATTGATTTACGGTCCGTGCGACAAGTGAATTGTTCCAGCGGCTCGATTGACAGGAGGCAAGAAATGGTCTCTTCCGACAACACTCTGAAGGCTTCGTTCACGCGGCAGGCGATATCCGGGATCCGGATGGTCTTCTCTGCGCTGTTGCTTGTGCTGGGCGGCTTCGATCCGACTCATGCGGAGCAAAGCGGGCCGTTCGCGGGTGTGGTGGTGGATTCCAGCCTCGAACGATATAGCGCGAAGTCCCAGGTGGCGGGCGGTTTTCGAGTACAAGGTTCCGACACCATGCATGCGCTGATGCGCCGGCTTGTCAGTGATTTTCAGGCCCGGCAACCCAAGATCGCCATCGACCTGAAATCCGGCGGGTCAGCCAAGGCGATTGCAGAGTTTATCGAGCCTCCTCAGCCGGGCCGGATCGTCGTCAAAGAGGAGCGGGCGAAACAGATCCTGCTGGTGAGCAGTTCCCGGGAGTTGTTGGATACCGAGAGAAAGCAATTCTCCGCGGCACGAGGCTACGAGCCCCTCGCCGTTCCGATCGCGATCGATGCCGTTGCCTTGTACGTGCACAAAGACAATCCCCTGACTGGATTGACTCTGGACCAGGCGGATGCCATTTTTTCGACGGCCCGCCAGCGTGGGTACAAGAAAGACATCACGGTGTGGGGAGACTTAGGCCTCGGTCAAGGTTGGGAGAGCGCGCCGATTCAATCGTATGGACGTGATCGCAAGTCGGGCACCAGAGCATTTTTCCAAGAACATGTCCTGGCCGGTGGAGAGTTCAAGCCGACCCTGCATGAGGAGCCGGGAGCCGCGTCGGTGATTCTGGCGCTGAGTCGCGATCAGCTGGGCATCGGGTATAGCGGGATCGGTCTGCAGACGTCCAGCGTGCGGATCCTGCCGTTGGCTGAAATCGAGGGCATGCCGCCGATCACTCCGTCGGCCGCCACCGTTGCCGATCAGAGCTACCCCCTTCGCCGGCTCCTCTACCTCTATCTGGATAAGGAGCCTGGAACTCCCTTATCGCCGGCGGTGCAGGAGTTCCTGGCGTTCGTCAAGAGTCGCGAGGGACAGGAGTCTGTGGTGCGAGCAGGTTTCTATCCTCTGCCGATGGACCAGGTGGAAAAGTTGTCGGTTGCCCTGGGATTTCTCCCGCATCCCCCCGCCCCCGCTAAAGAATAGCCGGCTGAGCGGTGGTGCCTCCGCGAGATTCAGGGCGCGACGGGTTTCCTGGATGGAGGCCGCTTGGATTTTGTGCCCTCCGACTCTCGACGCAGCTTGCTCAGTTCCTCCTTCAATTCCTGCAGTTGCTCGGTTTGTTGATTGAGTCGATCGCGGAGATCGAGATTCGACTGGGTCAATTCGCGGATCTGCAGTCGGAGTTCCTGTGAAGCAGCGGCCGGCTCCGTCACCACTGCTGGCTGAGATTTCAGCTGCGCCTGGGTGTTTTCAGCGGGCGCCCCCATGCCATTTACACTCCGGTGAGCTTGAGCCAGCATCTCCTTCACCGGCATAGAGAGATGGACCCGTTCAAACGGCGCCCAGTCCAGTTCGTCTGCGTGGCGAAGCACCGCGGCTTGATAGGGACGCGGGAGACTCAAGGTCATCCCTTTGGTATCCCGCAGGTCCTTTTCATCTCCTCCTGCAGTGTCCGCTCGCGGGAACGCTTTATGATCGGTGACAACCAGGTGCAGGGTTGCATGCCGGAGGAACAGTGCGCCGGTGGTGGCATCGCCATAGGCGGACTTTGGATTCGAAAGGGAAAATACGATGCGCTGGGTCGGTAAGGCCTGTTGGATGGCATCGGCAATCGGTTTGGCAATGGCCTGAAGATCTGCTTCATCAAAAAGTGGAATGGGCCTGGGCTGGTCAAACCAGCCGATGACCGTTCCGCTCCATCCGCTCACACGAACGGCTCCCAGCAATGTCTGAATCTCTTGAGGAGTCAGGTGCCCCGGATGCTCGTTCAGGATGGGCGGGGAAGCACGATGCACGGATGGATCGGTCTCAATACCGACTCTCATGCCTCGTTCATTAAAGATGAATCGTTGGTTGTCGAACAATTGACAACCTGCGAGTAGAAGCGCACAGCCCCCTATCGAGAGGGCCAGACTCCACGCGACCCGGAAGCGACGGTGCCGGCCCTCGATTACCCGCATACGAATTCAATCCCCCAGAGGCGGTCCATCCCCATCTGTCCCCGCCACGCGCGATCGGCAGCCTTACTCACTTTGGGAAT
>CAZAKX010000107.1:0-1333 GCA_964485915.1 uncultured Nitrospira sp. | reverse complement strand
TGGCCTGCCCGGTTGTTCCGATGACAACCAGCCGATGCCCCGGTGCCAGCCATTTGGGATCGAGGGCTCCCGAGTACACGACGGCAAACTCGCCGGAACGCCTGCCGTTATCCTTCGGCCCATAGGCCGGCTGCTCGACGATCGGCAGTTGCGTCACAATGATCACGAGTCCGCCCTTCTCCGTATTGGCCTGCACGATGCGTCCGCCGAGTTGGACCTTCCGGTCGGTTTGGGCATTCGGCACGTTACGCCAGGCAGTGAAATCAAAGTTCTTGTCCACGCCATCCATGCTGGCGCTCGGAAAAATCTGGGTCGGCCCACAGGCCGACAGCGCAAGTCCTATGACCAGGATAACGCTTCTATAGAGACGAGTCATGAGTATCCTCCTTACTCCTTGCTCTGCCGCGATGCAACCGCAAGGAGATGATCGTGGCCAGGACCGGTCCGTACACTACATGAATCGGATCTGGAATTGGACGAGGAATGCATTCTGAGCGAAGGCATCAAAGGTCGTATCGTACGCCACGCCCGGTCCGTTTCCCTGGTGGTGCCTGAATTCATAATTGAACTGAATCTTAGATTGGACTTTCGGGGGGAAATTTTCAAAGTAATACGTGAGGCCAAGAATGGTTCTCGTGTACAGGTCGTTGGACATACTGGTGCTGGGGTCGAATTGTTCGTACATGACGGTCGGTTCCCAGTTCTGAAGGGGACCGTCGGAAATCAAATATTTGGCCAGCACGTACCACGTACGTCGCTGCGCGCCGGGGGCTCCGGATCCACCGCAGATCGATTGGTCGAGGCAGGCCCCGTTAGCCGGCCGACCGACCGTGGTCTGGTTGGAACCGTCATGGCCCTGCCACCATTCGCCTTGCACCATGAATCCAGGGATAATTTTCGAGGTATAGCGGAAATCCAGCCCGTACCGGTCGAACGCTCCCTTGCCGCGCCCGTTGATATTGGTATTGGCGTTGTTCGACTCGCCTTGAATGGTGGTGAAGCTGATCCAGGACACGTCTGAGCCGAAGAGGCGAACGCGGGTGTAGAAGCTCTTCGGGGCGTTGGCCCCTGTCGCATTCGCATGAAAGTTGTTGTTGTTCATGATGCCGGCGACATATTCGAGCCGATTGAACAGTTTGCCACGGACATCGACGAAGAAATCCCGTTCCTGCAGGAAATCGATGCTGCCTGCCGATCCTGTCCTGTTGCCGTTGCCGCTACCGACCGAGGTGAGGTACGGGGAACTGATGATGTCGCGGAGACCACCGGATGTTTCTGTGAAAATGCCGAAGGGCATCCGGAAAATGCCCATACGAATGAAGTTCATATAGGG
>CAZAKX010000106.1:0-10670 GCA_964485915.1 uncultured Nitrospira sp. | reverse complement strand
ATACCACTGCGAAATGTCATACCCACGATCACTTGCCATGGTGTCGCCCTCCTTGATTAAAAAACATCCCCGTCACAACCTCTATGCCTGCCCGAAGATACGCCAATTCCTCCCTCGCTTTGATTTTGAAAGTTCATATCCGATCAATGCGAGAAGGAGCAGGATGGCCAACGGCCCAATCGATTTTCGGGCAATCTGCGTATAGTCAACTTGCTGAACCCGTAATATGTAGGATGATGGGCTGAGTCCTTCCGGGGTAATGATCAGCGTATAGAGCCCTTTTGCCAGCGTGGTTTCACCTCTGACCACACCGTCCGGATGGATTGCCGGCGGCCAATACGCTACCGTCTGATCTTCCGCTGTTTCAGTGAGCCCTCGAACCACCCGCACCCCGACTGCTGTGGTCCGTAATCCGGAGTCCACCAGATCCACAACGAGAAACGTTTCGCCCTCACCGGGAATTTCCGTACAGTACTGAGCTTTGGCCTCATTTTGTGGCTGATATGCGTTGAAATGGACGAGACTGCCTCCAACTCGTCGAACACACCCATCCTCCTCGATCGTCACATTGCCATGCGCATATGCAAACCCAGGCAGGAGAACCGCCAGAAGGGCAACACTACCGATGACTCGATGGTACGGGATTCTGTTCCGGACTCTAAGCATACGACCCATTGATGTTGATGTGTAGATCATTCTACTTGCAACACTCAGCGCGAGGACGGCCAGAAATATCGTCGTCATCGATTCTCACCCCCCTTCATCCCAACCTACATAGCAGCATACCCCCCCAAAGATGAAGGATGGATTAGAAGTTCATGAAGAAGTCTTCATGATTCCGGCTTCCCGTCTAGGTCTCCAAGGCCCCTCATGGGTGGAAGTGACCATTTTATGGCATGGATAGAGAGGTATGAGCGCTTAAATCCGGAGCCGGATCTTGGTCTAACCAGATATCGCCTTCAGATTGATCGGCTCCGGCTGGCGCAAGTGATGCGAAGTTGAAGAGTCGAGAGTCCATCAAGAGGGACGGGGCAACGTTGGCCAGAGCGGCCGCGATGCTGTCGGAACAGCCCGGCGAGTCTCGCTCCCATGCCTGGAGCATGACCTTCACCTTCTTTCGCTTCAAATCCTCCTGTGATCCGCACAAATCACACGGGATGATCGGAAAGGCCCGCAACTCCGCATACCGAGCCAGATCGGTCTCTTTGACAAACGCCAGCGGCCGGATGACGATATGTCGTCCATCTTTCGAACGCAGCTTCGGAGGAATGGCCTTCAGCTTGCCTGTATAGAAAAGATTGAGGAATAACGTTTCGATGATGTCATCGCGGTGATGTCCTAACGCAATCTTCGTCGCGCCAAGCTCCGTGGCAATTCGGTACAGGTGTCCTCGCCGTAACCGTGAGCATAAGGAGCAGGTCGTCTGTCCCTCGGGGACCAACCGCTTCACGATTGAATACGTATCGCGTGCTTCGATATGGAAGGGAATTCCACGGCTTGTCAGGTACTGAGGAAGCACCTGTTCCGGAAAGCCCGGTTGTCGCTGGTCGAGATTGACGGCAACGAGGTCGAAATGAATCGGAGCCCGGCGTTGCAAAAGAAGGAGGATATCCAGTAACCCATAACTGTCTTTACCACCGGACATACAGACCATCACCTTGTCCCTGTCCTCGATGAGGCGATAGTCGGCAACAGCCTGACCCACCTGCCGGCAAAGACGTGTTTGCATCTTCTCTGTGTCTTCGTCTAATTTAAGCGGAGATGCTGGCCTGGTAGGGACAATCATGTCAGGATTGTAGCTGCTCCGTTGTAATCCTGTCGACACGTCAGTTTGAGGAAAGGTGAACGAACGATCCGTGGTGCAATCGATTCTCTTTGTGTGTACCGGCAATGTCTTCCGGAGCATGGCAGCCGAATATGCGCTACGAGCTCATCTCGGGCACCAATCCCCCTACCGAGTCCAATCGGCGGGCATCGAGGCCAAGCCGAAAGCGATTCACCCAGTCATTTCCAACCGATTGATCCGAAAGGGAATCAACACTTCCGCCCACATCCCACGCCTATTGACCAAGGAATTGGTCAAAAAGAATGACCTCATCATCGCGATGGGCTTGGGGCATCGTGAGTTCATCCAAGAACGCTTCGGTGTGAAGGTTCCGCTTTTTAATGAAGTGTCGCTCGGCCAAGAAACCCCGATCCTGGACCTGCATGAAGCCATCCCGGACTGGGAGCGGGATATCGACGAGGCGCGGGCGTATGTGGAGGCAGTCATCGACCACATTTGCGAGGCCATCCCGGAGCTGGTGACGCGACTCCCTCACGTTCCCGGAACCAAGGAGTCATAGAAAAACGTCCTGTCAGCCCGATCTGGGACGGTTCGTAAACGTTTCACCCTGCTTCCCCCATCGATTTCCGTTCAACCCACAGCCGCAAGCGGGGTTCTCCCACCTGCTATAGTTTCCATAGGCAGCTGATCTTCGCTGTTTAGGAAACCTGTCGATCATGGAACGTACGGTTGTTGACGCGCTCAAGAATCCGGTTATCGGCCAGGACGAGCCCGCATGGGCAACTTGGCCCGATGAAGCAGTATTAGATCTCCCGATCTGCGACCTGCATCTCGGACTCACAGGAGGATTTCTCGAACAACCCATCGCTGAGTTGACCCGTGAACTGGAACAACGCGGATTACTGTTTCGCCCCCATTTTTGGCTCTCCAACGAGTGGTTCACACCCGATGGAGTGCCCGGCATCGCCATCCCGTTCTATCTTGCCCACCCCAGACTGGCAAAGCTCGAACTCAACCAAATGTTGGAAGTCGAGGGTGGGACAACGGAGTGGTGTTTACGCATTCTTCGCCACGAAGCCGGTCATGCCATCGAGAACGCGTATAAGCTCCGTCGCCGCAAGACACGCCAGGAGATTTTCGGCAAGTCATCTCAACGGTACCCGATGTATTACTCCCCACGGCCCTATAGCAGAAGTTTCGTCCGCCACTTGGATTTATGGTACGCGCAAAGTCATCCGGACGAGGACTTCGCCGAAACCTTTGCCGTTTGGCTGACTCCAGATTCATTATGGGAAGAACGGTATCGAGGCTGGCCCGTCCTCAAGAAGCTCAAGTACGTGGATGGTTTGATGAAGGAACTTCAGGGCGTGTCGCCCTGCGTCACGACATCAGAAGAAGTCGATTCACTCTCGAGTTTGAAGAAGACCCTGCGCGAACATTATGAGCGCAAACGGAGACATTATGGCATAGACCGACAATTGCAGTATGACCCGGATTTGAAACGACTCTTTTCGGCTATGCCGAGCCACTCATCCAAGCCCAGCGCCGCCAGTTTCCTCAATCGCTTTCGTAGGGAAGTGCGGCGAAAGGTCGCAAGTTGGACAGGCGAGTATCAGTACACCATCGATCAGGTGCTGGAGGACATGATCCGACGATGCCGAGAGTTGGATCTCCGGGTGCCCATCGCGGAGGAACAAGCCAAGCTGGATTTCACCATCCTCCTGACGGTTCACACCATGAATTTTTTGCGGAGTGGGCGACACAGGGTGGCCTTATGAAACGACTGCGTGTGCTGGTCCTCATGCACAAAGATCTCGTTCCACCCGACGAGGTCAATGGACACGATGTCAAGACCGTCGCGTGGCGGACAGAGTACGACGTCGTGTCCACGCTGAAGAAGCTGGGTCACGACGTCTACGCGCTCGGGGTCAAGAGCGATCTTGATGTCATTCAGTCAGCCGTGGAGAGTTGGAAGCCGGATATCGCCTTTAATCTCCTGGAGGAATTCGACGGGGTGGCCGTCTATGACCAGCATGTCGTATCGTACCTAGAACTCTTGCATCTGCCTTACACTGGGTCAAATCCTCGTGGACTCATGCTGGCTCGTGACAAGGTCCTGACGAAAAAGGTACTGGCCTTCCATAAGATTCCCTACCCGGAGTTCATCGAGGTGCCCCAAGGACGGTCGGTGAAACGGCCCAAATCGCTGCCCTTCCCCTTGATCGTCAAATCGGTGAGCGAAGAAGCCTCGCTGGGGATTTCCCAAGCCTCGATCGTTGAGGACGACGATAAGCTGAGCGAACGGGTCGCATTTATCCACAATAGTGTTGGGAGCGGGGCCCTCATCGAACAGTACATCGAGGGCCGGGAGTTTTATGTCGGCGTGATCGGGAACGGGCAATTACAAGCGCTGCCCGTGTGGGAACTCATCATGGACAAGCTCCCCGACGATGCGAAACGGATCGCGACCGAGCGGGTCAAATGGAGTCGGAAGTATCAGAAGAAGTATGGCATCACATCACGAGAAGCTGGAAACCTGCCGGATGGGAAGGCGCAAGACATCCAAGATTTGGCGAAACGAGTCTATCGTGCCCTAGGCCTAAGCGGTTATGCACGAATCGATATGCGGATGGATGCCGACGGACAGCTCTACGTCCTGGAAGCGAATCCCAACCCTCAGATCGCGGAAGACGAAGACTTCGCCGATTCGGCCAAGAAGGTCGACTACCAATATAAGGACCTGCTGCAAGAACTCTTAAACGTCGGGCTGCGCTGGCGCCCCGCCAAAGCCGCTTAGCTCGGACACAAACTACCTCCCCACACCTATTACACTCCTCCCTTGGACTTTCCATCTAAGAGACAACTGACATTCATATCGCCCATCACGTTGATCGCGGTGCGGCAGCGATCGAGGAACCAGTCCACAGTCAGGAGGACAGGAATGTATTGCACAGGCAACCCGACCGCGGTAAAGACCATGGTCATCGTCACCAAACCTGCTTCGGGAATGCCGGCAGCCCCGACGGAGGCGATGATGCTCGTGAATACCACCATCAGTTGCTGCTGGAAGCTGAGATCCATCCCGATCATCTGCGCGATGAAGAGCGCCGCCATCGCCTCGTACAAGGCCGTGCCGTCATTGTTGAAATTCGCACCGACCAGCGCCCCCATGCTGGCAGACTGCTCGCGCAACCCCACACGGTCTTTGAGCGCGGCGTAGGTCACCGGCATTGTAGCTGTTGAGCTGGCCGTCGAAAAGGCCATGACCAGCGCATCGCGCCCGCCGCGCCACAGTTGCAAAGGAGAGACCCAAGAGCCGAAGCGAATGCGGATAAGGTAATAGGCCGCTTGGATCGCGAGCGCGAGCAGCACACAGAGCACAAAGATCCCGAGCGCTTTGAACGGAGCGAACCCCTCCGTCCCCACAATGCTCGCGACGATGCCGAAGACGGCAAGCGGCACGACCGCGATGATCCAGTGCAAGATAGCGATCAACGATTCCAGAAAGAGTTCGACCAGATGCCCTACCGTTCCAAGCGGGCGTTCTCGTTCTTTGCGGAGTGCCATGCCAAAGGCCACGGCAATGAAAATGACACCGATCACCTTCCCATCGTCACCCAACGGTCCCAGCAGGCTTTTGGGGACATTCTCAAGAAAGAGAGCGAGCGGATTGGTGGCCTTTGTCGCGTCGTCGTGCGGAGTTGGTGGCGTTAGTCCCGCCCCCTGACCCGGCTGGATCACGTTAGCGACCGTCAGGCCAACAAGGATCGCGACCAACGTGTTCAGCAACAACAGCTTTGGAAGCCGCACCGCGAGTGGCCCACCGAGCTGCGTCGTCATAAACGTGTGCACAATGGCTGCAAGGATCAGCGGTGGCGCGAGCGCACCAAGAAGACGCAACACAAGTTTCCCCGGCACCGCGAGAACAGCGGCGTCGCTTCCCAGCATCAGCCCCGCCATGACGCCGAGCACCAGGGCAATCACAATGCGCGCATAGAGCGGGATGGCTTGCCATCGTGCGAGCAGACCTGTATTCGGCGTAGAGGTCGTCTTGTTGTTCAGGTTGTTGTCGTTCACAAGCTGTGATTCCGATCTTCCGCTGATGGCCTCAGGTAAGAGCAACTAGAAGGCTGCTTCTGCGTACCCTATGTACATGGACGGATCGGCGTTGACAAACTTTATCTCTTCAGGAAGGCAACAATCAGGCCGTCACAACATGTTCAGATATCACAGAATACGAGATCGCGGATTGTATCGGGTCCGATTCAGGATTGACGGAATGGATACAGTGAGGTAGGAACAGTTCCAGAAATTATTGTGTGAATCGTTGGTCTTACCATCATCTTGTCACCTGACGCTCGCCAATCCCGTGACGCAACGCTTCGACATCCAGTTCATGCTCCAGATGATGCAAGACATCGTCACTGATCGTGCCGTCGTTGCGGAGGCCGATCAACGCCATTCGCTCCGCTGTGAGGATCTCGTGGCGCAATCGCTGAAAGGCCTCGGTGGTCTCACGCGTGGCATCCCCGTCCACAGGCGCGGAACCGGCAACGCGTTCTACCAGACGGCCATACTGACCACGGAGCCGTTCAACATGCTCCCCCTTCAGCCACTCCTCCCCCTCTACTTGATCCAGCCGAGTCAGCGCGGCCGTCGCTGCATGCTCACGCGCCAACCGCACCTTCATCCTCGAGCCCATGCCCGTCTTCGATACGCAAGAAGCGAATCAACGGAGGCAGCGACAGGCCTTGGACCACCAGGGTAGCCAGGATCACCACAAAGCTAATCACAATAATTTCGGCTCGAAACGGAAACGGCGCCCCGGTCGCCGTTGTCATGGGCAAAGCCAAGGCCGCCGCGAGCGTGACGATGCCCCGCATGCCGGTCCAGGAGGTCAGAAAGATATGAGACCAGGGAGGCAGGGGATCGCGCTTCCGGAGGGCCGCGCTCAACCACCCTGGCAGCGCGGCCGCCAACGGCACCCACAGCAACCTCACCACAATGGCGACCAGACTCAGGATCACGCCGGTAAGGAGCACCGGCCCAATGCTCCCAGAAGGCATGGCCGCGCGCAGCGCCCCGAGTTGAAGGCCGATCAGGATGAAGATGACGCCGTTCAGCACAAAGATGAGCAGATCCCACACCGCGCGCGCTTGAATGCGCGTGGCGGGGGCCACCGCGCTGCTGAAAGATTGTCGAATGTACAGACCTCCCGCTACACAGGCCAACACCGCAGAGGCATGAACGGACTCGCCTAGCACCCAGGCGATATAGGGCGCCAACAACGTGATCCCGATCTGGATCAATCCATCGGTCGTAACAGCGAGCGCCCAGCGCGTGAGCATCCCCACGCCGATTCCGATGGCTACTCCAACCACGGCGGCAAAGATGAATTCGATGATTGCGCCGCCTACCGTAAATGTGCCAGTGACCGCTGCCCCCACCGCCACGCGATACAGCACCAGCGCCGTCGCATCATTGACCAGACTTTCCCCTTCGAGGATCGTGACGACGCGGCGCGGAATGTGCAGTCGCTTGCCGATCGCCGTGGCCGACACCGCATCCGGGGGCGAGAAAATGGCCCCCAGTGCAATCGCCTCCGCCCAGCCGATGCCGGGCAACACCGCATGCGCCACCACCGCCACGGCCGCCGTCGTCACCAGGACCAGTCCAACCGCCAACAACGAGATCGGCCGCAGATTGTGGCGAAACTCCCGGAGCGACGTGAAATAGGCGGCGGCCCAGAGGATGGGCGGCAGGAAGACCAGAAAGACCAAATCGGGACTCAGCGTGACCGTCGGAAGACCCGGCAACACCCCCAGGATGAGTCCACCGATGACGAGGATAATGGGATAGGGGATCAGGATTTTATTGGCGATTGTCGTGAGGGCCAAGACCGCAGCGAGCAAGAGGATGACGATCTCGAATTGATGCAGGCTCTCCATCCCTCAGGCTACTGAGGGATGGAACTGGAGTCAACAAGCGGAAGGGACCAACGAACTGGGAGAGGTAGGTATGGATTCACTCGTATCGACTGATGGAGCCCTTCCCTGCCAAAAATGCAACCCACACTGCCCGGCAATAGCAGTCACAAACAAGTCCATAGCCATGTCAGACCTCACAGACTCACCACAGCCCCCCAAGATCTATGCACGATTCAAGATCTGCCCCCAACTTATATTTCAAAACTGGCGACTATGTGTTCCGAGACCAAGGAGCTGGGGTACAACATGCTGTGGCAAGGAGCGGGGGGGCATCAAAAGAAATAGACCGATGTGCTAGTCATACATTCGGCCATAGTCTTACGCGTGTACGATGGCTAGATCATCTCACCACGTAGCGCAAGATTGGATTGCAAGACGCGCCCCTCTATCTAATTTCTACTGGCTGCTTTATGGAATGCCTAGTCCTTATCAGTTTCGTTATGGTTGACGCATTCCACCGCCGAATAACTTCCAGCGCTGAAGTCTTTCCAAAGACAGTACTTTATCCAGTGGGGAGTATCATAGATATCCTCATATCCGAATTTTCCAAGGATGGCTATATAGGATTTCCCTGATCGTAAGTCCTCTATGTCAGTCTTCGTCAAGTTGATAACTGATTTGTCATCATGACTTGTGACACTGAGAGGTAGTTCTCCCCCAGGCGGAATTAAACCGGTGAAGGTTGTGTCAATAAGGAGGCCTTCAAGTTTCGGTGATTTGTTGTTAGAAACTTTCTGTATAGAACCGGTCCCCCTCACTTTTTTGGCAGGCGTCTTGCCCGTGTTAGTTACTTTGACTATTCCATGCAATGGCTGACCTGCTTCAATTTGATCAATCTCAATTTTAACATTTAGCCATGCTCTCTGATCGATGCGCATTGCACGGAGCTGGTTCTCTAGAATCGTGGTCTGGTTCGTTAGAATTGCATAGGTCAGGTATGCAACGCCTAGGCTCAGTACGGAAACGATGGAGGACGAGATGACGGCTCCTTGATTCCAGACAAGGGACTGCTTCTTGTGAGCCTCTTCCTCCTGCTCCTTTTTTCTGTTGTGAGAGATTGCTTGTCCAACCTGATTGGAAATTTCCCATAGCGGGGCAGCGATTTTCTTTTCTCTGATGGTTCTATCGCCATTCCCTCCTGGTGGAGTTTCAGCTTGAGGATTGTTGTCGGAAGACATAGTAAAGCCTATTTTGGCCCTTCAGACAGCAGAAGAACGACGGGCAGTTCGGTGGTAGAAAAATATACTAAGGTTGAATCCTGAATTGTGCATGCCAATGCACAACCGCGAGACACATTCGCGGGATTGCGATCCACGTCTGCAGTACAAAGACACATTCACGCCGCTCAACGAACTTTGACGGTCAGACGAACCGTCGCGCCAAGTCGTGCGAGCATGTCGATGAGCGCATCAACATTATCTTATGCTGCGTGGGCCGCTGCTTGTTCCAATAGTTCGTGAATGAGGGTCTGGTAAGGCTTCCCGCGTTTGGCGGCCATTTTCCGCAACTGGCTCAAGAGCCGTGGCGAAAGGCGAATAGCAATAAGCTGTTTCGCCATGCCGCTGGATGGTCTCCCTACCCGGCGGGCACGTCGAAGTTCCTCCGTCGTCGACTCCGGAATGTCTGAGAAATCAATCTGTGAGTCGGGTATAGGCTTGACGTTCCCTCCGACTCGCCGGCCTCGCGCTGATGATCCTGAATGTTTCTTTTTCATGCCCCACCCTCCGTACGGTATACACCACAAGCAAAAGTCGATCGCTCACCGATTGGCCAAGTCGTTTAAACCGGCGCTCTTGGGCTGAATGGGCAGGATCGTCCCAGTCGAGACCATTCATATCGCCAAAGACGGTTGCTGCCTCTTCGAACGACACACCATGCTTTTCAAAATTGGCAATCGCTTTCGCAACATCCCACGTAAACACCCAGACGTATATACAGTAATTGATGGCTCGTTACAACTCACCTTACTTTGCCCCCCATGAGCCCCAACAAAACTATCCCCTTGGCTTTTGCTGAGCACCATACGATTGCAGCGGCGCTGAGAAGCGTGAGTGAGGGGAGGATGAACGGCGCGCCGGGAAACTCTACGACAGTACTGAGACTTGGGTGCTGAGGACTGAGGACTGAGAAGGGGATGAGAAAAAGGCGACGAGGGCTTACTGTGATAATTGGGCTCACGTGTTGTGTATGACAGAATACATCTGCTGCCCCAACATGCTAACACCCATCATCCGACAAATCGGTCGCGTTCTTTTTGAGTTGGGATCCGACAAGTCGCCGCTCGGCCCATCCACCGGTACCGGTGACGCGCCACGAAGTCATAGACCACATCGCGGAGGGGAGCGGGCACCAACACACAGAGGTAGTATAGGGGCCACCACCGAGAGAGCTGTCGGATCACCCTCAGAGCCGCAGTGGACTTGGTATAGACACGGCCCTCTTCCAGCAAGAGGAAGGTCTGGTAGTCCGTGGCGGGCAGATGCAGGTCACGGAGGATGCGTTGCGCCTGCTCGGACTGGAGCGTCCCGAACTTGAACTGCCCGGCTGGATCGTGGGCAATGGTTACATTCACCCAGGCATTGCACCAATTGCAGACCCCGTCGAAGAGAATCAACCGCTCGTACTTGGTCCATGCATGCACCGAGGGATCAAGCTGGTCGTTCATCAACCGCCTCGCGTAGAACCTCTGGACGAGAAGCTGCTTTAGTACCGATACCCAATCGAGACCACGGCGAAGTGGAACCAACCGAAGGCGAACCGCTCACCGTTATCCACCCCGCCTTCAAACGTGCGATATCCCGCAGAGACAGACCAATGATCGGTGAGATCATGGCGGATCTTTGCGGCGGCATCGAAGGCGCGTCCTTGCGGAGCCACGAGCCCGTCAACATCCACCA
>CAZAKX010000105.1:0-10816 GCA_964485915.1 uncultured Nitrospira sp. | reverse complement strand
TCCCTTCACGACGATGTCCTCAAAGGAAACCCAAACCATGTCGAATCCCTCATCATCCCGTGCCGTGCTGGTGGCGATCCAGACCCCTCGTGTGACGGGGGAGGACCTGGAGAGTTCGCTGCACGAGCTCACACGTCTTGTCAAAACTCTCGGGTACCAGGTTGTGGGCGAGGTGAGGCAAAAACGGAGTTCCGATAGATTCGCGACGGTTCTGGGCCAGGGCAAACTCGCCGAACTGGCGCAGTGGACCGGAGGTCCTGGAACCGTAGGGGCGTCGTTTGAACGGTCTCTGCACAAAGCGGCCTCGCAGCGTGCAGCGGTTGAAGTGGATGTCGCGGAGGAAGCAGAAGAAGGCGACTCAGATGAAGCAAGCGATGTGTCGCCCAGTCCTTGCGAACAGGCGCAGATCGTCATCGTGGACTGCGATCTCTCACCGTCACAATTGAAAAATCTCGAACGTGCCGCCGGAGTGCCGGTTCTCGATCGTACCGGCGTCATCATTGAGATATTTAGTCGACACGCTCGGACCAGAGCGGCCCGCCTGCAGGTGGAGATTGCGAGGCTCAATTATCTTGCGCCACGGCTGCGTGAAACCGGCGGCGGCAGCGAGCGGCAAAGTGGAGGGATCGGAGGCAAAGGGGCGGGAGAGACGAGTCTTGAGCTCGATAAGCGTAGAATCCGCGATCGCATCAAAGAACTCAAGACAGAATTGGCGGCGATCGGGGACGAGCATCTCACGCGCCGAGCGAGACGGGGAAATGAATTGACGGTCGCGCTCGCCGGGTACACCAATGCCGGCAAATCCTCGCTGATGCGTGCGATGACGGGAAGCGAAGTGCTCGTGGCCGACAAGCTGTTCGCCACGCTCGATACGACGATTCGACCTCTGTATCCTGAAACGCGGCCCAAAGTGCTCATGACCGATACGGTGGGATTCATCAACAAACTCCCGCATGACCTGGTGGCCTCGTTCAAGTCGACGCTTGATGAGGCCGCCGGTGCCTCGCTGTTGCTGTTTGTCGTTGATGCTTCAGATCCGTCCTTTCGATCGCAACTCGACGTCACGCGGAAGGTGTTAGCCGAAGTTGGAGCCACAGATGTTCCCAGCCTCCTCGTGTTGAACAAACGAGATCGGCTCGGACCGGAAGAGCTTGCCTCTTTCAGGACCGAATATCCCGACGCCGTGTTTCTGTCCACGAGAAGCCGAGACGATCTGAACGCGTTGCGCGAGCGCATCATGCGGTACTTTGAGCGAGAGATGGTCGACGAGGAATTACGTCTGCCGTTTACGGCTCAGGGAGTCCTTGCAGAGATCCGCGCTCGGATGCGGATCTTGTCCGAAGAGTATGATGCAGAGGGACTCACCATACGCGTGCGATCGACTCCTGAGCACCTGACGGTGATCAAAAAGAAGCTCATGCCGTCGTGAGTACCGTCCGTATCTGAGTGCTGGTGCTCAAGAATTCTCTTGGGAGGGGCACAACAGATACAGGCAGTCTTGGTTTTTAGAAAACGTACAATATGACCACCACCTATGACGTCATTGTGGTCGGCAGTGGACCGGCTGGGTCCTGCGCGGCGTGGCGTCTGGCAAAAGCGGGCGTGGCGGTTGCCGTGCTCGAGAAGGCGTCGCTGCCGCGCTACAAGACCTGTGGCGGCGGGATCGTGGGACGGGCGATGCAGGCCTTGCCCCTGGATGTGCGCCACGTGGTTGAACAGGATTGTCATACCGCGCAGTTGAATCTTCTCCCAGCCGAATTGTCCTTCACGACTCATCGACAGACTCCCATCGTCTCCATGACGATGCGCGATCAGTTTGACTTCACCCTTCTGTCAGCTGCGCAAGCAGCCGGGGCCGTCGTTCACCAGCGATGTGCCGCAGAGAATATTTCGTTCCACGGCGACTTTCTCACGGTCGCCACACGCGCAGGTTCAATGAAGGCCAAGTTCGTGGTCGCTGCCGACGGGGCACTCAGTACGGTTGCACGAAAAATGGGTCTGACCGACGGACGCGTCCTCATTCCAGCACTCGAGTACGAAGTGACGATTGCTCGTGATCGACTGGATCGATTTCACGGTACGGCGAGATTTGATTTTGGCGTCCTGTCCCATGGGTATGCGTGGGCCTTTCCCAAAAAAGATCATCTGTCGATCGGTGTGCTGTCGACGGCGCAGCGGGGAGGCGACCTTAAACCATCGATGACGCGCTATCTGAACCAGCTTGGCTGTGGCTCGGTCACGCAGGTCGAGCGCCATGGCTTTGTGATTCCCATACAGCCACGAAAAGGACCGTTCGTCGACAAACGTATCCTGCTGGTCGGTGATGCTGCCGGCTTCGCCGATCCTGTCACCGGGGAAGGCATTTCGTTCGCCATTCAAAGCGGCTTGATGGCGGCGCAATCCTTGATCGACAGGCATCTTGAAGAAGAGTCCGTCAAGCACGCGTATACCCGTTCACTGACTGAATCGATCCTCCCTGAACTGCGAAGAGGGCGATGGCTGGCCCGGCTACTGTATGACTTTCCTCGCACGCGATCGTGGGCGTTTTCGCGACAGGGGCAACGGCTCTGTGAAGCAGTGACGGACGTGATGGCCGGGAAGCGATCCTATCAAGACTTGGCGTTCACGCCTCGGACTCTGCTCAAGCTTCTCACGCCTCACTGGTTCACACGCTCAAGGTATGGACCTGCTCAGCCACACGATGGTCAGGGCTTACCGTCGTAAGAGGGCGATCCAGCGCCACAAGTTCAGCAGACTGGCGAGGGAGGCTGCCACGTAAGTGAGCGCGGCGGCAGTGAGAATGCTGCGAGCGCCCCGCTCATCTTCAGGCGACAGATAGTTGCCCTGCCGGAGGACGGGAAGAGCACGTCTGAAGCTGGCGTCCCACTCGACCGGAAGCGTGACGAAGTGGACCAGCGTGGAGATTCCCATGGTCGCCATCCCGGCCACCATGACAAGGACGCCTGCGGCAGGGCTTCGGGCGACGGCCGCCGCGATCGGAATCCCCATCATCAGGACGACTCCGAGCTTCTCTGCTCCCTGCGCGACCCGCACGAGCTTGGTGCGCTCCGCGAGCGGCTGGTACCCGAGGTGGTCTTGAATAGCGTGTCCGACCTCGTGGGCGGCGACCGTAATCGCCGTAAGGGATTTCCCATCGAATATGGTGGGCGTGAGACGGACTGCTTTGATGACAGGGTCGTAGTGGTCGCCGGTCTCGGTCGGTTCGACCTTCACATGGTGCATGTCGAACCGATTGAGCAGGTGCCGGGCCAATTCGCCTCCGGTTCCCGGAAAGTCAGGGCGAGGCGCACTATGCTTGGCAAACACCCGTCTGGTCCAAAGTTGTGGTCCGAAAATGACGAGGCCGACAATGATCAATAGTAAGACAACACGCATCGTGTACCCGGGCTGATTGCATAGGCTACCACAATTGAAGAGGGGAAGAGAGAGCTTGGTGGGAGTGAAGCCAAGACACTTCCCCATCCAGGCAAGGTACGGTATCTTATCACGATCCAAGAACGAAGGAAGTTGATTGAATAGTAACATGCTCCCACCTGTGTCAAGACTCTTCGGTCGATCTTCGAATTGGGCAGTGATATGCCTCGTGGTTGCATGTAGTGGATTCTGGGCGGGATGCAGCAGTGCCCCGATGACCGCTCCTCACCGCGACCAAGAACCAAAGAACGCCTTCCGACAACTGGCACACCTTGAAGTATCTTTGGATCGTCTGTACCAGGCCATCGTGAATCAGGCTGATGTGGTGGGATATAGTCATCAGTTAGAGCTCCAGTCGGACATCGCCGATCCGCTGCTTCCGACAGACTTTGAGCATATCCAGCGATCGTTCGAAGGATCCCTCAAGGTGATGTTGTTCGACCTGGCCCCCGCCGACTTCTGGGAGCAGCACCTCGCGGAGCACTATACGGGCTTCTTGTCCAACGAAGAGGCCCAGAGACTTGTTGAGGGATATGAACGAGAGGCTCTGAACACCGCGTCTCAGGTGCAGCTGCTTCGTCGAAGTTTTGTGACTGATCGCCTTCCGAATCTCTTACCGGTGGTGCGAGCCCGATCGCAGACGTTTGAGGTCTTCAATGTGAGTATGGTCCCTACGCTCTTGCCGGGGGATCATGTCATTGTGAACAGGGCTGCCTATCAAGCAGCAACTCCACGGCGAGGGAATGTTGTCCTGTACCGCTACCCAGACGAAGAGGGAAAACTCTTCTTGCATCGTGTGATCGGGCTTCCAGGTGATTTGATCGAGATCCGTGCCCAGGCACTCTCGGTGAATGGTGAACTCATGACGGAGCCCTATGTGCAGCATACCGATCGATCGCTGACGCCCGGAAACGTGCGTGATCATATCGGCCCTCTGACCGTTCCGCCGGATGCCTATTTTGTTCTGGGCGACAATCGAGAAGAGAGTTTGGATAGCCGCTTCTTAGGGCCCGTCAGCAAGACTCAGATTCTGGGACAGGTCGTGTTCCTATACTGGTCTGTGGATGACACTCTACGCACGCCGCGTTGGGATCGTCTCAATCAGCCGGTACCTTGACGGCAGCCTTCACACGCTGCGATGGGGAGTTTTCTCTGGATATCCAACTTGAGAGATGAGGGATAACGTGGTAGGTGATACATCAATTGATGGTGTTTATCGTTTCTAGAGACCTAGATAAATATGTCATGATTGCCTCCTCACTCATGTCAAAGACGTCCTGATCGGAGCTTCACCTTGCTTGGAATGTGCGATCCGGTGCTTGCCGTCTGTTCGATGCTACTCGGTGGCGCGGCGGCCTACGTCATCCTCAGCATTGCCGAACGGATGCGGGCCACCGAACAAGGCTCCTTCAAGCTGCGCTGGCTCACGGTTGGTGCCGTCGCCAGTGGGCTTGAGATCTGGGCGATCCACTTCATCGGTAATCTGGCCTTCTGCCCACCGATTCCGGCTGCACAGGATGTCGGTCTGGCCGTTGTGTCTATTCTATTCGCCGGGGCTGCCGGAGCCGTAGCGGTATACCTCATCAGCACCCATGACGGAAATCGCCTCCGACTCGTGTCCGGTGGGATGGTGATGGGTGCGTGTCTGATGGTGACGCACTTCACGAGCCTGATGGCGATACATCAGGTGGCCGATGTCCGACAGAACTTGCCTCTCTTCATCTTCGCGGTGGTGGTGATGGTCGGGCTTGGTATTGTGGTTCTCTTGGTCGGAGGCTGGAACATCCGGTACGGGGACTGGCGGGTGACGGAAAAGGCGAGCGCGATGGGGGTCGCGTTGGCTGCCTCCCATGTGGCCGGGATGATTCCCACGTACAGTTTTTCAGGTGTCACGACCGGTACTCCGCCGCCTGGAATCGACGTGCAGCTTCTCGCGGTCGTCGCGGTGTCGCTCTCGACTCTCCTGGCCATCATCGACCGACAAGTCACCACGGCATCAAGCCTGGCGCGTCGCAGCCACGCGCGGTTGCTCGAAGCCATTGAAAGTGTTCCGCAATGGTTTGCGCTGTTCGGCCCGGACGACCGTCTGGTCATCTGTAATCGCAAGTATCGTGAAGTCATGTCAGGGACCGGGGCCGAAGTGCAAGCAGGTGATCCGTTTGAATCGATCGTTCGCCGGACTGCCGAACGCGGCGATATCCCAGCGGCGATCGGAAATGTCGAACCCTGGATGCGATGGCGCCTTGACATGCATCGACATCCTGTCGCACCGTACATTCAATACCGGTCCAGCGGAGAGTGGCTTCAAATCAATGAGCGGAAGACGCATGACGGCGGAATCGTCTTTATCGCGACCGACATTACGGCGTTGAAAAACGCCGAACAGGCTGCCGAAGATGCGACGGCACGGTTGGCGGATTCGTTGGCGTTGGTGGAAGCCGCGAAAGCCCGCATGCAGGAGGAGCTGAATGTAGGGCGCGATATTCAACGGAGTATGCTCCCACGTGTCTTTCCTGCTTTTCCTGATCGGAAAGAGCTGGAACTGTATGCTGTACTTGAACCGGCATTGGAGATCGGGGGCGATCTGTACGATTTCTTTCTGATCGATGATCATCGCTTGTGTTTTGTGGTCGGCGATGTGTCGGGCAACGGGGTTCCTGCCGCGCTCTTCATGGCCATGACCAAGATCATGGTCAAGACCAGAGCTATGTCCGACCCCTCTCCGGCCAGCATCGTCACCCATGTGAACGATGCGCTCAGCGCGGATAACGATTCCTGCATGTTCGTGACACTGTACGTAGGTATTTTGAATCTTCGTGATGGGACCCTTCTTGCGACAAATGCGGGGCACAACCCTCCGTTGCTCAAGAGGCAGGGTGGACAATTTGAATGGCTGACGGCCCAAGACGGACCGATGGTCGGCCCCATGCCTGGTATCGCATTCAAGGAAACCACGATTCAACTGGGTCCGGGCGACGAACTCTTCTTGTACACGGATGGCGTCACTGAGGCCGATAATAGGCGGCGCGAACTGTTCGGCAACAGCCGATTGAAAGCTGTCCTTACCAAGTCGCAAGCTCCCTCCGTCGTCGATCGCCTCAGTGAGGTCATGAATGCGGTGAGAGGGTTTGCGGGGGAGGCCCCTCAGGCTGACGATATCACCATGTTGGGACTGCGATACCATGGTGTCTCTCCGTCCGACGTTGCGGTCAAGGTCTTTCACCAAACGATGCCCAATCAGTTGATGGCCATCCCTGACTTACAGATTGCGTTTGAGCTGTATGTGGCGCAATGGGCAGGGGCCAAACCGCTTATTCCCACTCTCAATATGGCGCTCGATGACCTGCTGAACAACGTCGTGCAGTATGCATTCCCCAATGATCCGACGGAACATCACATAGAAGTAGAAGGCGAAGTACATGATGCCTGTGTCGTTCTGACTATTCGGGATGATGGGATTCCCTTTAACCCGCTATCCGTCGCTCCCCCGGATCTGTCGGTGTTGTTGCATGAACGTGAGATCGGTGGCTTGGGGATTCATCTGGTCCGGGCCATGTTTGACGAAGTGACGTACCATCGTAATGTGGGACGTAACGTGCTGACGATAAAAAAAAGACTGGTGTCCGGGGCACCTGCCCCAAGCAGCCGTACCGATATGACAGGAATCAGCGCGCTCGAAGTCGGGAGACTTCCGCACGAATTACCGGAAGACTCTCGGAGAGGCGGAAGGGGTGTCGACACACGTCACAGTGGGACCGTGCTGATCGTCACCCCGCGGGACCGCTTCGATACGAACAGCGCGCCGGAGGTGGAGCGTGTGCTGACCGGCCACATCGGACGTGGCGAACGGCAGATTGTGCTTGACCTCTCTCAGATTTCGTACATTTCCTCCATTGGGCTGCGGGTGATTCTCAAAGCTGTCGTCGCGATGATGCAAACGGGCGGACGGGTGGTGCTCTGTGGTGGGAGCGATCATGTCAGGACGGTACTCCAATTGAGCGGAGCGCTGATGACAAGCCTTCATGCGTCCACGATGGATGAAGCGCTGTCGAAGGTCCAAGAGCGAGGCTAGCGCTCGATTTCATCCTTGGGAATGCGCTGATTCATGCAGGAATCACGCTGCTCACGCCTACGCTGTTGCCGGATGGAAGCGTGCGCGTGTCTTTGCTATGATTGGCCACAACTTGTGGCATGCGCGAAGACGGGCGCGACAGCGCTTGAGCTTGCGCCGAACAGTTAGAACGTGTGCACTCTTCACCGGAAAAGGAGTATAAGAAAATGGACCAGGGAACTCGACACACATTGACCGTGACCTCGCGTGAGAACGCCGGTATCACCTTTGTCAACATGCAGGGAAGCCTTGCCGCTACCACGGCCGAGCACGGAAACCAAGAAATGAAAAAGATTGTCGATGCGGGCGCCAGGAAAGTTATCGTCAACCTGGCTGATGTCGACTATATCAGTAGCGGTGGCATTCGAGTCCTTATTCTGGCGTGCAAGCAGCTCAACAATGTGCAGGGAGAGATGAAGATTGCCGCTGCGAAAGGGATGGTGAAAGAAGCCCTCGAAGCCAGTGGATTCAATCTACTGAACCGCGTGTATGGAGAAAGTGTTCAATTGTGCGACACGGAAGCGGAGGCTGTCGCGGCTTTTAAGTCCTAGAGAGTCAGGCATGCGATTCATCTGATGTCGCACAATCATTTCGACATCTCGTCCCTACAATTTCAGGCAGGCATCTGGTCAGTGGCCCGCGTGCTTCTTTATTCCCTCCCTCCTCGTTCCGATCATTCTGTTTTTCTGACATGAGGCTGTAATCCGACGCCCCTCCCTGGACGATACCGGAGGTTCGTCTGGGTATTATGAAGAAGTTTTCATCTTGTCCTAATCATCTCTTCATGTTGCCGGATTATATTCTGATACCAGGATGGGCTCAGGCCTTTGGCCCCTGTGGCCGCGTGGCATGATGCTCAGGACGATGGTTCAGCGCATAGTACAAGGAGGAATTCGCTATGAAGGAAGTCACGAAAGGACTGGCCATATCCACATCCGTCATCTCTGCTCCAGCGAGAGGAGGAGCAAAGCGGTTATCTCGGGAGCATCTATTGGAGTTGGTCACCAGATTGTTCATCTTCAAAGCCGAGCGCTGGAAACGACGCGCGCTGTTCTACGAACGGCATCGGGACTACTTCCCTCGCTTGTCGTCCAGTCGATTTGTGGATCGATGCCGTCAGGTGGAAGCGGCCTATCGTGCGCTTGCACAAATGATGTTCCTTCTGCCGACGCAAGACCAGCTCGTATCGGTCCGCACCCTGGCTTCGAGAAGAATATAAGAGCCGTATTGCGATCTGGCGCCCCACTCGCGTAAGTTCTGAACGGTATAGGCTTCTGGTCGACCTTGGGCGGACAGGAGATGATATTCCGGTCCGCCCATGTTTCTGGCGCGATACCGTCCCAAGCCGCCAATTCCCATCCCCAGTGCAGCGACACATCTTTTTGCTTTTCACCCTCCCTCTCAGCACATGCTGCGCAGGGAGATGGCTGGATCGGCCGCAACACTCCCTTGCGCTGTCACAATATTCAACGTAACATCAGCTCCCTATGAATTGGCCTATCCCTCTCACAATGCTCCTGTGTTCATCCACGACTGAAAGGCAGTACGATCACCCATGAAACATAGCCAGCGCTCTGAGTCCACGACACCGACTGCGACAGGCTTTTCGCCGGGGTTTGCTTCATTAGGCCTGGAGGCGTCACTCCTCACGACCTTGGAATCCCTCGGCTATGAGGAACCAACTCCGATCCAACGTGAGGCTGTTCCCCCACTGTTAGCCGGACGAGACCTGCTCGGACAGGCCGCCACCGGGACGGGGAAAACGGCAGCCTTTGCCTTGCCGATGCTCCAGCGTATCGGTCATAGCACCAAAACACGCCCGTCGGCACTGGTACTCGTACCCACTCGTGAATTGGCGATCCAAGTCGGAGAGGCAGTGCAGCGCTATGGCAAAGAGCTACGAGTCAGCGTGCTGCCGGTCTACGGCGGACAGGCGATCGGTCCACAACTCTACGCGCTCAAGCGCGGTGTGGATATCGTCGTGGCGACTCCCGGTAGGGCGCTTGATCACATTCGTCGGGGGGTACTCAAACTGGAGCATGTCCAGATCGTCGTCCTGGACGAAGCAGATGAAATGCTCGATATGGGCTTCGCAGATGATCTCGATGCCATTTTGCAACAAACACCCAAAACGAAACAGACTGCCTTGTTCTCTGCAACGATGCCGCCAAGAATTCGTTCCATCGCGCACCGGCATCTCCACCATCCGGTCGAGATTACAATCGCCAAGGAACCGGTCAAGGCCGGTACGGGCCCGCGCGTCAAGCAAACCGCCTATGTCGTGGCCAGACCCCATCGAGCTGCTGCACTGGCCCGTGTGATCGACGTGGCCGGCGCGAAGTCCGCGCTGGTGTTTTGTCGCACGAGATTGGAAGTCGATGAGGTCACGGCCATGCTGATTGCCCGCGGGTGTCGGGCCGAGGCCATCCACGGCGGCATGAGTCAAGGGCAGCGTGACCGGGTCATGCAGGCGTTCAAAACCGGACAAACGGAGTTACTGATCGCGACGGATGTCGCCGCACGTGGTTTGGATATTCCACAGGTGTCTCATGTGATCAACTACGATCTGCCATCCTCCGCTGAGGTCTATGTCCATCGGATCGGCCGGACTGGCCGAGCCGGTCGGGAGGGTACGGCGATCACGATCCTCGATCCCCGCGAACAACGTCTTTTACGGAGTATCGAGCAACATACAAAGGCTCAGGTCATAGTTGTCCCGGTGCCCAGCGTAGCCGATCTTCGCGCCAAGCAGTTGGAACGTATACAGGCGGCCATGCTCGAGGTCTTGCAAGATGGAACACTCGATGGGTTTGCGCCACTCGTCGATCGACTCACCGCCTCGCATTCATCAGCCGATGTGGCCGCAGCCGCGATCAAGCTGCTTGTTCGGGCTCAAGGTGGGGAGCGTCCGGAACAAGAGATTCCGGGAATGCCTGCCAGGCAACCGGAATTCGGAAGGCCGGTCCGTCAGGCCGGCCGCTACGATGACCGGTCCCGCACCCTATCCTCCCGACCGGATCGTCGGCCGACAGGGCCACCACGTCAGGGACAGCGACAGGCCGGCATGGCCCGAGTGTACATTGAGGCCGGACGTGAGGTGGGGATCAGGCCGGGCGATCTTGTGGGGGCCATCGCCAACGAGGCAAAGGTCCGCTCCAACATCATCGGCGCCATTGAAATTGAAGATCGGTTTTCCATTGTCGATGTTCCGGAATCCATGGCCGCCGGCATCATTGAAACCCTGAGTCGTGTCCGCATTAAAGGCCGGAA